>CAZZDO010000153.1:4825-11312 GCA_964653205.1 uncultured Armatimonadia bacterium | reverse complement strand
CCTCAGCCTCTCCCGCCTCGCGCTCTGCATCCTCATCGCCTGCTCCCTCGCCACCGCCGACGACTGGCCCGGCTTCCTGGGGAAGGACCGCACCGCCTCGTGGAACGAGACGGGCATCCTGCGCCAGTTCCCTGCTGACGGGCTGAAGGTCACGTGGCGCGCGCCGATTGGCGCGGGGTATGGCGGCCCGGCGGTGGCGGGCGGCCGCGTGTTCGTCGGCGACGCCGTCAAGCGCGACGGCGCCACCGTCGAGCGCGTCGTCTGCCTCGACGAAGCGACCGGCCAGGTCCTGTGGACCTACGAGAACCCCGCGGTGGACTACAGCAAGTTCGCCTACAACACCGGCCCGCGCACGACGCCGACGGTGGACGGCGACCGCGTAGTCTTCCTCGGCGCGGCGGGCGACCTGTATTGCCTCAAGGCGGAGACCGGGGCCCTGCTGTGGCATGTCAACTTGCCGGCGCGGTACGGGGCCAAGATCGCGGCGTGGGGCTATGCGGGCAGCCCGCTGGTGCATGGCAACGTGCTCATCACCGGGGCCGGCGGCCCCGAGGCGCGGCTGGTCGGCCTGGACAAGCTCACCGGCCAGGAAGTCTGGCACGCCCTGCCCACAAACGGTGACATCGGCTACGGCTCGCCGATCATCGTCCACGACGGCGGGGTGGACCAGCTCATCAGCTACACCCCCGGCGAAGTCGCCTCCCTGAACCCCGAGACCGGGAAGGTGTACTGGCAGATCCCCTTCCCCGGCGTCCAGTGCTGCGCCACCCCGGCGTTCGATGCCCATCGGCTCCTCGTCACCAACTTCTACACCGGCTCCGCGCTCATCATGCTGGTCCCCGACCAGCCCGCGGCCGTGCTGGCGTGGAAGTTCGGCGGCCAGAACGAAGCGAAAACCGAGGGCCTGCACGGCCTGATGTGCTCACCGGTGCTGGGCCCCGGCCACTTCTACGGCGTGTGCAGCTGCGGCCAGTTCCGCTGCCTCGACGCGAGCAATGGCCACCGCGTCTGGGAGTCGCTCGACGTGACCCGGGAGAACAAGCGCTGGGCCACGGCGTTCATGGTGCGTAACGGCGACGTGTTCTTCATCAACAACGACCGGGGCGAGCTGATCATCGCGGACTTGCAGCCGGACGGCTACCACGAACTCTCCCGCACGCAGCTCATCGCTCCGACGTCGGGCGGCGCGGGCGGGCGGGAGCTGGGCAAGGTCAACTGGGTCAACCCGGCCTACGCCAACCGGCACCTCATCACCCGCAACGACGAGGAGATCATCCGCGCCTCGCTGGCGCAGTAGCGGTGCGGCAGTCTGGGCGCACGGGGAGAGCGCCGTACTGTAGGGCGAAGCGCAGCCGGGGGCTTGCACCCCGCCCGGCCAGTAGACGGGTAGAGCGGGCGTCCCGCCCGCCCCGGCGACCGTTCGCGGGCGAGACGCCCGCTCTACCCACTCGAACGGATGGGCAGGGCACAGGCCCCCGGCTGCGCTTCGCCCTACAACGGCCAAGACGCGGAAACCCTCGCCCTCGCGCGGTCACTAACCGTCATTCCCACCTCTCGGTGCCACTGCATGAAATGGCTCTCCGTGGCCGTACTCGCGGCCGTCATCACCGTCTCGCTCGCGGCGGCGGCCCCGCCCTCCTTCCCCGTTCCCGCGCCGCTGCACCTCGGCGTCGGCGGCGACTATCCCGACGGCCTCGACGGCGTGCTGATGACCCGCGGCCTGCCCCATGAGCGCATCTTCCCGTGGGAGTTGGCCGACCCGGCGGTGCTGAGGCAATATGACGTGCTGCTTCTCTCGTGCCCGGTGGCCACGCGCGGGCAGCTTGACCCGGCGCTGCGCGAATGGGTCGCGGCCGGCGGCCGGCTCTACCTCGAAGTCTGGGCCGGCATGCGCGGGCCCTGCCCCTTCCCGGACCTGCTCTTCGTCGGCGGCAACACCCCGCTGCAGGCCGACACGCTGCTCTCATCGAGCGACAACCCGATCCTGACCGGCCTGGACCGCAACCTGCCGGTAGATACCTTCCATCTGCAGGGGACGTTCCTGCGCCCGCTCAGGCCCGAGGCGAAGGTCCTGGCGCAGTTCGTGCCCGATGGCGGCGGCACGCCCTACCCCTACGGCGTGGCGGCCATCACGCAGTCCCTCGGTAAGGGCGAGATCGTCTACTCCGGCTCGCCCCTGTCCTTCTGCTGTTTCCATCGCGGCCCGACGACCGAGCCCTTCCTGATGAACATCATCAACGTCCTGTCCGGCGGGGGCACCGTGGCGCGGCTGACCACCGGCGCCCCCGAGCCCGAAGAGCCGCCCGGCGCCGCGCCGCCCCCGGGCGGCCTGCCCGGCCAGCCCACCGCCGGCACGCCGCACCTGCCCTCGGGCTTCCGCCTGCTGGACGACGCAGCGGACGGGCCGTACAACCTCACCGCGCAACTCAGCCCGCCGCCGCGCCCCAGCGCTCAGCCTGCGGTCGTCATGCTCGACGCGCAGTGCGGCCCCGACGGCAAGCCCACGCGCCCGGCGCTGTGGCTCGTCTTCACCTCCGACCGCGTCACCCTGCGCGCCGGGGCCTCGGTGAAGTCCCCCGTCCTCGCCTCGGCCGCCTGGCAGCCGCCCGCGCAGCCGGTCCCGCTCCTCATCCGCCGTCGTGACGGCGCCGTGTCCGTCACTCTCGGCGACCAGGACCTCCTGCAGGCCAAGACCACGGTCCCTCCCGCCGGGGCCGTCGCCGTGGCCAACGGCTGCGCCACGCTCATGCAGGCCCACCTGCAGCCCGTCGCACCGCCGTACTTCGATGATGACTTCATGCGCGAGCCCGGCGACCCCAGCGCCTGGACCGCCGCCGGCGGCCTCTGGCGCGTCGTCGGCCTCGGCCACGAAGAGCAGTCCGTCAACGGCTTCACCTATCGCGGCAGCGGGACCGACGAGGCCCTGGCCACGACCGGCGAGAGCTGGTGGGAGGACTACTCCGTCAGCGTCGCCGCCCGGCTCGACGGCGACGGCGCCATCGGCCTGTGCGCCCTGCGGCAGGAGAACGGCGACCGCGTCGCCCTGGTGGCGGATGCGGCCCAGCACGCCTCGGCGGCGCTCAAACTCGTGCAGCTACGCGGCCAGCAGGAGACCGTGCTGGCGCAACAGCCCGGCGGCCTGCCGACCGCGCAATGGACCCGCCTCACGTTGCGCGTCCAGAACGGTCAGGTCGAGGCGCTCGTGGACAATGCGCCCGTCCTGCGCGCGGCCGTGCCGAACCTGCATGGCGGCGGCATCGGCCTGCTCGTCCGCAACGCCACCGCGCGCTTTGATGATGTCATGGTCCGCCCGGCCGCCGAACCCCTCATCGCGCCGCGCCACGAGGGCTCGCCCGCCGCCGACCTGCCCACGGCCCTTGGCCCGCAGGACAGCCTCACGTGGGCCAACCTCGCCGCTGTCTGGGAGGCCTCGCCCGCGCGCCCCTCGCTCCTGTGGCACAGCGGCCACTTCCATGATGATGTGACCTGCTCCCTGCGCCTCGAGCCCGTGACGGAACCGGCGCTGCGGCGCTGGGTGCTCGCACCCGCCCCGACTTCCCCGGAGGCCGAATGGGTGACGCTGACGGCCACGCAACTGCCGGGCGAGAAGCAGGTCTCGATCTCCCTGCAAGTGCCCGGCAAGCCGCTCGCCGACAAGCGCGTCGAAGTGGCTGGCGTGGGCCGCCTCGCGCTCGCGAGGCAGGGCACGCGCCTGACCGTCCTGTGGAACAAGGCTCCCCTCCTGCGCGCCGAAGCCCCCGCGCCGCTGCCGACGGTCGGCCTGGAAGTCATCGGCCCACCCGTGCCCGTCGAGGGTGTGGTCGTGCGCGGCCCCAAGGTGCGTGATTACGTCTTCGGCGTGGCCCCCGTGGATTGGCGCTCGTCGGCGGGGACGTGGGACGTCGCCTCCCGCTGGGCGTGCGACAACCGCTGGTCGTGGTTCGCCGGCTGGGGGACGGGCGACTTCGCGGTGTGGAACAAGCACCGCGTCGCGGGCGAGGTCGCGCTCGACTTCACCGTCGGCATCAAGATGGAGGCCCCCGGCGGCCCGGAGACGACCCGCTGCCGCGACCTGAACGCCGTCCTCTGCGGCGACGGAGCCAACCCCCGCACCGGCTACAGCTTCATCCTGGGCGGCGACGGCGGCACGAAGACACAGCTTTTGCGCAACGGCGTCGTGGTGGCCGAGGCCCCCGATCTCCGCGTGCCCGGCGGCTACGGCATCCACCACGAATGGTTCCGCATCCGCGTAGCGCGGGCGGGCAGCCGCGTGGAAATGGACTTCGAAGGCCGCCCGGTCTTCCGCTACAATGACCCCGAGCCGCTGCCCGGCGGCTTCGTGGGCCTGTGGAGCCGCGACAACGGCATCCTCGTCCCACGCGTAACGATCTACCAGTAGCTCGACCCGGGGAGTGCCACCATGAAGTCCGTCTGCCTCGCGCTGCTGACCCTCGCCGCCGGCGCCGCCCTCGCCGCCCCCTCCAACTGCCGCCTCTATCTGGCCGAGCAGTACAGTTGGGGCGACAAGACCGGCTTCTACCTCGACCTTGAGGGCAGCGAGTTGGCTTCCCTGCCGCTCATCCTCGGCCTCGCCGACGGCCAGCAGTGGCGTTTCGTGAGCCACAAGCCGCCGTTCCAGCCCGACCGCGACTACCGCATCCGCGCCGTCCTCGGCCCCGAGCGCTCTGAGGTCTTCCTCGACGGCCAGAGCGTCATCACGATGGAGAGCAAGTGGCAGCCGTTCGCCGGTCCGCTCCTGGTCAAGAACCAGCCCTCGTGGGCGACTGATCCGGGCGACTGGCTGGCCGTCGTCAGCCGCGCCCAGGTGGCCGTGACGCGCGACGGCGTCGAGACCACCAAACACGACTTCGACTTCAGCGCGTGGGCCGCGGCGTCGGTGGCACTGCAGCTCTTCGAGCGCGGCGGCCGTCCTGCCGGCACCCCCCTTGAGGTCAAGCTCGGCGACACCGTCACGCTCGACCTCACGCTGCGCTTCGGCCGCGCTGACCTGCGCGCCTACGCCCCGTTCATTGATCGCTTCGGCCAGGCCCGCGCCGCCGACTTCCCGGGCAAGGTGAAAGACGAGGCCGAACTGCCGGCGGATATCGCCGACGAAGACGCCCGCCTGGCCAAGCTCCCGCCGCTCACCGGCTTCGACGCCTACGGCGGCCTGCAGGACGCCCCGTGGCATGAGCCGCCCACCGGCTTCTTCCGCGTCGTGCGGCGCGACGGCAAGTGGTGGCTCGTCACGCCCGACGGCAACCCCTGCTTCTACACCGGCGTGTGCGCCGTGCCGCAGTTGACGTGGGAGACGACGCCGATCACCGGCCGGGAGTATCTCTACGAGTGGCTGCCGCCCCACGACGGCCCGCTCGCCGCCGCGTGGAGCCGCAACCAGTGGGGCCTCCAGGACGGCACCGAGTACTGCTGCTTCTACACGGCCAACCTCGTCCGCAAGTACGGCGAAGGCTGGGCCGACCAGGCCACCGCGCGGGGCCTCAAGCGCCTGCAAGCGTGCGGCCTGCAGGGCGGCAAGTGGGGCTGCGGCGTGCCGCTGGCCAGCACGCCGGTCCTGCATCGCTGGGGCACGCCGAGCCTCGCGGGCCATCCGGACATCTTCGACCCGGCCGTCTGCGCCCGTCTCCGCGACGAGTTGAGCAAGCAGATCACGCCGCGCCTGCAGGACCCGCGCGTCGTCGGCTGGTCGTTTGGCAACGAGTACGACGAACTCATCAAGCGCGATGAGGTGCGCAAGATCATCGGCCTGCCGCCGGCCACGCCCGCCCGCAAGGCCCTCTTCGACCATGCCCTGCTGCAACTGTACGGCGGCGACCTCCTGAAGCTATCGCAGGCCTGGAAGGTGACCGCCCACGACCCGGAGGCCCTGCAGCGCACCCAACCCCAAGTCCCCGACGCCGACGTGGAGAAGCTCCGCCTCTTCTACGAGTCGCGCTACCACGAGTTCGTCTACAAGACCGTCAAGGAGATTGACCCGAACCACCTGTACCTGGGGTTCTGGATCGTGCCCGGCTGGTGGGAAAGCCCCGAGGATTGGGCCGCGACGACGCCCCACTGCGACGTGATCGGCTACGACCGCTACAGCCCGCAGTTTGCCGACGAGCGGCTCCTGGGGCTGCTCCAGCAGTCCGACAAGCCGGCGCTGTGCGGCGAGTTCAGCTTCCCGGCCTTCTACGACGGGCAGCGCGGCTTCGGGCGCTATGGGACGTACGCCACGGACGAGGCCGACTCCGGGAAGCTGTACGAAAGCTGGATGCGCGACGCCACGGCGAACCCCTACTGCGTTGGCCTGATCTGGTTCCTGTACCGCGACCAGCCGCTCACCGGCCGGGGCGCGGGGCACGGTGACAAGCTCGTCATCGGCGAGCACTTCGCCTTTGGACTCGTCACGGAACAGGACCGGGTGAAGTGGCCGCTGGTGACGGCCATGCGCGAGGCGAACGCCCAGGCGGCGAGGTGGCGGCTGGGG
>CAZZDO010000153.1:0-4725 GCA_964653205.1 uncultured Armatimonadia bacterium | reverse complement strand
AAAGAACCATACCTCTCCGGGAACCGGGAAGGCCGTCCGAGCGTTGTTAGCGAACATAGTTACGCAACTAGTTCGGTTGACATGGCCGACGATAGGGAGGCCCGCATGGAAGAGCAAGTGGTGACGCGGAAGCGCCGTAGGTGGACCTGGCTCTGGATCATCCCGCTGGCGGTAGTCACAGTCCTGGCCATAGACAGCGCGTTGCTGATGTGGCAGGACCGCCAGGCCCGGGCGGTGGCGCTGGCCACTGCACCCCCGCCCGGCGGTAGCTGTGGCGGCGGCAGTTGTGGGGGCGGCTGTGGGGCGGCGGCCGCGCCGGGAGCCAAGGACGACAAGGCCGCCAAGGACGCCGGCGCGACGTGCCCGGCCCATGCGGCCATCGCGGCCAAGGAGGGCGCCGGAGCCACGGACCCGGCGAAGAAGCCTGCCGCGACCGGCAAGTGCCCCGCAGACGCCTCCTGCGGCCTGAAGCCCGGCGAGTCCTGCACGCATGGCGGCGACGGCTCCTGCCCGGTCGCCAAGAAGACCGACAAGCCGGCGCCCGCCAAGCCGGCAGCGACCGCCAAGCCCGCAGCCGCGGCGAAGCCGGCAGCGGCCGCCAGGCCCGCGACCGCCAAGCAGGCCAAGTAGCCCTCAGCGGCTCTTGATGCTGACCGTCCGGCGTTCGCCGAAGGGCGTCCGGCCCCGGCTGGACATCTCGAACGACACTTGCTGCTCCCCCGCCGTCGTGGCGGGGATGAGCACGAACTGCGGCACCGACGCATCCGCCAGGTAGGCCGTGTCGGCCGCGATGGGCGCCGCGAACGCCCACCCGTATTCCTGGCGTCCCGCCAGGAAGATGCACCCCTCCCCGGGCTGGCCCCCAGTGACGTTGGGGGCCAGCCATTTTGCTTCCCCAACGTTCCCCACCGACGCCCGGCACAGCACCCTCGCCCCCACCGGCGCCTCGATGGCCTGCCCGTCCGCCACCGGCTGCCATGCCCCGTCTCCGACCTTGATCTCCAGGCGGTTGAGCTCCGCGTTCAGATGCAGCGGCGGGTTGTGGCCGTTGCACGCCCCGCCTCCGACCGCCGTGAGCGGACAGTTGGCCGATGTCGTCCCCGTCCCGGCCGTCCGCACGTACGGCGTCTTCCCGGCTTTCACGAGGTCAAGATACTGCTGCGAATACAGCGGCCACGAGTCCGGGTAGTGGCTCTCGAACTCGAGGTTGATGAAGTCCGTGGGCTGTGGGTGCTGCACCTGCGCAAAGCGCGGCAACAGTTGCCGTAGCACCTTGCACGCCGGGCGCTCGGTCCCGTCAGGCTCGCAGATGCCGAAGTCGCTGTTCTCGCCGAGCCGGAAGCCGCCCGGCCACCACCACGGCGCCGCCCCGCGCGCCCCGGACTCCAGGAACATGTCATAGAAGTGGCGCAGTTCATCGGCCTGTTTCTGGAGTTGCTCCGGCTTGATGTGCACCAGGTCCGGCTGCCACTGCGTGTGGATGCCGTTGACGGTGTAGCCGAACTCCATCCACACGATCGGCTTCTCGCGCGAAAGGAAGCGGAAGAACAGCGTCACCAGCCCGCCGCGCCGGACGTTGTCCGCCTCGGTCAGCGTGCCGATGCCGTTAGTCTGCAGGTTGTAGCCCTCGGGGTTCAGGAAGTCTACGTGCTTGGCCGCCCCGGCGCTGTGGATGTGGGCGAAGTGGTCGGCCCACGGGATCCCGCACGCCCCGCCCCGGAACGACACCAGGTGCTGCGGGTCCCACTGGCGCAACGGCTCGGCGATGTCCCGGTACGCCGCCGAGATCAGATCCGAGTCCGCCCGTCGAAAAGCGGCGACATACCGGTCCCATGCCCCGTGCTCCCGACACTGGCTGACCTCCGGGATCGGTACCCGCCCCTGCTCGTCAAGCTCCGGCGTGTACCCCCAGTCGGCGAAGGCGTTGGCGGTTGAGCCGTAGCGCTGGACAATCCAGCGGTTCCAGTCCGGCGCCATTGCCGCCATCCGCCCCTGCCACGGCGTGTCAATCGGCTCCCACGCCAGCTCCCAGCACATGATCGCCGGGTGGTCCTTGATCCCGGCGCGGGTGATGTAGTCCTTGATCTTGGCGAAGCTGCCACCATGGTACGGCCGCCCGTCGCGCAGGAAGAAGAACACCTTCATGCCGTGCCGGTCGCACCGATCCAGGAAGTCGCGCTGGTCCCGGAAGGCCTGCGGGTCATCCGGGTTCGGCGGCACCAGCGCCTGCACGGCGCTCAAGGCGTTCACGCCGATGGCCTGCAGCGAGGTCAGGTCGCGCTCGATGATCTCCGGGTCGTACGAGCCGCGCTGGTAGACGTTCAGGCTGGGGTACCCGCCAATCCAGTTGCCCCAGTAGTTGATCCCGTTGAAGAACCACGGCTTGCCGCCGAGGGTGAAATTGCTGCCCGCGACGCGCACGAACTCCTCCGGCCCGGCGGGCTTGACCCGCAGCGGCTCGATCCGGTGCGCGATGCGGTCCACGACGGCGCCCCCCACCGACAGCGTCGTCTGGATCTCATAGCCGCCGGGCGGGTCGAACGTCGGCCGCCATTCCCACGCCGCCTCCGCCGCCTGCTGCGGCTCGCCGGGCAGCGCCTTCTCCCGCTCGAAGCACGTCTTCCCCCTACTGTCCTTGATGACGCACCGCAGCGTCAGCCCCGCGGCCTTGCGCCCCAGGTTGATCGCCTGCCCGCCGACCACCGCGGTCTCGCCGGGCTGGTAGCTGAACAACTCCGCCCCGCCCTCGAGCAGGAAGCACCCCCGCGCCATCGCGTTGATCGTGTCCAGCACCACCGCGCCGAGCGCGGGGCTGAGCGCCTCGGCGGGGTCCGCCACGGCTACATTGGCCCACATCGCGTCCGGGTGCACCGAGTTGCCAATCAGGAGCGAGACCAGCGCCCCGCGCTTGCGGCCCGCCGCGTCGTAAGCGTCCAGGATCGGCAGCCACCGCCACGGCCGCCCGCGGTGCAGCCCCCGGCCCTGCTCGCGCCACACCGGCGCATACGCCGCCTGCGCCCACGCCACCGGCCTGGCGGCCGTGACGGTCTGGGCGGCGGCCGGCCGCAACTGCGCAACTTCATCCATCGGGTACAGCTTGTACGACGGGCTCAGCGCCTCCAGGTTCGGCACGCCGAAGTCCGGCTCCGGCACGGCGTCGCCTCCGGCCGCGGCGATCTCGCGCACCCAGTACGTGTGCAGCCCGGCCCGCACGCTCCGCGTGTGGCTCGACGCCAGCCCGAAGATGATCGCGTCCACATTCTCCGGGTGCAACCGGTCCCCGGCCCCGCCCCGGCCCTTGGACTTCGAGTCCTGCCAGTAGCTGAAGTCCGCCGCCTGCAGCACCACCGTCTGCCAGTCCGGCCTCAACTCCACGACGGCGATCCAGCGCGACCCGTCCGCCTCGTCCATCTCGATGGAAAGCTGCGACGTCTTCGCATCGCCCTTCGCCTCGAACATGAGCAACCGGTGGCGCTCGTCGAACGGCTGGCTGACATTGGCGCAGTACGTGTCCCAGCCCTTCAAGTCCGACGTGACGCGCCACGCCGTCGGCCCCGCGTCCGGGTCGGCCACGATCTCGCCCGGCAACTCGCCGTTGGAGGTCTGCCGCTGCCAGGCCCCCGGCGCCACGGTGATGGCCCGCCGTTGCAGCGTCCTGGCATACGACCCCAGCCACTGCCCCTGCGGCAGCCACTGCCCGTCCGGCCCACGCACCAGCAACTCGCTCAGCGCCGGGGCCCCGAGGCACACGACCTTCCCGCCGCAATGCGACGCCTCGGCCAGCCGGTCTCGCGCCGCCACCGGCGCCCGCCGCGCGTCCGCGAGCACCAGCACGTCCAGCGTGTCCCACGGGAGCGGGGCGTCGAGTTGCTCCCACGGGATGACGGTCACGCCGTAGCCGGCCGGCTCGAGCAGCGCCGCCAATCGCGGCGCCACGGTCTGCGCCTGATCCGGGATGATCGCCACCGTCCCCTTCGGCCCGGCCTTCAGCGCCAGCGCCGGGTTCGGCGAAGGCATGACGGCATCCACCGTCAGCGGCCCGAACGCCCCGGTCATCTCGCTCGTCATCAGCCCCGCGCGCCCGGCCGTCACCGCGGCGCCCCGCGCGAAGGAGTAGCTCCGTTGCCAACTCCCCCTCCCGCCGGCGTCGGTCACCGTGCCGACGATCTGCTCGGGCGTCAACTCGAGCTTCAGGTGATACGGGCGGCCGATCTCCCATGTCTCCAGGTCGGCCTTCGTGGCGCCCTCGAGCCGCGTGCGCGGCGTGTTGGCCCCGGTCTGCGCTTGGTGCTCCCCGTCGAGCATCTCGATCAGCTCGAAGTACCGCTCCTGTCGCGGGCCCTCGACCAGCAGCAGCCGCCAGTGGTTCATCGCGTCGGCCAGCAGCGTCAGCCCGGCCGTCGCCCAACTCGACCCGGTGCGGCTGGTGACGGTCAAGTCCGCCGTGACGGTGATCTGCCGCGACAGCGGGCCGGTGGCTACCATGAAGGCATTCCCACCCGCCGCCTTGAAGGCCGCCTGCCCCGCGCCCAGCGTCCACACGTCCGGCCCCCACCGCTCGTAGCGGCGCGGCCGGGTGAAGTCATCCGTCCACGGCGCGGCCTGCGCCGCCACCGCGAAGGCGACGAGAGAGAAGACAGTGACCGCAAGTCGTCGGGACATGATTGGCCTCCTATGGGTAAGGCGCGGGGGCGCGTAGGTGGGTTCGTCCTCGAACCCACACGG
>CAZZDO010000152.1:0-11314 GCA_964653205.1 uncultured Armatimonadia bacterium | reverse complement strand
ATGTTCCCGATGTTCCCGATGTTCCCGATGTTCCCGCCTCACCGTTCCCGCCGTTGCCGTCAATGCGTCTCTTCCCACAGTCTCTGCATGTACTGCAGGCTGCGTTGCAGCGCGCCCTTCTTCTCCTCGAGGGGCACGTGCTCGAGCGTGATGAGGTGCAGGCGGTTGCCGCCGTCGGCGGGCAGGCGCCTGGCGTATTCGGCGAAGGGCGACTGGCCCGTGCCCAGTTCGACGGAGTAGATCGGGTGCGTGGCCTCGGGCGGCGGGGGCACGCGATGGTCCTTCCAGGCGACGACGTGCACCCGCTCCTCCTCTTCCTCCAGCAGCCGCCAGCCCTGTTCGCCCAGAGTCGTCATGTGCCCGATGTTGAGTGTGATGCCAACCCGCGAGTCGGGGGCGACACGGAACAGCTCGCGGCAGTCGGCGACGGTCTCGATGATGCCGCCGTAGTGGATATCGGGCGCGATCTTCACCGGTAGAGCGGGCGTCTCGCCCGCCGGCGGGCGAGACGCCCGCTCTACGTCTGCCAAGGCCGTCGTCATCGCCTGCGCGAAGGCCGCGATCAGGCCCTTCTTCTCCTCCAGCGGGGTCCGCGGCGCGGGCGCCACCCCCGCGTTCGGCAGCACGATGTCGGTGCCGAAGGCCTCGGCCATGCGGGCTAGTGCGGCGAGGCCCTGTGCCGTAGCCGCAATCTCCTCCTCGTTGCCGACCTTCGTCAGGCCCTGGTAGACGCACGCGACCTTCAGGCCCACGCTCTCGACCGCCTCACGGACGAGGGCGAGGTCGGACTGCGCGAGGTCGAGCATGGCGGCCTGCGGGTCGGGCGTGGCGGCGGTGAGGGCCGGGCCGCCGGGCAGGTGCATCAGCATGATGCCGGAGAAGCCGATCTCGGCGGCCTCGGCCAGCACCTGCCGGAAGGACTTGACGGGCTGGCTCCACTCGGTGAGCGCATGGACGCTCGTGGCGAAGTTCATCGTTCCGCTCCCTGCTCCTGTAGTTGCCAATAGACTTCCTCACACAACTCCATGGTGCCGACGGCGTCGGCGACGGGCGACTCGTCCGGCTCCGTGCCACGCACGGCGGCCAGGAAGTTGGCGACATCGGGGACGTAGCCCAGCCAGCGTAGGTCCGCGACGCGATCCCCCGTGTAGACGCCGCGCCGCCAGTGCTGCTCGGGCGCGTCGGCCTGGCGGTAGACCAAGTCGAAGTCGTGGCTGTAGAGCACATGGCCGCCCGTGCCGGTCAGCTCGAAGTAGAAGAACTCCTGCAGCCACGGCTGCTCGGAGGTGAAGTTCAGCGTGGCGACGGCGCCGCTTTGCATCCGCGCGGCGACGACATAGCCGCGCTTGCCGGGGACGTTGGCCACGCGCACCTCCAGGCTGTCCACTTCGCCCCCCAGCCGTCGCAGCGTGTCGTAGGCATGGCAGTGCTGGTCCATCACGGCGTTCTCCAACGTCGGCCCCGAGACGAGGCCGTAGCGGACGATGGCCAACGTGAGCGGCCCGAACTCTTCGCTGCCGGCGAGAGCGCGCGCTTGCCGGACGGCCTCACTCTGCCGCAGGTTGAACCCCACGTGGCAGACGACGCCGTGCCGGGCCGCGAGGTCGGCCAGTTCCTGAGTCTGGTCGGGCGAGGGCGCGGGCGACTTCTGGACGTAGAGGGGGAAGCCCGCGGCCAGCACCTCCCGCCCGACCTCGTAGTGCACCTGCGGCCCGCCGACACAGATGACCGCCTCGGGCTGCACCTGCTCGAGCATCCGCCGGAAGTCGGTGTAGACGCGCTGGAAGCCGTACTGCGCGGCTGCGCGCTGTGCCTTCTCCTCCGCGAGGTCGCAGACGGCCGCCAACTCGACGTTGTGGGTGCGGAGTTGGGGGTACATGAAGCTGTTGCTGAAGTTGCCGGCGCCGATGTACGCCAGGCGGAGCGGAGCGTCGTCAGCCATGTGCATTCCTCGGTGTCCTCAGTGGTCCAGGCAGGTTCGCAACCGGTTCGTGATGACCTTCCTGAGGCGGCGCAGGACTGGTCAGCATGGCCGGAATATGGTACAATGTTACATTGATGGAGAGAGCACCGCGGAGAGCAGGGACGTTGGAGAGCGCAATGCCAGTCACGGCTGAGACAACGGCGCGGGAGTTGGTGGAGGTGCTGCGCGAGCACGGCGCCACGCGGGCGGAGATTCGGCTGGAGCAGTGGGACGGCCGCCGCGTCGTGGTGAAGGACTTCGGGGTGGGGACGTGGGCGCTGCGGCTGATCGGCCTGGTGCTGATGGCGCGGGAGTGGCGCGCGCACCGCCGACTGGTCGGCGTTCCCGGCATCCCCGCGTGTCTGCGGCGTGAACGGTGGCGCCTGACGTTTGAGTGCGTGGAAGGGGCGCCGATGCCGCTGGCGGACCCGGAGGCCCTGACGCCGGAGTATTTCGCCCGGCTCTATGATCTGGTGCGCGAGATGCACGCCCGCGGAGTGGCGCATGGCGACCTGAAGAGCCGGAACAATGTCCTGGTGGACATCAACGGACTGCCGGCGGTCGTGGACTTCTCGGCCGCGTTCACCCTGGGCCGGAACCCGGTCGAGGCCCTGGTCGTCCCCTATCTGAAGGTGGAGGACTTGCGCGCCATCGGCAAGGCGAAGCTGCGCTCCGCGCCGCATCTGCTCACGGCCGAAGAGGAGCAACTGCTGGCGCACCGGCCACCTTTCGTGCGGGCGGCGACCGCCTTCCTCCATCAGGTGCGCTTGCTGATTAAGCGCGTGTCCGCGATGGCCCATCGCGGGATGAAATGAGGCCCGACAGCCACGAGTTCACCATGCCGGTCGCGAGGTCCCGGCCGCCCGCGGCGGGGAGGGCGGGAGCGGAGTGACGCGACCCCTTGACACCGACGGCGGCGCGACGGACCGCCGTCATTGACGGGAACAAATCGAGCCCGCGAGAGTGTTATTGCCCACAAGTTGCAGCACCTCTCGGGGCCGCGAAAGCAGGTCCGAGTTGACTGTCACAGAGGCCGGCCCACACATGAGACGCAGAGAGTTCGAGCAACTGGCCAAGCGCTATCAGCGAGACATATTTGCCGCCGCCCTGCGGCTGACCGGTAACTATGCCGATGCCGAAGACCTGGCCCAAGAGGCGTTCCTGAAGGCGTACACGGCGTTCGATCAGTTCCAGTTGGGCACGAACTTCCGCGCCTGGCTGCTGCGCATTCTGACCAACACGCACATCAACCGCTACCGACGCACCAAACGCTCGCCCGAGACGATCGCCTGGGAAGAGTACACGCTGCTGGGTGAGAAGCTGCCCGGTGACGAGCAGCCCAGCCCGGCGCGGCCCGAGAGTGAGGTCCTGGCGACGGTGCCCGACGAGGTCGTCGGCCCGGCGCTGCACGATCTGCCCGACGAATTCCGCGAGGCGGTCATCCTGTCCGACATCCACGAGTTGTCGTACAAGGAGATCGCCCACGCGCTGAACATCCCGCTGGGCACGGTGCGGTCCCGCATCTTCCGGGGCCGGAAGTTGCTGCGCGAGAGCCTCGCGGACTATGCGAGAGCACGGAGAATGGCATGAGGGACGAGGCCGCCGGCTGCTCCGAAGAGACCCTCTCGGCGTGGCTGGACAACGAACTGGAGCCGACGGAGAAGCGGGAACTGGCCCTTCATGTGGCCTGCTGCGTCTCGTGCGCGCAGGCGCTGGGGCAGTTGCTGGCCGCCCGCACGTGTGTCGCAGTGCCGGCTCCGGCCGAGGCGAAGCTGCCGCCCGCCTTCTGGCGTGGAGTGCGGCGGCGCCTGGATGAGGTGGACAGCCTCGTCCGCGCTACTGACCTCCTGCCGCCACGGCGGCAGCCGTTGCTCTCCCGCCACCTGGTCATTGCCGCTGCGGCCATCGCCATCCTGGCCCTCGGGGCCCGAAGCTATCTCACCTCGCACGACCAGGTCCCGCGGTTGACCAGCCTGCACCTGGCCGCCAGCATCACGCCCAACGACCCGGGGCTGATCCAGGCCGTCGGGTTCCGTCCGGACGAGCAGTGGCGACTGGTGGCGAACAATGTCGTCAACATCAAGGGCGTGTGGGCGCTGCAGTCCACCTACGTGGTCGGCGGGCTGCCGGTGTCGGTGTTCCGGCTGCCGACCGGAACGCTGGACACGAGCCGCCTGGCTCCGGTGGCCGTCGGTAGCCAGGTGATCTACCTGGCCTCGGAGCGCACCAGCAGCCTGGCCGCACGGCGCAACGCGCTCGGCTGGGACGTGATCGTCAGCCGCAGCACGCCGACGCACATCACGAGCCTGTGTCTGACCTGCCCGCCCGATGAGCGGCTGCTGCGCGGCGAGCCCCTCTTCCGGACCGGCTACTGAGGTCCGATCACCCGACCGACCTTGACCCCTCTCCCCCGGAGAGGGGTTTTGCTTTGCCCCGTCGGGCGCTGCTGCCGCGCCGGGAGGAGAGGCAAGGCGCCACGGCGAACAGTCGGCCAACCCACCCGGGAGCATCTGAAGCCGCATGCGCCATCGCGTTGTGTCGCCCCTCTTCACCGCCAGCCTCATCGCCCTGACCGCGGCCCTCATGGGCGCCGGTTGGTTCGGCAGCGCCGTCAGCAGCGCGACTCCCGCGGCGACGGTAGCCGCCTGGGTCGCCCCGGCCTTCGTGCAGGCCGTGCAGGGGTGGCTGCCCACCTCGGCGACCGACCCGCGTCCGGCTTTCGATGTCACCAATTGCCCGGTCACAGGCGAGATCTACGACCTGGCGCCCGCCCCCGGCGCCATCCCGTCGCTGGATCAGCCGCCCTTCGTGTCGGCGCTGGATGCGGTCTGGCTGGACGAGCGCGAGCCGGTCCTGGGGCTGAAGCTGGGCAACGACACGCACTGCTACCCGATCCGCGTCATGAACTACCATTCGCTCATCAACGACCGTCTGAACGGCCAGGCGGTGTACGTCTTCTGGGATCCCCCCGGCGGCCTCGCGCTGGCGCGCCGGCAGTGGGCCGAGTCGCGGCCACTGCGCGTGGCCGGCCTGGGCTTCCGCGGCGTGGGGTTGGCCTTCGACCCGGCCACCGGCGCGCTGTGGGACCTGTTCGACGGGGGCCCCATCTCCGCGCCGGGCAAGTCGGTCGCACCGGGTGCACCCAGCGACCACCAGTGGCTCCCCCTCGAGCGCATGACCTGGCGCGCCTGGCGCCGCTTGCACGGCAACACGCAGGTTCTGTCGCTGCAGACCGGCTATGGCTTCAACTACAGCGTGGACCCCTACGCCGCGGCGGTGTCGCCGCAGGGCCAGGCCGAGGACTACTGGCGCAGCGCCACCGTCCTGGCCCCGGCCGCCCTGCATGTGGGCGATGAACTCGTGCCGGACAAGGCGTCGGTGCTCGGCTTCATCAGCGGGGACGAGCAGTGGGCGGCGCCACTGGACGAACTGGCCGCCCAACCCGGCGCCGTGACGATCGAGACCGCCGCCGGGGTGGTCAAGGTGACTGCCCGCACCCAGGATGACAGCTTCAGCGTGGCCGATGAGGAGGGGCGGTGGCTGCCGCAGGTGCGCATGTTCTGGTTCGCCTGGAAGGCCCACTTCCCCGAGACGAAGATCTGGCACCCCGAACCGGAGGAGGACTAGCGGTGGCTCTGGGATGTGTGATACTCGCGGCCGGTGAGGGCAAGCGCATGAAGTCGGCGCTGGCCAAGCCCCTGCACCGCGTGTGCGGCCGCACCATGATGGACCATGTGCTGGCGTACGTGGCCCCGCTGCAGCCGGACGTGACGGCGGTGGTGCTGGGCGTCGGGCGCGAGATGATGGAGCAGGCGCTCGCCGGGCGTGACGTCCGCCTGGCCGTGCAGCGCGAGCAACTGGGCACGGGCCATGCGGTGATGGCGGCCGCGGAGCTGTTCGCGGACTTCGACGGCGACCTCATCGTCACGTGCGCCGACATCCCCCTCGTCCGCCCCGAGACGCTGCAGGCGCTGCTCGACGAGCACCGCACGCGACAGGCTGCGGCCACGGTGATGACCGCGGTCTACGACGACCCGACCGGCTACGGGCGCATCGTCCGCGACGAGCGCGGTCTCGTGCAGGCCATCGTCGAGCACAAGGACGCCCCGCCCGAGGTGCGCGCACTCAAGGAGATCAACGCCGGCATCTACTGCTTCAATGCGCGACGGCTGTTCGAGGTCCTGGCCGAGCTGCGGCCCGACAACGCGCAGGGCGAATACTACCTGACCGACGTGATCGGTCGATTCGTCGCCGCCGGGGAGCCCGTGGCCGCGCTCGTCGCCGAGGATCCCGAGGAAGTCATGGGCATCAACGACCGCGTGCAACTCGCGCAGGCCGAGGCCAAGGCCCGGCAGCGCGTGCGTGAGGCGCTGATGCGCGGCGGAGTGACGATGATTGACCCGGGGGCCACGTACGTGGACGCGGGAGTGGAGATCGGGCAGGATACGGTGTTGTGGCCGGGCACAGTCATTACGGGCGAGACGAAGATCGGCGCCAACTGCACCATCGGCCCGCAGGTGCAACTGAACGATGTCGCCATGGGCGACGGCTGCCAGATCCGTCAGGGCAGTTGGCTGGCGGCGTCCGCCCTCGGCAACGGCGTGAGCATCGGCCCGTTCGCGTTCGTGCGGGCTGACTGTTGCGTCGAGGACGAAGCGCGCGTGGGGGCGCACAGCGAGATCGTGCGAGCGACTATCGGGCGCAAGGTCCGGATGTCGCATTTCAGCTACGCCGGCGACACGAACATCGGCGCGGGCAGTAACATCGGCGCGGGCGTCGTCACCTGCAACTACGACGGCCGGGCGAAGCACCGCACCGAGATCGGCGACGGCGCCTTCATCGGCAGCGACGCCATTCTCGTGGCCCCCGTCACCATTGGCGCGGGGGCGTATGTCGCAGCGGGATCGGTCATAACCGAGGACGTGCCCCCGGACGGGCTGGGCATTGAGCGAGCCGAGCAGCGCAACATCGAGGGCTGGGCCACGCGCCGACGCGGCCAGCGACAGGAAGAGGACCATGCCTGAGCATCGGCAGGTCGTGTTCACGGATGTCAACACGGTGGCCCTGGAGGCCTACACACCGCCGTCTGATCCCTTGCCGGCTGACCAAGTCGAGGGGCGCACACGCTATTCCACCGTCAGCTCCGGCACCGAGCTGGCCGTCTTGCAGGGGCATCTCGGGCGGCACTACCCGGCCACGCCGGGCTATGCAGCGATCCTCGAACTGACCGCCGTCGGCGATGACGTGACGTCGCTGAAGCCCGGCGACATCGTGTTCGGCATGGCCGGGCACCGGAGTCTGAGCCGGCTTCCGGCCGCCGAGGCCGTGCCCGTGCCCGAGGGCCTGCCGCTCGAGCAGGCCAGCCTCGCCCGGCTCATTGGCGTCACGATGAGCACGCTCGTAACGACGACGGCGCGGCCGCCGGACAAGGTGCTGGTCTGCGGGTTGGGCATCGTCGGGCTGCTTGGCGCGCAGATCTTCCAGGCCGCCCAGTACGAAGTCATCGCCTGTGATCCGGATGAACGCCGGCAGGAGCTGGCCCGCCAGTGCGGGCTGCGGCGCGTGTCGGCCGAGCCGCCGCTGAACGACCCCACCCTCGCCGGGCATGTCGCGCTCGCGCTGGAATGCTCCGGTCACGAGGCCGCGACGCTGGCCGCCGTGCAGATGGTCCGCAAGCGCGGCGAGGTCGTGCTCGTCGGCGTGCCGTGGGTGCGCCGTACCGAGCTGTCGGCGTTCGATCTGTGCCACGCGGTCTTCCACAAGTACGCGGTGCTGCGCAGCGGGTGGGAGTGGGAAGTGCCGCGCCACGAGGCGGAGTTCCGCGCGGGCAGCCAATACGCCAACTTCGCGCAGGCGCTGCAGTGGCTGGCCGACGGCACGGTGCAGGCCGACGGGCTGGTCGAGGTGTTCGCCCCGGCCGACGCGGCGCGGGCCTATCGGGGGCTGCTCGACCACACCCTCGACAAGCTGGCCGTCGTCTTTGACTGGACCGAGGAGGCCTGAGTGATGGCGGATGAGCGCCTCTGGCAGTGCCTCGTGGAGGAGACGCCCGAGCGGTTCTGCTGCCGCACCGGTGCGGAACTCGACGCGGCGACGGGGTGCATTCACTTGCCCGTGCTGGCGGGCACGCTGGTGCTGGACCCGGCGGCGCAGTCCGTCGAGTGGCTGGCGGGAGAGGGCGCCGATCCCGCGACCTTCCCGGACCTGCGGGTCGAGGCCACCGCCACGAACTACCTGCTCAGCGTCCGGGAATTGCCCTTCGTGGGCAAGTGGATCAGCCCGCAGGAGTTGCCGTCGGGCGCGATGTTCCTGCGCGGACAGCACGCCCTGCCCACTGCCGAACTGGAGGCGGCGTTCGGGGAGGGGCTCGACGCCTTCAAGCAAGCGGCGGAGAGGCTGGGCGGCTCGCCGCTGACCTTCGCCGACGCCTCGTATGAGTTCCGGGTGCTGCCGCGGGTGAAGCTGGCGGTGCTGCTGTGGCGGGGCGACGACGAGTTCCCCGCCCGCGCGCGCTTCCTGGTGGATGACAGCCTTCGCCACCACCTCGCGCTCGACGCCGTGCTCGGCATCGCCCATCTCGTCACCGACCGTCTCATCGCGACGGTGTGAATGCCATGGCCAACAAGCGCAAGATCAGACGCATCGGCATCCTGACCGCCGGCGGCGATTCGCCGGGCCTCAACGCCGCCATCCGCGCCGTCGGCAAGGCCTGCCTGGGCACGTACGGCATCGAGGTCATGGGCATCCACGACGGCTTCCGCGGGCTCATTGATAAGAACGCCCGGCTCATGGCCCTCGACGACTTCTCGGGCATCCTGACCATCGGCGGCACGATCCTGGGCACGGGCCGCGACAAGCCTGAGAAAATGCGCATGCCCGACGGCAGCGTCCGCGACATGACCGCCGACGCGGTGCGCTCCTACCGCGAGCTGGAGCTCGACTGCCTGGTCTGCCTGGGCGGCGGGGGCACGCAGCGCAATGCCCTGCACTTGAGGCAGGCGGGCATGGAGGTCATGACGCTACCCAAGACGATTGACAACGACATCTGGGGCACGGATGTCTCGTTCGGCTATGACACGGCGGTGAGCATCGCCACGGAAGCCGTAGACCGCCTGCACAGCACGGCGGAAAGCCACCAGCGGATCATGGTGCTCGAGCTGATGGGCAACCAGACGGGCTGGATCACGCTCGCCGCCGGGCTGGCCGGCGGCGCCGATGTCATCCTCATCCCCGAACTTCAGTATGATCCGGCCATCGTGGCCGAGAGCATTCTGTCGCGCAGCCGTCGCGGCAAGCGTTTCAGCATCGTGGCGGTGGCCGAAGGCATCTTCCCGCCCGAGGAGGTGGCGCGGGCGAAGCAGGAGGGGGTCGAGTTGCCCCGCCGCGACCACCGCGAGGAAGGACCCGGGGCCATCGTCGCGCGCCAACTGACCCAGATGACCGGCCTGGAGACCCGCGAAACGGTGCTGGGGTACGTGCAGCGCGGTGGCACGCCCACCGCCCGCGACCGCATCCTGGCGACCGCCGTCGGCACCAAGTGCGCCGAACTGCTGGCCCAGGGCAAGACGGGGTTCCTGGTGGCGTGCAAGGGCGACAAGTGCCGGCCGGTGCCGCTGGAGGAAGTCGCCGGGAAGCGCAACGTTGTGCCGCCGGATCATCCGCTGGTCCAGAGCGCCCGGGCGGTGGGAATCTGCATGGGGGACCAACTGTAGGTCGCGGACTGAGGCCGTGGAGTCCGCCGCACAAGTCACGAACCACAAGGCACACACCGCGTAGGCGGGTCCGTCCTCGAACCCGCAAGCCGTGTGGGTTCGAGGACGAACCCACCTACGGCCTTCAGTCCTCCGCCAGCGTCCAGTGGCTCATGAAGGTGTCGGGGAGGCGGACGAACTTGGCGTGCCCGTCCATGTAGCCGGCGTTGAGGGCCTGCCCGGCGACGTTGCCGGCTGAGGCGCCGGTGTGGCGCATGCCCTCGACACGCGAGGCCAGGTTCTCGGGCGTGTCGGTCGGGGCGGGAATGACGCGCCCCAGGTACTCGGTGTCCCCCGTATCTTCCCCACGGCCGTCATCACAGATGCCAATCGTCGTACACGGGTCGGGAATCTCGGCGAGGCCGCGGCTGGCCACGCCATAGTCGGCCGCGCCGTTGGAGGGCGAGACGTAGCCGTAGGTGTACTTGCCGATGTCGAAGTAGGAGCCGCCCGAGAAGATGGTCATCTTGGTCGTCGAGCTGGGGCAGGTGAAGATCTGCGAGTTCTTGACATAGGGCATGATGATGTCGGCCCAGCGGGGCCCGTCGGCGCCGCCATAGCCCAGGCTGCCCTGGTAGCCGTCGCCATTGCTGTACGGACAGAGAGTCTCGTCGTAGTCCTGCGCGTACTGCAGTAGCGCCATGATGATCTGGCGCACGTTGCTGTTGCAGGCGGACTTGCGCGCCTGCTCGCGCGCGCGGGCGAACACCGGGAAGAGGATCGAGGCGAGGATGGCAATGATGGCGATGACGACGAGCAGCTCGATGAGCGTGAAGCCGCGGGAAGCACGCATGGCAGGTCACCTCTCGTAGGGGTGTTTCCTGGTAGGACGCAGCAGCGGTCACATGCGTTCCCGGCTATTTGGGCGGCGCGAGAGCTTCCAACGCGATGGCGGCCAGGGCGGCCATGGTGGGTTCGAGGCAACCATCGTCGCCGACGAAGCCCGGGTGGTGGAGGGGCTTGCTGTCCACGGCGTCCGAGGCCGTGCAGCCGACCCAGAGCAACGCGCCGGGACAGCGCTCGAGGAAGAGCGAGAAGTCCTCACCGCCCATGGAAAGCTGGTCCTGGTGCTTGACGCGGTCGGCGCCCAGGACGCTGATCATGGCCCGGCCGGCGAGGGCGGTCATGTCCACGTCGGTGATGGTGGCCGGGACGCCGCGGCCGTAGTCGAGTTGGGCGGCGCACTGGTGGGCGGCGGCGATGCCGGCGGCCAACTCCCCCATCGTGTGCTCGATCATATCGCGGTCGGCAGGCTGAAGCGTGCGGACCGTGCCCCCGATGACGGCTTCGGCGGGGATGATGTTGAAGGCCGAGCCGGCGGCCATGTGGCAGACGCTGACGACGGCGGACCTGATGGGGTCGAGGCGGCGGCTGACGAGGGTCTGGAGGGCGAGGATGATCTCGGCGGCGACGGGAATGGGGTCGTGCCCCTTGTGAGGGTTCGCGCCGTGGGTGCCGGCGCCGGTGACGGTGATGGTGAAGCGGTCGGCGGCGGCGAGGTTGGGGCCGGGGCGGAGGGCGATCTCGCCCACGGGCAGGTCGGGCCAGACGTGGCCGCCGCAGCAGGCGACGGGGACGGGGTCGTCCAGGGCGCCGTCGG
>CAZZDO010000151.1:7331-11423 GCA_964653205.1 uncultured Armatimonadia bacterium | reverse complement strand
GGGGCGGGCGGTGCTGTGCGGGCTGGGGCTGGCGTTCGCGGCGGCCGGGGATGAAGACTGCGCGCCGACGGCCGACGAGGCGCGCCTGCTGGACAACATGGTCCGCTGGTGCGGCCGGCAGTAGGGCCGGGGTGCGGGCCGAATGACGCACAGACGACAGACCACATCGGAGGAGTGAGGCCAATGAGACGCCGGTTGTGTCTGTGGGCAGTCGGACTGGTCGTCGGGGCGGGTAGCGCGGCAGTGGCGCAGGAGTGGGTGCAGAACCCGGCCGGGTACATGGAGATCTCGATCCAGCGGGTGGAGGAAGGGTCGCGGCTGCTGATCCAGATGCGGCCGATCTTCGAGGCGCTCGACTGGGTGGTGGAGTGGGCGGCGGGGAGCCAGACGATCACGGCGACCCACGAGAGCGGGCAGTACCGCATGACGATGCAGATTGACAACCGGCTGGCCCTCGTCAACGGGCAGCAGTTCGATCTGGACGTGCCGCCGCGGCTGATCTTCGGCAGCACCTTCGTGCCGCTGCGGTTCGTCGCGGAGGTGACGGGGTGCCAGGTGGACTACATGGTGACGGCGGTGAAGATCACCGGCGAGGATGGGACGGTCCTGGTGGTACACCTGATTGAGGACTGACGTCGCGCCAGTAGACATGGCGAACGCCCGGCGCCATGCGCCGGGCGTTCGCACTTGTCGAGAGAGGGTTACTTCTGCCCGCCGCCCCCACCACCGGCCTTGCCGCCGCCCGGGCCAGCCTGGCGCATGCGGTTGCGCATGGCTTCCTGGTCGGCCTGCCACTTCTGCCAGGCCGTCTTCTGGGTCGCGGTCAGGATGATGGGGATGCGTTCCTCCAGCGTCTTCTTGATGTAGTTCATGGTGTTGACGACGGAGTCGAAGTTCTGCTGCTCGCGCGCGGTCTTCAGCGCGGCGTTGCGAGCCTTGTACGCCCACACGTAACTGGGCTTGAGCTTGCCGATCTGCTCGTTGCTGAGCCCGATCTCAAAGCAGAGCGCGGCCCAGGACTGCTCGATGAACATGGCGGCGCCCATCGCTCCGCGGCGCTGGCCCCGGTCCTGGCCGCCCTGGCCCTTGCCGCCGGGCGGCTGCGCGAAGGCGATGGTAGTGAGCGCAAGGGCCGCGAGAATGGTGATGCTGAGTCTGGTCTTCATGTCGGAATCTCTCCTGTGGAACGAAGCGTCGTGGTTATGACGCGCCGGGGGCACTGCCTATTCCCTGTTTGCGGAGGCTAAGGGCGCGAGTCGCGGGGCCCCGCCCCTACGGGGCACCCGGCGACTCCTCATCTTTGTGCCTTCCCCCCCATCCCACGCTCCCACGCTCCCACACTCCCACACTCCTAGCCTCTCCGTGCCTCCCACGGCTCCGGCTCGGGGATGCCGAACATCGCCCGCTTTTCCTTCAGGTAGTACAGGTAGTTCTCGTACGTCACATCCGGCGGGCAGCGGTGGTCGCAGTGGGGGATCAGGCCGCCCTCGTTGACCAGCGGCTCCAGCCGGCGCAGCTCGGCGTCAATGGCCTCCTTGCCCGCGGCCATGGCCCGCTTGTTGACCCCGCCCATCATCGGGCAGTCGTGGCCGTAGAGGCGGCGGATCGCCACCGGGTCCGTGCCGCCGTGGACTTCGACCGGGAACATCACATTGACTCCCCCCTCCAGGAAGCAGGGCAGCACGTCCATGATGTTGCCGTCACAGTCCACGTAGAACAGGTCGCAACCGGAGTGCTCGCGCACGAAGTCGTTGATGCGCTTGTAGCGCGGGGTGAGGAACTCGCGGAACATCTTCGGGCTGATGATGCAGCCGTGGTTGAAGCAGATGTCTTCCCAGTAAGCCCCGGCGTCAATCCTCACTTCGCGCACGGCGCGTTCGACCGCCTTGATGACGAGGTTGGTCTGGGTCTCGACCATGTCCTCGATCAGGTCGGGCTGGTCCATGCACATCACGGCGATGTTCTCGAAGCCGACCCAGTCGCGGAAGCGGCCGAACATGCTGCCGAGGTTGAGGATGACCGGGCAGTCCGAGGCGTTCAGTTGCGGGACGATCTCGTCCCAGTTCTCCGGGTAGCGGCCGGGGGTGTCCGGGTCCATGCGGTCCTTGAACCGCTGCCAGCTATCCCAATCCTTGATCGGGAACTCGAGGTAGCGGGGGATGGACGAGTGGCCGTCCTTGAAGGTGATCTTCTTCACCCCG
This sequence comes from uncultured Armatimonadia bacterium, assembly GCA_964653205.1. Classification (GTDB taxonomy): domain Bacteria; phylum Armatimonadota; class Zipacnadia; order Zipacnadales; family UBA11051; genus JAJFUB01. Next base: position 9,222 of record CAZZDO010000151.1, on the reverse strand, counting down.
TCGGCGTCCTGGCTGATGATGTGCTCGTCGGTCTCCTCGAGCACCTGTCCGCCCTGGAAGCCGGGCAGCAGCCCGACATTGACCGGCACGCCGCGGCGGGGCGCGAAGCCGAAGAACCGGTCGGCGATGCCGTTGTTGTTGATCTCCTCCGGCAAGCCCTGGGCGTGCCAGGTGGGGAACGTCTCCTCCCAGTAGCCGAACTCCTCGTCCGGGACGTAGTCCACCGGCTGGAAGTGCAGGGCGTTGAGCCAACGTTCGCGATGGGTCATGGGGAAGGCCTCGTCGGTAGTTGGTAGTTGTGAGTTCCGGGCAGGCACATGGTTCGGCGGGGGGGCAGGGGGGACCTGCTGACGGCTACCCACCCCGGCCCTTCGGGCCACCCCTCCCCACGGGGAGGGGTCAACGTCAACGGCTACGGCCCTATCCCCTACTCCCTATCCCCCACTCCCTATCCCTCGCCGTCAGTACGCTCCCTTGCCGAGGATGACGATGGGGATGGTGCGCAGGAGGATGGCCAGATCGAGCAGGAGCGACTGGTTGCGGATGTAGTAGAAGTCGTACTCGAGGTTGTCGCGCAGGGGGAGGTCCTTGCGGCCGAGGATCTGCCACAGGCCCGTCAACCCGGGCAGGGCCTCCAGGCGGCGGCGCTGCCAGGGCTCGTATTGCTCGACCAGGAAGGGCATCTCCGGCCGCGGGCCGACGATGCTCATGTCACCCCGGAGCACGTTGAGGAGTTGGGGCAGCTCGTCGAGGCTGTAGCGCCGCAGCCAGCGGCCGACCGAGGTGATCCGCTCATCATCCGCCGCGTCCGGTGACGGCGCATAGGCGTCCGCGTCCGAGTGCATGGTGCGGAACTTGAGCATGGTGAACTCGCGGCCGTGCAGGCCGACGCGCCGCTGGCGGAAGAGGGCGGCCGCGCCGGTCTGGCGGCGAATGGCCACGGCGATGCCGAGCATCAGAGCGCCGGTGAGCATCAGCAGCAAGACGGCGGCGAGCACGTCACACAGGCGCTTGGCGGCCTGCTGCACCGGGCCGAAGGTGCGCTGGCGCATCTCCAGGACGGGCAGGTCGGCCGGGCCGGCGAGTTCGGTGGCGGCGGTGAGCACCTGCAGCGGGCCGGCGATGATGAGGAACTCCACGTGCGCGGCTTCGGCCTCGCCGATGGCGCGCATGAGCCGCGGGCCGGGGACATCCGGGTCGGCGATGAGCACCTCGTCCACGTCGAGTTCGGCGATCAGGCGGGGCAGGTCTTCGAGCCGCCCCAGCACCGGCAGGCCCTCGATGGCCGCCGGCGGGCCGGCGGCCGTGGACAGGAAGCCGACGGCCTCCAGCCCGAAGCGGTAGTCCTGCAGCCGCGAGAGGACAATGCGGCCCAGATCTCCCGTGCCGGCGATGAGCGTGCGCGAGTTCATGCGGCCGCTGGTGAGGACGCGGCGGCGGTGGCGCCCCAGCGCGGTGCGCTCCAGCCAGGTGAACATGACACCGAAGGCCCAGAACTCTAGCAGGATGGCGCGGGAGTAGTTCTGGTGGGCCAGGAAGCTGGCGGCGGCGATCATCAGCACCGCCAGCGACACGGCGCGCAAATCCGCCCCGCGCGCGGCGATGCTGTTGAGCGTGCGCCGCGGCTCGTACATGCCCAGCAGGGCGAAGACGACGAACCAGATGCCGATGACGACGGGGAGGGCCTGCAGGTAGTGCGTGACCGGGTGGCGCAGCGGGGCGAGCAGCCAGGCGGGAGCGCAGTACGCGCGCACGACAAACGCGGCCAGCACCGCCAGCGCGCAGACGATCACATCGCACAGGACCAGTAGCGCGATGAAGTTGTTCTCGAATTGACGACGAGGCGAACCGGACATGGCGAAGTATGAAGTATGAAGTATGAAGTATGAAG
>CAZZDO010000151.1:0-7231 GCA_964653205.1 uncultured Armatimonadia bacterium | reverse complement strand
GAAGTATGAAGTATGAAGTATGAAGTATGAAGGCGCCGGCGCGCGGTGGCTACTCCGGCGCTGCTTGGCGAGATTGGGCTTTGCGGCGCTGCTGCTTCGCCTTGCACACGCAGGCCACCAGGATGGCGATCAACTCGTCCGCCTCACGAGCAAGCCACGCGACTCTCGGGTCTACCATGATCGCGCCTTCGTGCAGCAACTCGAGCCAGTACGCACTTTCCTCCAGCTCTTGCAGAGCGCCCTCGTACTTGCTGATGAACTCCGCGGTTGAGCGCGCGCGGACCGACTCCCGGTAGTGCGCGCCAACTGAGGTCGCACTCCGGAGCAACTGCTTACCGACTACCTGCGCCTCAGTCGTCTTGGGCAGATCCCCGTAGAGCTTCAGGGTGCGCAGGGCGAACCGTCGTGTGCGCTCCCGCAGGTCCTGCAGGTCACGCCTGTCCCCACTCATACTTCATCCTTCATACTTCATACTTCGCCGTTACCACTGTTCTTTAGTTGCGCGGTCGAGTTCCTTCCCGAGGGCGGTGAACATCGCATCGAGCGCCGTGTTGGACAGCCCCTCGCCGATCGTGGCCTTGAGGCGCTGGGCCAGGTCGCGCGGGTGCTCGGCCGCGAACTTCTCGTCGAGCACGACCGGCAAGAGGCGGTTCCACAGCTCGTGGAACTGCAGCGCGGTCGGCGGCGCCTGGAGCTTCAGGTCGCGCAGCTCGGCGTGCATGTCCTGTTCCTTCTTGACCCCCTCCACGCTCTCCTTCATGCGCCCGAGACCCTCGCAGACGCCCTTCATGATGCCCATGATCTCCGCCACCTGCGCGATGCCGTTCTGGTAGTCGCGCACCAGATCGTGCAGGCTCACCACTTGCTGCAACAGGGCGTCCAGGTCCGGCGCGCCGGTGGGCTTCGCTTCGGCGATGGCGTCGAGGATTTCGTCGAGGGCGGCCTCGCGGCAGACGCCCTCCAGGTTGGTGCGCAGGGCGTGGTCTTCCTGCCGCAGCCGCGCGATCTCGGCGGTGCGCAGCCGCCAGGCGTCCTGCACCTGCTCCTCGTGCGCCTCCACATTCGTCTCCATCTTCTGCCACGAGTTGCGCACTTCGGTGAGGCGAGCGTTGACATCGGCCAGTTGGTCGCCGAGGGTCTCGGCCTGCTTGCGCAGGCGCTGGACCGTGCCCGGCCGCAGGAGCCACCCGAGGCCCCGGCCACTGGCGCGCCAGGCGGCCAGCGCCGCGTCGAGGGCCTGCCGCAACTCCTGCTCCTTGGTCTTCAGCTCCTCCTCGCGGGCGTTCAGGCGCGGGTTGTTGTCCTTGAGGGCATTAGTCCGCGCGCGGCTCTGCAACTCCATCTCGTCCCGCTGGGTCGCCAGGGAGTTGAGTTCCTCGGCGAGTTCGCGCAGGCGCTCGCGCTTCTGCTTCTCGATCTTGGGCAGGCGCTCGGCGATCTCACCGGCCAGCCACTCGGGCTGCTGCCAGTCGTGCTGCTCGACCCAGACGGCGACCTGGGCCTTGGTGTTCTCGAACTTCTGCTCGGAGTCGACGAAGCGGGTCTCGAAGGCGCGCTGGATCTCCTCGATCTCGGCCACGAGGCCCGTGATCTTCTGACACTGCGCCTCCATGTAGAGAATCATGGTCGCGAGGTCATGGAAGGATTCGTGGGTGGCGGTGGTGGTCATGTTGCGCTCTTCCCTCATGGTCGCGGTCGGTGACCGCTCGTACACCGAGCCCTTGGGGGCGTAGCGATCGCGGTGGCGGGTTCGTCCTCGAACCCGCAGCCGTATCGCGGGTGCGGGGACGCACCCGCCTACTTCACATTAACGCCCTTCAGCCGGCCCAGCAGCCGCCGCTTCACTTGCCACTTCAACTCCGCCAGCGCCCCGGGGCGTGTGGCGCCGGGCAACTCCCCAAAGCCGTGCTGCTCGTCCCAATACAGCGGGCAGGCGCCGCAGCAGATCGTGGCCATGTCGCAGCCCTCGCACGCCGGCGGCAGGTATTCCTTGTTGCGCCAGTACTTCGCGGCGCGGCGGTTCCAGATGGTCGCGAAGGGCTCGCGCACGAGATTGCCCAGCCCCTGCTCGAAGGAGGAGCAGGGCAGAACTTGCCCGTCCGGCGCGACGGAGAGCAGGCCGCTGGCCGCCGCGCAACTGTTGCTCCCCAGCCCGATGCTGATCGGGTTGAACAGGCAATACGGCAACGGCGAGTACCAGACCATCTTGAGGCTCAGGGCCTGCGCGCGCTCGTGGACGCGCGTCATGATGTCGCCGATCTGCGTGTAGCCGACCTCGTTGCCGTCGCCCGCCGCGCCGCCGGTGCGGATCACCATGTTCATCGAGAAGTACCCGTTGCCCAGCGCGCAGGCGAGGTCCGGGATGTTCGCCACATCGCCCACGTTCTGCGGGCAGATGGTCGTGTTCGTGTGGGTGTGGATGCCCCGGGCCTTCAGGTTGCGGATGCCCTCGAGGCTCTTGTCGAAAGAGCCGGGGGTGCAGGTGACGGCGTCGTGCACCTCCGCCGTCGAGCCCTCGATGCTCACCTGCGCCGAGTCGAGCTTCGCCTCGGCGAGGGCGTCGGCCAGGGCCTCGTCGGCCAGGCGATAGCCATTGGTGATGAGGTTCGTCCGCATCCCGAGGCTCTTGGCATAGGCGACGAACTCGGGCAGTTCCTTGCGCAAGGTCGGCTCGCCGCCGGTGAAGGAGACGGTGGGGACGTGGGCCTCGTGCCGGATGCGGTCGAGCACGCGGCGCACTTCGTCGCCGGTCATCTCCGGCGTCTGCCGGCCGCGGCCGGGCGCATCGGCATAGCAGAACGGGCACCGGTGCTGGCAGCGGTACGTCAGCGCGATTTCGGAGAGGACGGGGTACTTGATCTCGTGGCTGCCGAAGGGCGTGAACTTGACGGCTTCGGCGCGCGACCAGTCCTCCTGCAGCAGGCCCGAGAGCGTGCTCAGCAGCTTCTGCAGGTCCTCGGCCACACGCTCGGGGGCGACGCCGTACTCCGCGGCCACCTCGGCAACGAGGCCGTCGGTGTCTACTTCATCCTGCAAGTAGAGCCGCTCCAGTAGCGCACAGGCGGTCTCGTTAAGGTGGTGCGTCTTGTTCGGACGCATGATGACCAGCCGGTCCTGCGGCCGGACGAAGATGTAGTCGCGGGTGGAGGTCACGAATTGTTGGGCGAAGCGTTGTAAATCGGTCATGGTAGTCCGCAATTCGTGACTCGTTGGGGCCGCGCGGAGGGGCCGCGCGGAGGGGCCGCGCTTTAGCCGGCCCAACGAACCTGGGGCCGCGCTTTAGCCGGGCCCAGAGAATTTGGGGCCGGCTAAAGCGCGGCCCCTCCGGACATCTCCACGCACTTCTTCCCCAACTCGCGCGCCTCTTGCAGCGCCTCGGGCATGGTGGCCACAAGGCCCTGCTTCTGCGCCGCGACTGAGACGCACCCCGCCCACGGCGCCTCGAAGTGCGCGGCCCACACCTGGATCGGGTCCGTCACCCACTTGTGGTGGTCCGGGTCGGGCGCACCGTGCGGCACCAGCGCCGCGAAGACCTTGCCGCGCATGCCGTCGAGCAGCATCGGGTTCAGGTAGTAGCACGACCAGCGGTCCACGAAGGCCTTGAGCTGTGCGGGCAGGCCCTGCCAGTAGACCGGGGTGCCGAAGACGAGAATGTCGGCGGCGAGTACGCGCTCCAGCGTGGGCAGGAAGTCGTCGGCGGCGTGGACATCCACGCGCTCGGCCATCACGTCGCCCACCGGGCCGATGGGATGGATGTTGACATCGTCCACGAAGATCTTCTCCCCCTCGCCGCCGGCCTCACGGACGCCTTCGAGGAAGGCGTCGGCGAGCAGGTCCGTGTTGCCGCCCTTGCGGGGCGAGCCGATGAGGATGATGGCGGTGGGCATGCTGGTACTCCGTCGTAATGGCATCCACGGATTGATCGCGCTCTGGTGAGCGCTCCTACACGCCAACCCATAGGGGGGCAGGTGTAGGAGCGCTCACCAGAGCGCGACCCCTTTTCCCGCCGACCTTGGTTAGAAGCTGCTCACACACGCGCTATGGCACGCCGAATGGCACGCGCTGTGACACACGCACGCGCTGTGGCAGGCGCTGTGGCACGCATCATGGACACACGCGCTGTGGCACGCGTCATGCACGCAGGCGCTGTGGCAGGCCGAATGGCAGGCGCTGTGGCAGGCGTCGTAGCCGACCGCCGAGGCCACGCGGTCGGCGAGGCCCTGGGCGCTGTCGGCGACGGCCGCGGCCGTGCTCTCGACCTTCTGGGCGGCGCCGCGCGCGATGTCCTCGACGCCGCTGGCGATGCTGTCGGCCCCGCGCGCCAACGGGCTGTCGGCGTAGCTGGTCGCGACGGTGTCCAGGTCGCTGTCGCGCCAGCGCCGGTCGTAGTCGTTGCTGAGGATCAGCCACGGCATGTTCCGGTTCCAGCCGTCCTGCGAGCGCGTCCAGTCGTCGCGGCGACGAGCCTGGTCCCACCGCTGCTCAATCAAGTCCTCGTAGTGCCGGCGCGTGGCGTCCTTGTCGGCGTTCCAGACCTTGATCTGCAGCGACTTGGCCACCGCATCGAGCACGTAGGGGACCTTGGACTTGTCGAGCGTCCCATCCTCGGCGATGGAGGCGATCAGGATCTTCTCGTAGTCGGCCAGGTCCAGGGCCTGCGGCTGGAGGATCTCCAGTTGCATGGGCCGCCGGTTGACGATGTTCACGATGCCCCGCGCGGCCAGCGACATCACCAGCAGTGTCAGCACCTTGGCGGAGTCGCCCAGGTACATCGCCGCCTCGATGGCGTTGAGGTCCGGCACGACGCCGGGCGTCTCATAGGTCTCGATCTCGATCTCGGGGGCCTCGTAGAGCTTCTTGGTGGGCGGGGGCCGGTGGCCCAGCACCCACAGGCGCGAGACGCCGATGATCAGGAAGGTGAGCACGCCGAGGGCCAGGAGAATCTCCAGGAGGCTCAGGCCCGGGCCGCGGTGGCCCTTCTCGGACTTCTCGCCCTGGGGGTGGCGGCGCATGTCCTCGATCTGCGCCTGCGTCGGCACGGTGAGGCCCGCGGCGGGGACGTAGAACTTGACGACGGCGTCAGCGCGCGGCGAGGTGTTCTTCTGCTTGAGCTGCACCGACAGGTACGACTTGCCGGTGTTGTCGGGTGTGGGGTAGAAGTCCACGTCGTCGAAGTCGCCGAAGGCCTGCTTCTCGGTCATCAGCCCGGCGGCCTGGACGATCTCCTGGGTGACCTCCTCGGGCTTGCTGATGCCCGCGGGCAGCGCAAACGGCGTGATGAGGTCAATCTTCTGCAGATCAATGGGCAGGTCCCACTGCGGCGGCGACCACGTGACGGCGAGGTACTCCGTCCCCTTGACTCTCGTGTGGTCCACGATGGGCGTGGTGGACTGGTACTTGACCGTGACGGTGTAGGTGGCGCCACGATCCGTAGTGGTGCCGAGCGCAGCGCGGTACTTGCCGTCGCCGAGGGGCTCAAGGGTGACCTCGAAGGCGCCGGAGTCGGACTTCCCGGAGGCGGTGGGCGTCTCGTGCGAGGGGCGGAAGGGCCCGAGGGTCTTGATCTGCGAGCGCCCGCCTTCGAGGTCCTTGAAGGTGAGCGCGTAGGTGACTTTGGCCTGACCGTCCGAGGAGATGACGACGCGGCTGGCGGTTTCGAGCAACTCCACCGGGGCGGCGTGCAGCAGGCCCGTGGCGCCCATGAGGGCCAGCAGGATGAGGAGGCCGAACGTCAGGCGTGAGGTGCGCATGATTGGTCCTCGAGGTTAGTTGCCGGCGGTCGGGTGGGCCGGCGGACGCGAACGACATCCTAAGGAGGAGGAAGGGGGCGGCCTGATTCCACGGGCTCACGCCCGTGGCTACATACGTCGGCCCCTTCGGGGCGAACGGCCCTCCGTTCCCGATGTTCCCGATGTTCCCGATGTTCCCGATGTTCCCGATGTTCCCGATGTTCCCGCCTCACCGTTCCCGCCTTTGCCGTTCACAACGCCTTACCGCACTCCGGGCAGAACTTCGCGCCTGCCGGGATGGGCTTGCCGCATTCGGGGCAGAAGGCGGCGGTGGCGATGGGCTTGCCGCACTGCGGGCAGAACTTGGCCCCCGCCGGGGCCGGATGGCCGTCGGGGCAGGTGCCGCCCGAGGCCTGCGCGTCGGGGACCGACGCGCCTACGCGGGCATCGGGGGCGAAGGCGTCCTTCATCGCGCCGGCCATCGCCGCGCCCATGCCCACCCCCGCGCCGATGCCGACGCCCACGGAGGCCGCGTCGCCCGCGCCGCCCCCGGCCTGCGGCATCTCGCCGATGGCCTGGGCGGTGCGGAACTGCAGGAACTTGCGCAGGTCGCCGGCCGCCTCCATGCCCGCGCGCTGGTCAATCATCGCCATGACTTCCTCGGGCGGCGTGATCGCCTCGACCAGGAAGTCAATCAGCTCCAGCCCGTAGTTCTCGAAGTCCTCGCCTACGCGCGTCTTCACGCCGGCCGCGATCTCGTCGTACTGGGTGGGCAGGTCGAGGATCGTCTTGAGCTGGTCGCCCAGGATGTCGTTGAAGCGCGCGACGATGAAGTCGCGCAACCACGAGGTGACGCTGTCGGTGTCGTAGCGGTTCTGGGTGCCGACGACCTCGTTGACGAAGAGCTGTGGGTCCTGCACGCGGCAGGTGTAGGCGCCGAGCGCGCGCAGCCGCACCATCATCAACTCGGCGTCGCGGAAGGGAATGGGCTGGGCGGTGCCCCACTTCAGCCCCGTCAGCGTCCGCATGTTGACGAAGTAGACTTCGGCCTGGAACGGAGTCTCGCCACCGAAGGGGATCTTGATGAGCTGTTCGAGCAGCGGGATGTTGGCGGTCGTCAGCGTGTGCCGCCCGACCCCGAGCACGTCCATGGCCTTGCCGTCGCGGAAGAACACGGCGGCCTGGCTTTCGCGGACGGTGAGCTGCGCGCCGAGGCGAACCGTGCCCGGCCCGTACGGCGGCCAGCGATGCACGATCTCCTGCCCGCTGACATCTTGCCATTCTATGACATCGAGAAGGTCCATCGTTCGCCTCCTGATAGGCGCGGTGTAGGAGCGGTCACCAGACCGCGACCGGTCGCGGTCCGGTGACCGCTCCTACAGCGTGCTTGTTGGTTAGTAGACTCTCACGAGCCGCGGGTCCATCGCTTTGCCGGTGAGACACTGGATCTCACCGTGCACGTCCATGAAGATCAGCACATGGCCCTCGCGCTCGTAGTGGCG
>CAZZDO010000150.1:6936-11470 GCA_964653205.1 uncultured Armatimonadia bacterium | reverse complement strand
CCGGAAGGGAGCCTGCATACCGACGGGCGTATCAATCGAAGGGAAGTGTAGATTCCGGCGGGGCGGCTGTCAAGGCGCGCCGAGGCCGCCGTGACTGCCCGGCGTATGTCTCCCGTCACGCACTCCCATGCGGCGTGCCATGGTGCGTGGTCAACACGCGGACGCGCCTCGGACTATCCAGGGCATGCCGGGAGCCTCCACGCGAACTGCTGCGTTTCGTCCCGGACGGGCGGCCTCGCCGCGGGGGGTACCCCCTGAGAGAATTGGGATGTTGAGCAGTCATCTCAACTAGTCAATTCTTCCGGGGGGATGCCCGCCAGCGGCTCATCACCGCCGCCAGTCCGACACCGCCTCCAGGTGGCGGATGCTCGGCGTCCCGTCCTCGGCGAAGGTGACCTCGACGACATCCATTTGCACCGGCCGCCCCAGCCAGCGCCGTTGCTTCATGAACTCCTCGGCCAGCTTGCGCACCTGCCGGCGCTTGGCGGGGCCGGCGCGGTCGGCTGCCTGGTAGGCGTCGTCGGCGCGGGCGGACTTGACCTCCACGATGACCAGCCGTTCGCCAAGCCGGCAGATCAGGTCGAGTTCGCCCCGGTGCCACTTCCAGTTGCGCTCCAGGACCTCGTAGCTCTTGGCTTGCAGGTAGCGCGCGGCGAGGTCCTCGGCCTCCTGCCCGCGGGTCCGCGGACGCTCCGGTCGGGTGGGGCCGAAGAACCACCCGTCGAAGGCCCGCCACGCCCGGACCAGCCAGTGCTCGTGGGGCTGGTGCGCGGGCACTACCGGGCCTCCAGGAACTTGCCCCGGAAGGCGAGCCAGTCCACGACCGCCCAGTCGCCGCCAATGTTGTCCAGCGTCAGCCGATGCTGCCCGGCCGGGACGTCGAGCGTGAAGGTACGGTTGTACTCCGGAGCGTTGCCATCGTTCCTGCCGTCCAGGTCGGGCAGGTCCACGGTCTGCTTCGGCTCGCCGTCCACGCGCAGTTCGAGCTTCGCCCCGGCGGCGGCCACCGCGCGGATGTGCACTTCCAGCCGCCCGGGTCCGTCGGCATTGACCAGGAACGTCGGCGGGTTGCGCAGTTCGGTGTGCAGCATGCCCTGCAGGTAGGAGATGAGGCCGGAGGAGTTCGCGACGACCCCGCGCGGGCCGACGCGGAACTCGTTCTGGGCCGGCCGGCCCCAGTGCGGCGTCGGCCGCGTGTAGACGGGGTCAACCAGCCGGTCGAGGTTCGGCGCGACGGCGTACTTGAGGATCGCCACGGAGTAGGCTTGTAGCGCAGGCAGCGTGACTTCGAGCTGATCCCCGGCCAGGTGGCACGTGACCGGCGCCGCGCCCTCCGCATCCGGCGAGACGACGGTGGCCTGCGTCGGCGCAGTGCTCACGGGCAGGCGCACCGTGATGTGCTTCCGCGGCACGAGGCGGGCGCCGTCGGTGGCGCGGTTGATGACATGGACGAGCAGGGACTTTGGCTCCGGCTGCCACCAGGCGGCGAGGCTCAGGCGGTCGGTGTCGGACTTGAGGGTTGCGGACCCCAGGTAGCCGGGCGACACATAGATGTCGCGGTGGGCCTGGTAGAAGGCGGTCTGGCCGGCGATGCAGCGGAGCGTGCCGTCCTCGCCGGCGTTGCAGTTGAACGGCCCGAGCACCGGGAAGGCGAAGAAGCCACCGGCAGCGTAGATCTCGGCCCCGCGGGTGCGCATCCACAGCTCGCGGTCGGCCGGCGGCACGGCCAGCCATGGGAAGGGCGGGTCGCCGAAGCCCCAGTCGTGGAAGAAGACGACGGGCACAGTCCCGCCCGCGATCTCGCGCCCGCGCTCGATCTGGCCGCGCCAGCGGGAGATCTGGCCCTCGGACAGGTCCACATGCCCGCCCTTCACGGCCCAATCACCCCACACACCGAGCACCTGCAGGTCCACGTACTTGACGAGCCCGTTGCCGCTGATGAGCAGCCGCCGGCCCTGCGCCTTGGCGTACGCTCTCATGCGGTCGGTCAGGGCCTTCCAGGCACGGTCATCGCGGAAGGTGCGGAACTGCCACCACAGCGTCCCGAGCTTGTTCTTCTCCTGGAGCGGCTTCTCGACCAGGCCCTGCACGCGCAGGAAGGCGCGGTAGCTGAACGTGGCCATGGTGCCGTCGGGGCACACCTCGCGGTTGTCCAGTGGCACGCCCCACATGTCGCGCCAGCGTGGGTCGTCGGGCTTGTAGCCTTCAGTCTGGGGGCAGTGCCGCGTGAGATACAGTCGGAAGTCGGCCAGGGAGTGGTCGTCGTAGCCCTCTTTCTGGCCGAGGGCTGCGGTGTTCTCGTCCATGAACAGGTAGTCGGCCCCGGCGTCAATCTGCTCCTTGCACCAGCGGAAGAGGTAGTCGAGATAGGCGGGGCTGGACAGCGAGCCGTGGCGGCAGCCGGGTTGATCCCACGCGTCCACGTACTTGCCGTCCGTCCCGCGGGTGGCCATGTCGGCCAGTTGCTCGGGTGTGATCCCGTTCTCGTTGTCATACAGCGCGCTGCAGGTGATGCCGCCGCCGAAGAGCGCGCCGAGTTGATGGATCTGCGGCGGGAACTCCTGCCATTTCTCGACCGGCGGGCGGTTGCCCCACTTGAACCACGCCCGCACCAGCACATCCGACCCGACCTTGCGCGCCAGCGCCACGCCCTCGGGCGAGTTGGTGTCCTCATTGATGGTGTAGACGACGGCGTCGCGGATACCGGTGACGGGGGCCGGCCGGCGGAGCGCCGCCGGGAAGTCGGGAATGGGCTTGAGCCAATCCTCGGGCAGCTTCGCGACCGGCGGCGTGTACGAGGCCACGAGCGTCTCCCCCTGGCGCAGCAGCGCCTCCACCCGCGCCGTCTCCGCCGCCGCGTCGAGCCCCCCGAAGGGCGCCAGCCACGCCCAGCGAATACGGTCGCCCCCGGCGGGGGACATGCCGCAGTAGAAGTACAGCGCGGAAGCGGTGTGGCGCTGCACGAAGCCGCTGCCGCCCTGCCAGTCAGTCTCGTAGTTGAGGTAGACGACGCCGAGCGCCAGGCCCCGTGCCTGCGAGCGCACGATCAGCGCCGGGTGCTTGGCGTCGAAGCGCGGCACGGTGTCGCCCTGGTTGCCCCACGGTGACACGCCCGCATAGGCCGGGTAGGGCTGCAGCGCGGCCAACTCCCCCGCGTGGCGGCGGCCGTCGGGTCCGTAGCAGGCATAGCCGTCCCAGTCGTCCACCCGCAGGCCCAGGCGCGGCGGCGACCAGAAGCTGCCCTGCCCGACATCCCCGGCCACCTGGTAGCCGATCAGCACGCCCTCGTCGGTGCAGAGGTGTTCGAGTTGGGCGGTGCGCCCGCTGATGCCCAGGCGCATCCGGCGGCTGACAGCGATGAAGTCCGCGCCGGTGGTGGTGGCCCACGTCGCGCGCTGCGGCCCGGCCTGCAGGATGTCGCCCTCGACCGACAGGGCGCTGACGAGGTCCTGCGGCATGCGGGCAACCGGCTTCCAGGCGTTCGCGCCGTCCGGCAGTTCGTACGACAGCCCGCCAGTCTCGCGGCTGAACACGACGCGATAGCCGTTGCCGGTGACGGTGTAGTGATCTGCGTCCTCCGTCATGGCCGGACGCGCCCCGGCTACGGATGCGACGCACAGGACCGACGCCAGCGCCAGCAAGCGGCAGGGGGTCATCTCAGAGCCTCGCGATGATGTCCGTCACGAACCCATGCGTGCGCCGGGCGCGGTCGTTGATGTCGTCAAGCTCCGACCCGCCCAGGCATTCCACGTACAGCGGCCCGGTGAAGCCCGCCTCGACCAGCTTGCCCAGCACCACCGGGAAGTCCACCCAGCCCTCGCCCGGCAGGAGGTGCACGTCGGACTTGTCGTCCACGACGACGCAGTCCTTGATGATGCACATGCCCACATGTGGCGCGACATCGGCCACGTCCGTCTCCGGCCGGTGCGCGCCCTTCGTGTAGTAGATGATGTTGCCCGGGTCGTAGCAGATCGAGAAGTTCGGGTGGTTCACCAACTCGAAGGTCTCGGTCATCATCTTCCCGGTCAGGCCGATGCCGCCGTGGGGCTTCATGGTCAGCGCCACGCCGCGGTCCTGAGCGTAGGGCGAGCACTGCCGCATGATCTCGCGGAACGGGTCGAACGTCGCGGGCGCTTCGGTGCCGCAGTTCATCAGCCACGGGATGCCCGCGGCGGCGGTGGCGTCAATGAGGCGCTTGTGATCGGCCACGCCCTCCTCCACCGAACCATCGAGCTTCACGCCGCAGATGAGCATCGAGGGCACCAGGCCGGCCTGGCGGGCGGTGTCCGCCACGGCACGGGCCTCGTCGGGCGTGGTCGCCGAAGTGATCGGGATGGCGCCCTGGCTGGCGAAGATGGCGACATCGCTGTAGCCGGCGCCGGCGATGCATGCGCAGGCTTCGGGGAAGGGGAGCGTACTCCAGGGACGGGTGGTAGCGCCAAGCGTCAGGTTCATGTTTGGCCTCCGGGCCAGGGGAATCGGGCAACGGTGAGGGCTTCGCCGGGGAAGGGCCGGGACCTGCCAACGGAAACGA
>CAZZDO010000150.1:3227-6836 GCA_964653205.1 uncultured Armatimonadia bacterium | reverse complement strand
ACGATCTCGTCGCGGACGCGCTCGATGATCGTATCCGGGTCGCCGCCGTACAACTCGGCGAAGATGTCCAGCGCCAGCCGCGCCGCCGCGACCTCCCAGTGGGTGAACTCGCCGGTCACGTGCAGCAGATCGGTGGGTGTCAGCGACGAGCGCTGAACGAAGCCGAGGTCCTCGAGGCGCTCGGTGCGCAGCAGGGAGGCCTCGACGAGGCCGATCCGCCGGGACAGGTCCTCGCGGGACAACGGCCCAGCCTGCAGCGCCTCCACGACGCGCCGGTCGCGGTCGCTTAGCAGCGTGTCCTCATGGTCGCGGCCGAGGCGGAAGAACTCCAGCGCCTGGGAGTTCGTCCGGGTGGTGATGAAGCGCGGGTCAATGCGGCGCAGGCTGTCCATGAGCGGCGGGGCCTGCGCGATGAGATAGCAGATCGGCAGCACGCGGCGCGGCCCGATCAGCAGGTCGCGGTCGGCGTTGAACGCGATGTGGCTGTCGCCGCCGAGGCCCACGGTCTCGATCTGCGCGGCCTCGACGCTGGTGCGCCAGCCGCCCACGCGCGCGCCCTCCGGGTGCAGCCGCGCCATCCCCTGGGCGAGCACCGCGCTGTCGGTGGTTGTGCCGCCCATGTCGAAGACGACGCCCTCGGTGATGTCGGTGAGATGCCGCGCGCCCGAGACGCTGGCCGCCGGGCCGGAGAGGACGGTCTCCACGGGCCGCTCGCGAGCCGTCTGCTCGTTGATGAGCGAGCCGTCGCCCTTCACGACCATGACCGGCGCGGCGACGCCCAGCCCAACCAGCGACTGCTTGACGGCCTCCAGCAGCTTGCCGATGACCCCGAGCAGACGCGCGTTGAGGATGGCCGTGTTGGCGCGGGCCAGATAGTCCAGCCGTTGGGACAGCTCGTGCCCGCAGATCACTGGCAGGTCGCAGTGGGCGCGGATGACTTCGCGCACCAGCAGCTCGTGGGCGGGGTTGCGTACGCTGGCATAGCCGGAGACGGCGAAGGCGTCCACACCCTCGGCCAGCAGGTCCCTAACGGCCCCGGCGATCTCGTCGCGGTCGGGGGCTTCCAGCTCGTCGCCGCGGATGTCCATCGCCCCGGAGACGTGGCGCAACGGGCGCCAGTTGATGTCCTGGCCGGGGGCGGTCAGCGGCGACATGATGATGGCGCCGGGCCGCCCGCCCTTGCCCTCCACGATGGAGTTGGTCGCCAGCGTCGTCGAGAGCGCCACGACGCGGACCTCCTGCAGGCGAGTCGCGGGGTGTCCGGAGGACGGGGTCCCCGCGACGGTTTCGACCAAGTTGCGCAGCCCCTCGTCAATCCCCAGCATCAGGTTGTGGTGGGTCGTGATGGCCTTGGCCTTGGCGATGACGGTGCGGCTGTCCAGGTCGTACAGCACGCAGTCGGTGTACGTCCCCCCGGCGTCAATGCCCAGGCCGAGGGTGCCGGCCGTAGGAGCGCCAGCTTCCAGCTGGCACGCCGTTGCCGTAGCCTTCGTACGAGCGGCTTCCAGCCGCGAGGTCGTTTCGCTCTGATCGTCGCGGCTGGAAGCCGCTCCTACGGCAGTTTCCTGGGTGCCCCCTGCTTCGTCTCGCGGCTGGAAGCCGCTCGTACGGCTCTCGGGGTCAACACTAATCGCCGCCAGCACGCCCTCGTCCCCGCTGGCCGCCGACCGCTGGCCGGGCTGCAGGACGAGGAACTCGTCCCCTTCCCATTCGCCGTTCACGAGCTTGCGCAGCAGGTGCGGGTCGCCGGCGATGCGCTCGTAGCGCCACCCGAGGTCCTCGGCCATCTGCCGGGCATACGCCTCATACTTCTGCGGCTCGGGATAGCCGGTGTCGATGTAGGCGGCGCGGGTGTAGTTGCGTTTCCAGCTATCGTGGAAGTGGATGATGTAGGCGGCGCGCTCGGGGCCGTACTTCTGGGCCAGCGGCGCGAAACGCGAATCCTGCTGCAGGTCCGTCCCGCTGTCGTAGTGCTTCTCTTTGTCGTGCCCGAGGGGGCGGACCTTGTTCTCGTACCAGCCGGGGGTGATGTAGAACGTGCCCGGCTCGGCGGCGAACTGCCTCCGGTAGGCGGCGCGCGAGCCCAGGAAGAGCGTCATGCAGTCATGGGCCCTCGGGATGACGACGGGGAGAGTGCGGGCCATCAGGCCCGACACGCCCCGCCCGCACAGCCCGTAGCCGAGCGCGATGGCGTCGAAGCCGCCCTCGGCTTCCGTGCGCTCGATGGCCGCCTGGGTCTGCTCGCGCAGCAGGTCCGGCCGGTCGTGCAGCCCGGCCTCGAGCAGCTCGACCACGACGTCGTGGGGCGATTGCGCGGCCAGGTGCTTCAGTTCAGGTTCGAGTACGCCACAGGCGATGATCTTGAGTATCATTAGGGATTGGGGGTTGGGGATTAGGGATTGGGGACGGCCACAGCCATCCGCCATCAACGATCAACGATCAACTGCCCTACCCCAACTCCAGGATCTCCTTGTAGGGCTTGCCCTCCGGCTCGTCTTCGGGGAAGCCGACGACCTGCCAGAAGTTCGTGTGGACGAACGGTTCGCGGCGCAAGTCGGGAATGGCCAGCGGCGTGCCGCCCATCGCGGCGGACTGCCCGGCGATGATGCCCGGCAGAGAGTATTCGATGCTGCGGTAGACGTCAATGGGCACGGTGCCGTCCCGCAGCAGGCAGCGGGTGAACTGCCGCGCCAGGTTGATGTCCGTGCCGCCGTGGCCCGTCGTCGGGTCGGTGTCCTTGGCGGCCAGCCCGATGTTCACGACCTCCCAGCCGGCGCTCTCTTCCATGCTGCTGTCGAAGCGGCGGCAGAACTGCTCGTAGAGCGTCCATTCCAGGCTGCCGCCGGTGCCGAAGAGGCGGAAGCGGTGCTCGCCCGGGCGCACCGTGTTCAGCGTCACCAGCATCTGCACGAGCAGGCCCTTGGCGGTGTGGAACAGCGCGATCTGCCCATCCGGCCGCAGCGGCGCCTCTTTGCAGCGATAGGGCGCACTCAGGCACGTGACGGTCACCACGCGGTCGTCCAGCACCTCGAGAATCGGCCCGAGGTCATGGGTGAGGTAGCCGATGGGCGGCTGATCGGCGCGCCAGGTGGGGAAGACGTCCTTGATCCCCTGCTCCCGGACCTGCGACGGCGTGAAGAACTCGCCCTGCGCGTTGGTCATGGTGCTGGGCAGGTAGTGGAGATACTCCGCCTCGGCGATGGACATCTCGCCATACTTCCCGGCCTCGATCCACTTGCGCCAGTAGCGGATGAAGTCCATGAAGCACAGGTTCTCGCCCATCATGTACTGCTTGCCGGCGCGCTCGGCGGTGTCGCGGATCTTCAGCCATTCCTCCAGCGAGAACGCGCCGGGCACTTCGGAGAGCACGTGGCAGCCGGCGTCCAGCGCCTGCACGGCATGGCCGCACTGGGCCCGGCCGTTGGAGGCGACGACGACAGCATCGGGCTGGAGGGCGAGGAGTTCCTCGTACTCGGTCAGGACCTGCCCCGGGCAGCCTTTGTCGCGCATCATGGCTTCGGCGCGCTCGCGCGGGGCGGGCAGCCGGTCGGCGACGCCGATGACCTCGGCCTCCTCGACCGCGAGGAAGTTGGCCAGATGCGAGATGCC
>CAZZDO010000150.1:0-3127 GCA_964653205.1 uncultured Armatimonadia bacterium | reverse complement strand
GGCGGGCCACCGACTTCCAGCGACAGCCAGCCTCCGTACCCGTCGCGCTTGAAGGCCGCGACGCATTCGGCCACCTGCGTGTCGCCGTAGCCGATGTTGGCGCCCTTGTAGGCCTTGCCCGACGGGGTCTTCAGGCCCGCCTGGCCGGTCTCATCGAGCGCGAAGTCCTTGATGTGGACGTGGACGGTCAGGTCGAGCAGGGCCTCGTAGGCGTGCATGGGCATCTCATCGGCCAGGATGAAGTTGCCGTTGTCCCACGTGACCTTGACGTCCGGCCCCGCGCCCGTGACG
The DNA here is from genome assembly GCA_964653205.1 of uncultured Armatimonadia bacterium. Classification (GTDB taxonomy): domain Bacteria; phylum Armatimonadota; class Zipacnadia; order Zipacnadales; family UBA11051; genus JAJFUB01. The sequence continues at coordinate 2,836 of CAZZDO010000150.1, read as the reverse complement.
ACCTCCCGCACATGGTCCGACCGGCATGCGAAGGCCGGGTAGACGCCAAAGTCCTCGATGGTGGCGATGATGTTGCGCTCGGCGGCCATGACGGCGCACTTCGCGAGGCCCTGGGAGTGGATCGCCCGCCCCTCCTCGTTGCTCATGCCCTCGGTCGGGCGGCTGCCGGGGATGAGCGCCACGGGGCAGTTCATCGCCGCGCAGGCGTCCAGGCCGCGCTCGACGTTCGCCAGCGCCGCGTCGGTATTGCCCACCAGGTCGGCCCCGATGTCCAGGCAGCTCACCTGCAAGCCCGCCTCCTGGCACAGGTCCAGGAGCTTCTGCCAGGGCTCGGGGGTGGCGTCGAGGTTCGACAGCATCGGCTCGATGGCGCCGATCCCGGCGCCGACGATGGCATCCCGGAGGGCCTCGGGCTGCAGGGAGCCGTCAGTGATGATGCCGTGGAACGGGAAAAGCATGACGGATAGCTTCATGGGGGTCTCCTTGTGACGGTGTGGTACCGCGCGTAGGCCCGCCGGTCCCCGGCGGGCAGTTTGTGCGCCGGAGGACCAGCGCACCTACGCGGCTAGCGCGGGTTATTCCGCACCCAGTCCATGACGGCCTTCAGCTTCGGCTGATCGTTTTCCGTCTCGTCGCAATACTCCGCCAGGCCCCAACTGCCGTACTTGCCCCAGTTGCCCACCGAGCTGAACATGCACATCAAGTCGCCCCCGGCGGCCTTCCAGGCGTCGAGATACTTCGTGTAGATCGCGCCCATGCGGGGGTGGCGGTTGGCCTGCATGAGACGCCGGGTCAGCCTGTCGTTGTTCTGGGCGGCGCCCAGCCCCACCAGGTGCTGCCCGGCTTCATACGCCACGAGCTTGAGGCTGAAGCGGTCGGCGATGACCTTCTGTTGCTTGATCGCCTCGATGGCCTCCGGCAGCGTCATCTGCTCGACGTGGTCCAGCAGTTGGTCCACCGTCCAGTCCACGATCTTGTCGGCGCCGGGTCGGCCGTCCTTGCTGGTTGTGGGCGGAATGAGCGGACCGAAGTAGGGAGCGATGCCAATGGCGTCACAGTGGGCGTGGGCCTCGTCGGTGGGGAGGATGATATGCTCCATCCACCAGGGGTTCACGGCCTGCCAGGAGATGACGCGGACGAGACGGGAGCGCCCCTCGAAGACGTCCTCCCACAGGCGGAAGATCTCCAGGCTGCGGCGGGAGTGGTACATCCCGCCACCCTCCCAGGGCCGCTCTTTGGGCCCCAGGCCCAGCTCCTGGCCCTTCTGCTGCGCGTAGCGGTTCTGCGGGAAGATGCTGTTCCAGACCTCGTTGGAGTACTCCAGGACAACGTGCAGCGAGGGGTCCAGGTGTTCATGGACATACGCGGCGAACTGGCGGACGTAGTCGTCGTCGGCCCGGTGGGGCATACAGAACCAGGGGTTCACCTTCAGGCGGTTGCACAGGTCCACCATCACTTCCACCGGCACCCCGCGCTCGGTGAAGTTGCAGTACTGGGGCGTCGGGCGCTCGGCCCACGTGCCGGGCAGGTCGTGGTTCGTCAGCATCCAGTCCATGAAGCGGATGGTGTTCATGGACTTCCACTGCACCAGGAAGCCGGGGCGGAAGGGCGCCTGCCGGTGGGTCGCCTCACATCCGGGCATGACCACGCGGATGTTACGGACGTAGTCCTGCGGGTTGGTCGCGCGCAGGCGCAGCCAGACCACCTCGGCGTCCGGCTTCACCTCGACCACAATCCGGCCCGGCTGCTGCTCGGCGACCTGCGCGCCGCCCCAGAACTCGATCTGCCCTTGCCCCTCATACAGGCACGTGTAGCGGCCTTTGGGGAAATGCCCACCCCGGATCGTACACATGGGCGTGTCCGCCCAGCAGTTCGCCTCCAGTTGCGTGACCCAGCCGTTGGCGTCGCGTTGCAGGGCCGGGCCCTTGCCCCAGCCTTCGCCCTGGCGCTGGCTGATCCACTGGCGGGACAGGCGGAAGACATCCACGAACGGGATCTCGGCGTTCCAGTCGGTGGGGCCGTTGAGGTTGATGCCCAGACGGCTCTGAGCGGGGGTAGGGCCAGCCTGCTGGGCACAGGCCGGGAGCGTGGCGAGGGAGAGGCACAGGAGCAGGCAGATCAATGTACGGGGCATGGCGTCATCATCCTGACAGTGCCGAGGTGTCGGCCAGAGCCTCGCGGATGCGGGCCGCGACCTCCGCCATCTCGTCCTCGCTGGCGTACTTCCGCCGCGGCCAGAAGAACCCCTTCAGACCGTCGCCCTTGGTGCGGGGCACGATGTGCAGGTGCAGGTGGGGGACGCTCTGGCTGACGTGGTTGTTGATGCCGACGAAGATGCCGTCGGCGCCCATGGCTTCCTGCACGGCCCGGGCCAACCGGCGGGCTTGCTCAAAGAGCGGGGCCACGAGGTCCGGCGGCAGGGCCATCAGGGTCGGGACATGGGCGCGGGGGATGAGCAGCGTATGGCCGACGAACAAGGGGCGGCGATCCAGGAAGGCGAGCGTGGCATCGTCCTGCCACACGACTGCGGCGTCCAACTCCCCCCTCGCGATCTGGCAGAAGACGCAATCGTCCATGACTCCTCCTCCAGCGCCGCGCGGCCCCAGAGCCCCGTGCGCCGGGGGACCGGCGCACCTACGCGTGGTGCACGAACACGACCCACAGCAGTACAGCGGACATGATGACCGCCAGGAGGGTCTTGCCCATCACGCCCAGGAGGCGCCCCACCAGCGACCCCTTGGCGGCCTGCCGCGCTTCGGCGGGGGTCTTGCCGTGACGCAGCTCAAACCAGTAAGCCGCGCCGTATCCGCCCGCCGCCGCCAGGGCGAGTGGAACG
>CAZZDO010000149.1:8289-11476 GCA_964653205.1 uncultured Armatimonadia bacterium | reverse complement strand
CGTCACGACCCCCTCGCGCCCCCGCAACTGCGCCACCAGCTCATCCCACGGCTCGATCAGTGCCGCGGGATTCGTCACGGTGTGGACCGCGGGCGCGTGGTAGAGCCGGAAGAAGTCCACCTCACCCCACACGCGCATCTCGAAGCTGAGCACGTAGCGCGTGGCGGGGCGATCCGTATGGTTGGTCGCCTGCGGCGAGGAGCCCGACGGGAACAGCACGAGCGTCCCCGGCCCGCAGTCCACGCCGCCTTCGGGCGTCGCCACATGCAACGCGCCTTCGGTGATGAGCCACAGCACGGCATGGTCGCGGCGACCGGGCTCGAGCGTCCACCCCGGCGGCACGGTCAGGCGCGTCGCCCAGTAGAACGTGAAGGAGAGCGCGCCGGCGAAGCCGACATGGGGAAGGGGGGCGGACTCATGGACGCCTGGAGAGCTGGACATGGTTGTCGTCGCCTGCGGTCGGCGGCTGCGGTCACACGAGGCGTGGCAGTTGCAGCGGCGCGGCCGGGAACACGGCCACCCGTGCCCGCTTGAAACGCCGCGCCATCGCCGCCATCATCGCTTCCCAGTCGTTGTCACCGTACCAGTCGCGATTGGGCGGCATGAAGCCCCGGTCGTACTGTGGCGAATAGAAGAACACCGGCGCCTGCATGAGCAACTCGTCGGTGTGCGGGGGCGCCGGCAGCGGCGGGCGCTTGCGGTACGGCGCCAGCGGCCCGTGGTAGAGCCCATGGTAGATGCTCGGGTCGGCGAAGTCGTTGATGATGAGCATCGGGCAGTCGAACTGCAGCGCCGGCGCCTGGGCCTTGGAGTATTGCGTGCCGTCCGCGTCAAGCGGATAGGCATTGCAGATGATGAGATCGGGATGCGCGTCGGCCATGGGCGTGTCGCCGACCTTGCGGGCCAGCGCCACGGCGGCGCGGTGGGCCTTCGTCGGCTCGCCGGCGTACAGGCCGCACATCTCCTGGCACGAGTTCACAACGACGCACAGCGCCACGTTCAGCCCGAAGAGCCTCCCCGCCTCCTCGATGTCCCGCCGCGAGGCGCAGCCTCCCGGCGGCTCGCCCCATTCCCCGGCCGCCAGCCGCGAGTGGTGACAATGGATGCTGGACACATGGCAGATGCCGGGCAGCACCATCTTAGCCCCGCCGGCCCACGCTACGAGCCGGTGCGGGTAGATCGTGGACATCGAGACGGAGAAGTCCGCCGCCGCGGCCGCCTCGTTGACGAGCACGGGCGTGCCCGCCGAGGTCACACCCTTGTACGTCACGCGCGGGCTGTACGCATCATGGGAGATGACTTCGCCGACAAGGTCGCACACGCTTCCCAGACGCCGTCGCACTTCCCGCCGGTTCATCGGCCGGTGCGCCCCGTTGCCCAGGATGATCGTGATGCGCTCGGGCGGCACGCCCGCGACGCGCAGTTCCTCAATGACGGCCCGGCACAGGCGCTCGGCCGGGGTCGGGCGGCGGAAGTCGTCCACGAGTAGCGCGGCGCTACGAGCGCCCCGCGCGGCCACGGAGATGGGCTCGGAGCCGACCGGGTGCGCCAGCGCCCGCTGCACCGCGGCCTGCGTCAACGCGGGCCGGTCGCACATCGGGTAGACGGTGGCGTCCCATCCCGCCGGCAGGGGAAAATCTCGTTCGCTGTCATGTGTCGCCGCGCCCACGCGCAAGCGGAGGGTCTGACCGGTCGGTGGTGCCATGCATGTCTCCAACGTGCCGCGGGCTAGTCGAGGATTTCCTGCCCAAACGGCGCCAGGCGCAGCGAAGCGTACGTCGCCTTCCACAGCGTGTGGTCGTTCGTGTCGCGCACGATCCGCCAGGCCTCAGCCATCATCTCGCGCAGGACCGCGCCCGCGGCCGGGTCGTTGATGCGGTTGCGCAATTCACCCGGGTCGTCCTCCAGGTTGTACAACTCATCGTCGTCGAAGCCATTCCACACGAGTTTCCACGGCCCGCGCCACAGCACCCGCTGGGTGAGGCTGTAGCGCGTGCCGAAGTACTCGGCATAGGCGGTCGTGTAGTCAGCGGCGCACGTCGGGTCGCGCAAGACGGGCGCGAACGAACGCGACTGCCCTGTCTCCAGCGGCTCGCTGCCGGTCAGTTCACACAGCGTCGGCGCGAGGCTATGGGAACTGACGCGGGCATCGGTCGTCACACCCGTCGCCACGCCAGGCCCGGCGACGAGGAGCGGGATGTTGTACGCCTCGTCGAAGGCGCCAACGTTCTTCTGGTACAGGCCGTGTGCGCCCATGAAGTCGCCGTGGTCGCCCGTGAGGACAACGATGGTGTTGTCGGCCTGCCCGGTCTCATCGAGCAGGTCCAGCAGGCGGCCATAGAGCGCGTCGAGTTCAGTGATGCTGGCCCAGTAGCAGGCCAACGCATGGCGGCGGTCGTCGTCGGTCACTTCGGCGAACACGCGCGCGGCCTTGCGGTAGAGGCCCGGCTTGTCGAGCATCGGGTCGCGCACGTTCTCGGGCAACTCAATGCTGTCGGGGTCGTAGCGCGCGAAGGCCTCCGTGCCGCAGACGTAGGGATCGTGCGGCTCGACGATGCTGACGAAGCAGCACCAGGGGTCGTCCCCGCCGGTCTGCGCGCGCAGGAAGTCCTCGGCCAGCGAAGTCGTGACGCCCATGGCCCGTTGCTCGGGGGGCGTGCGCGTCACGCCGTAGAAGAGCCCGGGCTTGTAGCCGGGCATCCCCGACAGGTGGCGCTCAAGCACATAGCCGTCATCCGCCCGGATGCTCTGTCTCAAGGCCGCGTGGCGCTCGCGCCACTGCGGGCTGCCGAGGAGCGCGTGGGTGTCCCAGCCGAAGCGCTCCAGCTCGCCCGAGCGTTCGACGTGCCACTGCCCGAAGTAACCGGTGCGGTAGCCGGCCGCGCGCAGATGCTGGGCCCAGTGCGGCCGGTCCGTCCGCAGCACGCACTGGTCATCATCTACCGTGTGAGTCACGGCAAGCACGCCGTGGGAATGGGGCAAGAGGCCGGTCATGATCCCGGCGCGGGCGGGGGAGCAGACGGCGTTGGTCGAGACGGCGCGGCGGAAGCGCACGCCGCGGTCGGCCAGCCGCCGCAGGCTCGGCGCCTGGCACGGATGGGCCGGGTCGAGCACCCGGCCCTGCATCTGGTCCACCATGAGGAACAGCACGTTGGGCCGGTCGGGCATGAGGAGGGCCTCGCGGGGG
>CAZZDO010000149.1:0-8189 GCA_964653205.1 uncultured Armatimonadia bacterium | reverse complement strand
CACCATGAGGAACAGCACGTTGGGCCGGTCGGGCATGAGGAGGGCCTCGCGGGGGCAGGTCTGGGAATGAGCTGCGCGGTTAGTTCCCCTCGCTTTGCCCGAGACCTCCCCCCGCCGGGCGATAGTGCTCTGTCAGGCATGAACCGATGGGCTGAGCGCCGTTGTAGGGCGGGGGCTTGTACCCCGCCTGCCGTTCGGGTATCGCCATCCGGGGCGGGGTACAAGCCCCCGCCCTACAACGGCGCTCCCCCGGCTTCACGTCTGACACGGCGTCAGAGCCGGGCCAGCTTCTCCAGCAAGTCCAGCGCCTGCAGCCGCAGCCGGTCCATGACCGTCCGGTCCTTGGGCGTCGCCCAGCGCTGCTTGTCTCCGCCCATGATCGCGGTCGCCTGCGCCGGACCGTCCGCCAGCAGCGCCTTGGCCTCGGCGAGCAGTCTGCTCGTCGCGCCCTTGCGCTCCAACTCCGCTACGCGAGCGCGCAGCATCACGAAATACTCGACGTCCTGCGCGCCCTCGCGAATGGCCTCCATCTGCTTGGCGTCGGTGATTGCCGTCTTGCTCAGGAACAGCGGCGAGAAGCAGGCCCGCGGCTGGACGTAAGCGTTCCACGAGTTGCCCCCGTCGTCCCCGAAGGCCCAGTAGCACGAGCCCTTCCCGCCGTACTGCAGATTGAGCCAGAACTGCCCGCGGTAGTATGAGGCGGGGTCGAGCAGCTTGGAGGGCCCGGAGCACGAGTAGAACCACACCTCGCGGCCGGCCTGCTGCTGTGCGACGTAGAAGTCGCGGTAAGCCTGGTCGCTGCGCAGGAAGATGGTCGCATTGGGGCACAGGACGTCGGCCTCGGTGTAGAACTCCGGGGCGACCTTCGCCGGGTCGGGATGGACGGGGTCGTTCCAGATGACGATGTCGGGCTGGGCGGCGTGCAGGGCCTTCGCCCAGGTGATGATGGTCTGGTCTTGCGCGTCGCGGCTCGGCTCGTCCACCAGCAGGATCATGATCTCGTGTGGCTTGATGCCCTGCGCCGCGGCATGTTGCACCCAGGCCGTGACCCACGCCCCGACCATCTTGTTGAAGCGCTCGGTTCCCATCGGTTCCTGCGCGAAGTTGTCGCGCACGTTGGGGAACAGGCCCCAGTACGGCGCGCCCTTCCAGCGCTCAACCCATTCGTCCCATGCGGTGAAGTCCGGCGGCGCGGTCATGTTGCCCGCGGCGTCGTACTGCCCGGGCGTCGGCATCACCTGCGGGTTGCTCCACGGCATGTTCACCCCGTGGGCCCGCAGGTTAGCGATGAGCGGCAGCATGTTCTCAGCCGTCACCATGTAGCCGCCCTTGTTGTTCGTTTCGTCCCAGCCGCCGATGGCGGTGCTGAACTCCGCCGGCATGACGAAGGGGGCGACATGGAGGTTCAGCGGCAGCCGCACCTTGTCCCTCCCGTCCGCGGGCGATGCCTCGAGCGTCCCGCGCGCCTCACCGGCCGGGACGCCCGTGGCGTTGAAGTCCAGCCAGACCTGGCGGGTCGTGCCGGCCGGAATGCGGACCGGCAGGCCCTGCTCCCCCGGCTGCCCCGGCAGAATCGCCGAGGCCACCGGCGTCCGCTCCCGCGTGTCGGTGAAGATGACTTCCCGTAACGTCAGCGCGGCCCCGTAGGGCCCCAGGCCACTCGCCTTGACCGTCACCGTCAGCGGCGCGTCGTTGGGGTTGGTCAGGTTGAGAACTTCCGCGCGGTGCTCGTTGCGCATCATGCGCACGCTCAACGCCGACGGGGTGGACGGCGGCTTGTCCGGGGCTTCCAGCGGGTGCAGCATGTCGTAGCGATAGGCGCCCCAGGCCGTCAGTCGCTTGTATCCCCGCGCCCGCAATAGCGGCGCGTTCAGCGCGACGATGCGCGTGTGCAACTCGTTCAGCGGCAGGATCGTCGTGAAGTCCTCGGGCACGTCCTCCCAGGCGTCTATCTCAGCGCTGAGCCTCTCGGCGCGCGCCCGCAGATCGGCCTTCTGAGCGTCGCTGAGCCGGGCGCTGTCGAGACCCCTGACAATCTCGGCCAAGTCGCTCTGCAGACGCGCCTGCCCGGCGAGCAGCACTTGCTGGGTGCGCTGGTACTCCTTGGGGGATACGCTCACCCGCTTCCCCGGCGCCACGGCGTTCAGCCACGCGTCCTGGCCCCGGTAGACCTCAACCTCATCCACGACCGTGTACGGCACCTGGTCCACGAGCAACGCGACATAGCGCCCGCGCGTCTTCAGGGCATCCGTGACGAACCGGTGGAGACGATACGGCGTCGCCGGCGGGGCTCCGCGCTGGTTGGCCAGCGCAATCAGGTCCCCCGCCACGGTCCACTCCTTGCCGTCGTCGCTCACCATCGTCAGGATGTTGAGCGGCCACGTGACGCCGGCAACCCCGGCGGCCGTGTTGAACGACAGCCCCGCGATCGGCTGCACTTCGCCGAGGTCCAGCGTGATGATCACCGGACGGGAGTGCACCCAACCCACCGTCGTCTTCTGCACCCAGAAGTAGCCCTTGGTGTACACGCCGTCGGTGAGCAGCACATGCTGGGGGTCCAGGCTGCAGTCTCCGTAGTTGGGCGCGGGGTCGAGCGTGTACGACTTGTGCAGCGCGATGTTCGGGCCCGGCGGCGTGAACGGCGCCGGCGTGAAATCGGCGGGAGCCTGCGCAACGCACACGCTCCGCACCCCCACCAGCAGCGTTGCCACCAGCAGACTGCGTGTCACATGCATGGCGAACCGTCCTCCCTCGCGGGTGTTGCCGACAGAATGCCGGGCCATGTCACTGCGGCCCGGCGTCATCTCCCTGGAGCTTCCTCAGCGCTGCCTCCAGGCCCTCCACAGCCTGCTCGTCCTTGGCCGCGGCCGCCCGGACGTGGCCGGCGATCGTGCGCCGCACTGCCGGGTCGGACAGGTCTGGTCGGGCCCAGTTCGGGCCCCAGGGATACACCGGCCCCGCCGCCTTGCCGATCTGCTCGTACAGGTCCGCGGCGGCCTTCAGGTCCTCGGCAGCCTCCGGCGCGGCCTCGGCCATCAGGCGCAGGAACCCGGCGGCGTTGCCCCGCTCCGCGGTCATGACGGCCTGGTCCATCTGCACCATGTGGCGCCGGTCCATCACCTTCGCATCGTCCTTCGGGTAGTCGCCATCCACTGCGAGAGCCTTGGCCCATTCCTCGTAGGCCGCCAGACCGCAGACATGCTGCGGCAGGTTCGGGCGGTGGGCGGTGCGCTCCAGGTCCACGGCCCACTTCAGCGACTCGATGAGAATCTCGCGCGGCTTCGCCTCCCGCCAGCGGTTCTTGTCGCCCACGATGAGCAGGCCCGGTGGCGTGTCGGTCGGGCCGAGGCCGGCGTCAGGCGCTTGCTCGAAGCGGGCGAAGCCAGCGAACCAGTCCGACTGCTCGTACATGCCCGGCCACTTCTTGCCCTGGTGGTAACTCCATCCGTGCAGGACTTCCCCGCCCTGCGAATAGCCAGTGACGATCCCCGCCTCCGGCGGCCCCACGATGCCGAAGGCGATCACCGGCCGCCCGCGCGCGAGGCTCTCGCGGATAGCCGCGATCATCTTCGGCTTGTCGCGCGGCACTTCCCGCAGCTCGTACTGCAGCCCGAAGGCCGTGCGGCGGTACACCTCCGAGCCGAAGTACCCCAGGTCCACGTTGCCGCCATCGTCCCGGTTCCAGGCCCGGCGGAAGGCCGCGCCCGAGATGCCCATCAGGTAGTCGTACTCGACCGGGTCACCGAGGTATTCCATGATGGCGGAGAGGGAGCCGGGAAGGGGGCAGAGGTGGATGTCGTAGCCGATCTTGGGTACGCCGTCGAGGACCAGGCGGCCGAAGTTGCCGGGGGTCTCGGGGTCGGGCGGCTTGTCGCCCATCAGTTGCAGGGCCTTCGCGATATGCTCGGCGGCCTCGGCATCGCGCCGCCGGCACAGACGAATGAGTGGGACCAAGCGGCCGCGCAAGTAAGAGCTGCCGAACTTGCGGATGCCCTCGTCGTTCAGGATCATTCCGCCGGTGAATTCCCAGATCGCCCACACGAGGTCGTGCTCATCGCTGAAGCAGTCGGCGGCCTGGCGCAACTCGTCCGCGGCGGCCGGCTCGGCGTCCGCCATGCGCCGCAGGAAGTCGGCACCATAGGCCCGGGCCTCGGCCAGCGTCCCGCCCGCGCTGTGGTGGTACTCGTGCCGCCGCTTCAGCGTCGCCATGTCGTCAGGCGGGAAGGGCTCCTCCTTCAGCAGCGTGTCCGCCCACATTGTGAAGGACGCCAGCCCCGTCCAGTGCCCGCGCACGACCGGCGTGCGCATGATCTCCAGCGCCCGGCGCAGGGCCTTCACGTTGATCTCGTGGTCGGCGGGACGCGGGATCTTGTCGCCGATGAGGATGAGCCCGCGCGTCGCGGCGAACCAGTCGCGCTTGCGGAAGTACGGGTCGGGAACGCCGCCGCCGGCCTCTTCCAACTCGATCTGCCCGGCCTCAGTCGGCTCGCCCTGGAAGTAACTGCGGCCGACCAGCACCTTGCCGCCCTCGTCATAGCCGGTGATGAGGGACGTCTCCGGCGGGCCGACGACACCGAGGGCCAGCACCGGCACGCCCTTGCGGATGCTGGCGATGATGCGCTCCCGGAAGGCCGCCTCGTCGTAGTCGGCGTCCTGCTCGAGGCCCAGCGACCGCGCGAAGTCGCGGCGCAGCAGGATCTCACAACCATAGCCGGCGGCCGTCAGCCCGTCGCGGAAGGGCGCGAGTGGATCGCCCGCCATGTTGAGCAATTCCATGGCCCCCCAGTTCCAGTTCTCGCCATCCCACCCCAGCCGGAACGAGCCGCCGCACACGCCCTTGATGTAGACATGCACGACGTGCCACGGGTCGTGCGCCTGCTGTGGTTTGATCCCCAGGTTCTCGCCCCGGTACTCCAGGAACGCGCGCATGCAGCCGGGAAAGGGGTCATCCTCCGGCCCGCGCTGGTTGCCGCCATAGAACCCAATCCACGGCACACCTTCCAGCACGCACCGCACCGCCGGGTCGGCGGTCTCCGGTCGCTTCAGCACGGTCCTCGCCTCCTTCGGCGGCTGGGCGACTGCCACGGCGACCGCCGCGATCATTGTGCTGAGCAGCATCGCCGTTCGCATGGCACGCCTCCCCGTCTCATAGGGCCGCCACGATGCAGCGCAGGCCCTGCAGGGCCTCGGCCTCCGCTTCCCCCGCTTGCCGTATCAGCGCGGCGGCCTCGGTACTCGTGAAGGCCAGCCGCTCCGCCCAGGACGTCTCGGTCTTCGGCACCAACGCCCGCGCCTCCCGCAGCCGGTCGGCGACAATGCGGTACGGCGCGATGGCCGCGTCGAACTCGCCTTCCGCCTTGCCCAGCCGCGACTTCGCTTCGGTCAGGAAGAGGGCCGCGGTCTCGCGGCAGTCCAGCCACACCTGCAGGTTCCACTCGTGGTGGAGCAGCAGGGCCGTGCCGCGCTCCAGGTAGTCGGCCCAGGCGGCGAAGGCGGCCAGCCCCGACCGGGCCTCAGGCACGATCCAGTCGGCGGGACCCTCGGCGAAGCGCAGGGCCATCCGCAGCGCCTCGCTCACCACGACCTCGTCACTCGCGGGCTCGCACAGCTCGACGCCGTAGACCTCGACCCAGTCGAGCCACATGGTGCCCAGTTCCCCCCAGGGGACCGGGCCGGCGGGCGTGTCGGTGCCGATGTGGGTATAGTAGTAGCCGCCCTCGTCGTACCCGCAGATCGGCGAGTAGTCCGGGTTGGCGGGGTCCACGCAGAAGCCGTAGCAGGGCTTGCCCTCGTCAATGTAGCGCTGGATCAGCTCCCGGCCCTGTTGCTGCTGATTCGCGAGGTCACCGCCCAGCGACGTCGCCTCCCCTTTGATGCCCTCACAGCGACAGCCCAGGTTCGGCGCCAACTCGAAGAGCATCTGCGGGTTCCAGTCGTTGACGCCCTGCACGTCCACTTCGGCGTGGATGTTGATGATGAAGGCATGGCCGGTGCCGCCGCAGAGCCAGGGATAGCTCAGGCCCGCGCCGAGGAAGTCGAGGCAGCCCTGCAGGCAGGCGATGTGCAGCACGGCATGTTCGCCGGGATAGCGCAGTCCGGTCAGCACGTTCATCTGTGTGTTCGTCTCCCGGGTTCTCCGAAGGCCTGCTCAATGTGCGCTGTGCCTTCGGACTCGACGTGGCGAGTCCACAGGATGGCCAACGCGAACTGCTCCCGCTGGCCCGCCGCAAGGTCAGGGGTAGCTGACCGCGTACTTCAGCAGTCGCTGATTGCCGGCGTCCCCCACAATGAGGAACTCGCGCTCGTCCACTCGCGTGATGGCCACGCCGCTCGGCCGGTCGAAGCCCTGCCCGTCGCGGTCGTCCACGCCGCCATGCCGCCCCCAACGCAGCAGCAGCTTCCCGTCCGGCGACAGGCACAGCACCTGGTCGAGGTCGGCATCCACTACCCACACGTTCCCATGGCTGTCGAGCGCGAGGTCGCGCGGGCCGTGCAGCGGCAGCCGGTCGGCGCCACCGCTCGGGTCCGGCCCGGCCTCCCACAGCACCTTCCCCTCCGACGTGGCCTTCAGCACCGACGCCAGCGGCGTCGCCGCCAGGAGCAGGTTGCCCTGCGCATCATGCGCCAGCGAGTACTGCATCTCCCACGGCGGGAAGGTGCGACGCTTGGCGTACAGTTCCCCAAAGTCGAGCACGGTCTGCGCCTGGCCCGCGGGTGTGAGCCGCTTGAGCATCAGCGCGGGCCAGCCCTTGCGGTAGCCCTCTTCGACCACGCGGATGAGCACGCTCCCATCGGCCTCAGGCAGCAGCCCCCACAGGGGTGTGTTCTCGGTCGTCAGCGGCACATCGGTGGCGCAAAAGGGCTGGGCGGCATCGGGCTTCATCTCCGGCAGGACGAGAAGCTGCCGCCGTGCCGGGCCGCCGCGCTGCGGCCAGCCCGTCACGAAGGCCTTGCCTGCGCCATCGAAGGCCACCGCGAGCGGGCGCGGCAGGCCGCTGACACGCTCGGTGATGGTGTCGGTGGCCGGGTCCAGGCTGCACAGCGACCCGCGCAGGTCCGTGGCGAACCACACCTGCCCGTCGGGTCCGGTCGTCAGGGGCACGGCGGCGGAGAAGTAGCCCGGCCAGTCCTCGGCCGCACCGTGGGCCACGGTCGCGGCCAAGCGCAGGCCATCGCCCTCCCGCTCGTAGCGCCGCAGTTCGTCCTGCCCCGCCGCACCGTACGCCACCAGCAAGCTCGCGCCGGGCGCGAAGCCCACGGAACACGCCCCGGCGCCAACGCTACCGAGCAGCCCTGGCGTCAGTCCGCTCTCCCCCACCTCAAACAGACGCAGGCGCTGGTCGTCGGTCAGCGCCGCGACTTCCTTGCCCGTGCACGTGACGGCGACGGGCCGGGCGGGCAGGTCGGTCACGCTCTGCGGCGCGTCGGTCTTCCCGGCGGCGAAGACCTGCAGGCGGCGGTTGCCCGTGTCGGCGATGATGAGCTGCCCGGACGGGCCGAGCGCCACGGCGCGTGGGCCGCTGAACTGGCCGGGCCCGCTGCCGGCCCGTCGTGCCTCCAGCGCCCACGGGCAGTCCTCGCGCCGGTCGCACACGTACACCCGGCGGCCATCGCTGGCCAGGCTGAAGTTTTCCTGCGGCCAATCAATCTTCACGTCCTGCGAGGCGACATACTGGCCCGCGGCGTCGAAGACGGCCACGCGCCCGGAGCGCATCAGCAGGAACGCGCGACCGTCGCCGGTCGCTGCCACCGACAGGTTGTCGAGGCCCTTGCCGCGCAGATCGCCCACGATGCTGACGAGCTTGAGACTCGGCGCTTGCGCCGCCGCCAAGCACGGCCACAGCGCCAGCGCCGCGACGACGATCTGCACCGTTGCGCGGGGGCGTCTCATGCTCCCGCCTCCGGCCGCACCCGCAGGTTCCCCGGGTCGCTGATCGCCAGCCAGAAGCCGTTGCCGGCCGAGCCCGCGTGGATCTTCACCAGCAGGCGGTTCGCTCCCGCGCGGAGTTGGATGGGTACCGTGTATTGCGCCGGGCACGGCGGGCCGTGACCCTCGACCAGTTCGAAGACCCGCTGCCCGTTGAGCCACAGGCGCGCCCAGTAGTCCACGCCGAAGCGCAGCACGGCGGCCTGGCCCCGGTCGCTCTCGATGGTCGTCGCCGCGTAGCTCACCCGCCAGTTGTACGCGC
>CAZZDO010000148.1:0-11478 GCA_964653205.1 uncultured Armatimonadia bacterium | reverse complement strand
AGATCCGGCCCTTCAGGTAGTCGCCCCCCGGCCCGACCGGGACCGGTGACGGCGCCACCAGCCTGATCTGAAGCGTCCGCCGGTTCAGCTTCGCGATGCCCTTGGATAGCAGCACGTACACCACATTCCCCGGCCCCATGATGAACGTCCGTGTCTGCTGCTGCGCGTTCGTCCGCCCCAACTCGGGCTCAATGTCCTTCTCGTACACGATCTTCTGCGTCTTGGGGCTGAACACGAAGAACCGCTTCCAGTCCGCGAACCCGTATACGAGGTCGTTCGGGGCCAGGATCATGTCGGTGTAGCTCTGCACCCCCGGCAACAGCGGCGCGTGCCACTCGATCTGCCTGGTCGCCAGGTCCATGATGGCCAATTCGGCTTCTTTGGCCTTCACTTGCCCGCCGGTGCCGGCCGCGGTGGTCGTGCCGATCAGCAGCTTCCCGCCCAGCAGCGCCACCAGGCTCATCGGCGAGTGCTCCGGGATGATCTCCGTGTGCTTGATGACCTGCGCCTGCTGCGTCTCTCGGTCCCAGAACATCAAGCCCCCGCCCGTCAGCCCATACCCCGGTGTCCCCGCCAGCACCAGCGTCTTGCCGTCCGGGTGGGCCAGCAGATCATGGGGGCGGTTGATGTCCGGGTTGGCCATGGCCAGCCACAGCGGGTTGCTGTCCGGGTCGCCCTCTTTGGTGTTCTTCCAGGGCCTGGTCGGGTCCCATTCCAGCAGGAAGCCGTGCCCGTATCCGCCCGTATACCAGCGGTCCCCCTGTCGCACCACGGTGTTGAACTGCAGGAACGCCGCCTCCCGCATCCACTGGTCCGCCGTGGGGTTGTACGAGAAGAACCGGAACGGGAAGGCGCTGCCCCCGCACATCGTGTTGTCGGGCGCCGCGCACATCGCCATCACGTGCGCGCCCTCGCTCGCGTAGTCGAACGCGAACCGCTTGCTCTCGCCGGTCTTGGCGTCCTCGACCACCATCGTCTTCTCGATGGTGTCGAACTGCTTGAGCACCTTGCCGTCCGGGAAGCGCTGGTGGAAGAGGCTCTGGCTGGCGGCGATGTAGGGCTTCTTCTTGACGGCCGGCGGCTTGTCCAGGTCCCGCCGCTGCCCCTGGTATAGCTCCATCCACTTGCCCTCGGGTCCGCCGCTCTGGCCGTAGATCTTCCCGTTGATGTCCCGGTACACCGCCCCGCTGCCGTGCACGCGTTCGGCGTCGGTCAGCACGGGCGTCCCCTTCCCCGTGCTCGGGTCGAAGGCGATGATCTGGCTGGCCGTGCTGCCGATGCCGAAGTAGATCCACCCGGTGTCATCCGCCGCCACGTAGCGCGGGTACTGCGCCCACGTCTGCTTGTAGATGTGGCCGTAGTCCTTGAACTCCCCGGTCTCGGGGTTGTAGGAGACGAGGCCGCTCTGCGGGTAACTCGCCGACCAGATCCGGCCGTCGTCATCCTCGGTCATGGCCATGGCCATCTGCGGCGCGGTCTTGTGGACAAAGGTGAACTTGCGCTGCGCCGGGTCAAACTCATAGAAGTGGCTGCCGAAGTGCGTGTAGAACTTCCCCGCCGACGACAGGATCGAGGCGAAGGGCGAGTCCCCGCCGGTCGGCGCCGGGATTGGGTACTCCTCGGCCTTCCCCGTCTCGGCGTCCACGAGCAGCAACTCATAGCACCCGCGGTGGTCCATCAGCCACGCCAGCACCACACCCTTGCCGTTGCCGTCCTGTGCCGCCACAATGCCGCGATGGTTCGACAGCGGCGTGCAGACCCCGTGGTCCGCAAAGCCGTTCCCCAGGTCCGTCGTCGCCCGTGCGTTGCTTGCCATGAGCATGAACACCGCCGTTGTCACTGTGAGTTGTACAGCCAGCCGCCGCATATGCATATCCTCTCCCGTGCCTACCGCCCCGGCCCCTGCGACCACCCCAGCAACCGCTTGATGCCCTCCGCCCGTTTGGTCGGCATCTGCCCGGTCTCGCCTATCCAGAGGCTCTCGTTGCCGTCCTTGTCCTGTGCCCACAACGCCACGTGCGAGCCATCCGGCTGGGCGAACCCGCTGATGGCCGTGCCGGGCATCGTGCCCTTCCACTGCACCGTGGCCGCCGCGCGCGGTTCAGCCAGGAGCTTGAGGTACACCGGCTGCTCGCTCCCCTCGCCGGGGCTGCTGATCGCCAGCACTCGCCCGTCAGCGAACAGGTCGTAGGTCACGTTTTTGCCCCGCACGATCGCCTCCGGCTTCCCCGTCGGCGTGCAGCGGTAGACGCCCAGCGTCTCCATCTCGTTGGCCATCGCCGTGTAGACGACGGCAGATCCGTCCTGCCGCCACTTCGCCGTCCCGAACGCCGGCCCGACATTGGCGCGGTAGCGTGTGCCGTCAGCGTTGACGAAACACAGCGCCCCGCCCTCCCAGGCGTGCATGAAGGCGATCTGCCGCCCGTCCGGCGACCACGAGATGTCGGCCACACCGAAGACGTCGTGCGTGCCCTTCACCAGTTGCCGCGGCGTGCCGCCGGCCGCCGGGATCAGGAACAGCCCCAGGTCCTGATCGTTCTCGTCCCGCTGCCCGTACGCGATCTGTCTGCCGTCGGGCGACCACGCGACCGCACTGACAAACGGGTCGGCCACCAACACCTCGGCCGCGCCGCCCACCGTCAGGACGCTCAACGCCCCGCCCTGCACATACGCCAGCCGGTCTCCGGCGGGCGACCAGGCCAGCGGCCCGGGGTCCTTGTCCGCCTCCCACACGGGCGTGGTCTCCCCGGAAGTCAGGTGGAGAATGCCGCACGTCCAGGCCCCGCTGGTGATGGCGACCAGGCTCCCATCGGCGGAGATGGCGAAGCCCTCTATGGAGTTCTCTTCACCGGCCAGTTCCAGGATGCGCGTGGGCGTCGCCCCCGCGGCCGCGCTCAACCAGTACACCCCGCCCTCGCCCTCATACAGGCAGCCCCACTGCCCGCCCGTCGTTTCCGGATGACCGGGAGTGTTCGCGGCCGGCGCCGCGGCCACGCGCTGCGGCTCGGGCGCCGACACCGCCGGCGGCTGTTTGGGACACCCGGCGATGAGCATGAGCGATGCGGCCACCAGCGACAGCAGTGCGAGACGTGAGGGCCGGTTCATCTCAATCCCTCTCTCCGTAGGTGACGTGCACTTCCAGCTTCTCCAGCACAATCTCCTGGCAGCAATACGGCGCCCGGTCCACAATCCTCAGCGCCACGTCGTTGCGCCCGATGCGACACGCCTCGGGCGGCACGATGAACTCCAGGCGCAGCAGCCGCTGCTGCGGGTCAATCTCATACTTCCCATTCCCGCCCGAAGCCGGTTGGGGCCGGGGCGAGAAGATCTGGGCATCTTTCCACTCGAAGTCGCAGACGGCCTCCCCGAGCGGCACTCCGTTGAGCGAAGCCGCGAACGCATCCCCCTCCCGCGCTCCAAACAGCACCACCCGCAACCGGGCCGTCGCCGTATGGAGGGGCCGCGCTTCAGCCGGCCCCCCGCCGTTGCCGTCCCACACCTCATCCGCCACCCTCACGAACATCTCCGCCGCCGTCCCATCCGGCCGTAGCGCCAGCGGCAGCGGCGCGTCGTCATTGCGATTGAAGGCGCCCTCCGCCCACGGATAGCCCCCGCGCCGCTCGACCGCGAACACCTTGTTGTTCCCCCCCATCGCCGCCGCGTCGCCGACCTCCAGGTACGCCTCCCCATGCGACGATGGCGCCTCATTGAACGTCCCCCGTCCCCACCGCTCAAGCGTCGCCTCCGCCACCTCCGCCGGGGCGTTGCCCCAGTTGAACGTCGCCACGCTGTCGGCGCCCTGCTGCCACCAGTTGGCGAACACCCCGCGCAGGAACTCGATGGGCTGGAAGCGATAGCCGTCGGTGGCATGATGGTCGTCAAAGCACGGCTGCAACTTGGCGCCCTCGCCTACCGCCTCCCGGAAGCCCTCGATGTCCACGCTCATCGAGCGCGTCCCGAGCGTCAGGAAGTCCACCAGCCCCTCCTCCGCCCACGCCCACACGTCGAGCCCGTCCGCCCGGCAGCTCTCGAGCGTATTGGGCACGCGCGCCCCTAGCAAGTAGGGCTTGCCTCGTCGCGTCGCCGTCTCCTCCAGCATCCCCCGCACCATCCGCACGAACTGCGTCACGCCCTCCCGCAGCTCCCATTGTCTCCCGACCGGCAGACACGGGATGTGCCGCGCGAAGTCAAGCTGGAAGCCGTCCAGGTCATACTGCCCGGCCAGTTCGCGCAGGATCTCCAGGTTGTACTCGCGCACCTCGGGCACCGCGTAGTTCCACGTTCCCTGCCACCACCAGGTCTTGATCGTCCAGTCCGGGTGCGCGGCCTTGACCGGGTTCAGGTGGTCCATCATCAGCTCGGTGTCGCGCTCCAGGCTGGGCAGCGGGTTGATGTCCACCTCGCTCACGCGGTGGTTCCAGAGGCACTCCAGCCCCCGCTCCCGCGTGGCCTTGACCAGCTCCCCGACCCACTCGATCCCCTGCTCATACCAGATCTTCAGGCCGGGGTGCTCGAAGCGCGGCAGCACCTCACTGGGATAGCTCGCCCAACTCCCCCAGCCGATGTCCCAGATGATCGCGTCAATCATGCTGCCGGGCATGTCCACATAGTGGAACCGGAAGGCGAGCCACTCCTCAAAGGGCGCGCCGAGCTGCCCGTGGGCATCATACTGGACGACGATACGGCGGCGGCGGTTCACAGCCTCTGCGTGGGTCATGGTGTTCCCCTGGGAGCGCCGGCTTCCAGCCGGCAGCCGTTTGCCGTAGTCCGTAGGAGCGCCAGCATCCTGCTGGCACGCCGTGGCCGTAGTCCGTAGGAGCGCCAGCATCCTGCTGGCACGGGGGTTGGCAGCATGCGTGCCGGCAGGATGCCGGCGCTCCTACGGATTCAATACAACCGCGCCCCGTGCGACCGCTCCCACGCCCCGTACTCCGCGCTGGCGTACATGATCGTCGCCAGCGCATCCAGCCCATGCCACTTGGCGATCCCGCCGCCCAGCCCCGACGCGTCCATCAGGAAGTTCGCGCCGATCTGGTCGCGGTACGTCCGCACGCGTGGGTTGTCCTCGAAGTCTCGCAGGTACTCCCCGCACAGCGTGAACATGTGGCCGTTCGACCACGAAGAGTGCCGCGTCGGCCGCCACAGCGGCTGCCCGGTGAGGACGGCGTTGGTGTCGGTCAGGAACTCATACAGCACGCGCAGCGCCTGCCGCATCAGCCCGGCGTCCTCGCTGCGGTTCATCATGTCCGCGACCCGGCAGCCCGGCTGCAGCGCATTGATGATGTTCTGCACGCCGTACCCGACATGGCACCCGCCCTCGGTCAAGCAGCCCCGGTCGTACCAGCCGTGGCTGATGATCGCGTGCGTGGCCGCCGCCGCGCAGTTACGCACCACCGTCTCGGCCTCGGCCTGCGGCAGCGCGCCCGTCGCGTCCGCCTGCGCCAGCACCCACCACGCCTGCCCGCTGATCGTCCGCCCGTCGTAGACGCAGCACCGCTGGCACGGCAGCCACTTCGGGTCACACACGTGCTTCGCCAGCACCGCCGCCCGCTTCATGATCCGGTCGGCCAGCGCCTTGCCTTCGGGCAAGTCCTTCGCATGGAAGTAGAGTTGGCAGGCTAGCTTGAGCACAAAGCCGTCATTCTGCAGGATGTCCGCCGTCTGGGTCGCGTGCCCGCCCTTCAGTTCCGGCCACTTCGCCTCCAGCTCATCGTGGCAGCAGTCCACCGTGCCGTCATCCCGCACCATCTTCTCCAGAATGAACAGCACGTCATCGGTCACGATGCTCTCGGCGAACGCGGCCCGGTCCATTTCGCCCAGCGCGCGGAACACCTTCGCGCAGTGCAGGATGCCGAAGCCGCCGTCGTGCAGCAGCTCCAGGAACTTCCCGGTGTCCCCGCTGTACAGCTTCAGCCATTGCCGCCAGGTCGCATCATCGAGCGGGTCATACGTCGCCGGGATGAGCGTCTTCATCCCGACGAAGTGCCCGCCGAACAGCCGGTCGTGGTTGAAGCCCGCATGGGCGATCTGGAAGCTCGCCAGCGCGTAGGCCCGGCTCTCCTCCGGCCGCCGCACGTACAGCTCCGCCGCTCCGACCCGCCCGCCGCACAGCGACTTCCCGCCGCGCTGCACGTCGGCGGTCGCCAGGTACGCCCCCGGCTCAAGCGCCGCCTGCGCCGGGGGCAGCTCCAGCGCCACCACGGCCGTCTTCCCTTCGGCTACCGCGGCGGGGAGCGCCGCCGCCAGCGTCTTCTCCTTGCCCGAGAACAACTCCCGGAAGCGCAGCGCCACGCGGTCGGTCTGCGGGCTCAGCGCCAGCCCCGCCCCGGCCGACACCCGCAGGTTCAGGTGCAGATGGCACCGCCCGACGGTCGCGGTGGGGAAGTAGATGAGGCCGGTCGGCTCGATCTGCAGGGCCACAGTCGCCTCGCCGGCCGCGGGCGGAAGTTGGCTCATGCGGAACATCACGAGGTCCGGGTCCGGCGCCGGCTCCGTCGGCCCGTGGGCCGCGACCAGCGCGGGCATGATGCGCGGCACATAGCCACTCGCCGGCACCGCCTCCGGCGGCGTGAACGCCGCCCCCACCGGCGCGAAGGCGATGACATCCACGTACGGCGAGTCGTTGCCACCCCGGCTCAGCACCAGCGCGTGGTCCTTCCCCGCCGCGATGGTCAACACCGCCGGCTTGCCGTCGCGCGCCACCTGCCGCCAGTAGAACTTGCCGTCATCGCCCGGGTCGGGACACACGCCGACCGGCTGCGGCCCCACCTCGCCCTCGCCAAAGGGCCCGAAGGCCACGGCCACACTCCGGTTGTTGTCCCCAGCGCGCGCGCGGAGCCACACCTGGTAGTCGCCCGGCGCCAGCGTCTTGTCCCCGAGGTGATACACGACGACTCCGAGTCGCGGCACTTCATTGATCGTCGCGCAGCGCCCGCGGCTCGCGCCGTCCCACGCCCCCCGGCCGAACGCCCCAACATTGTGTGGCGCCCATTCCGGCACGCCGCCTCCGAGATAGTCCTCGCCCTCCAGGTACCACGCCGGCTGGGCAAGGGCCACTGACGCCGCCAGCACCGCAACCACAAGCATCGTCCGCATGGGGCAACCTCCCACGAAGGGCCGTGGGTGGCGCACGAAACCGCTCGCGGTCTCGGCGCCACCCGCCGCCTGTCCTGACCCGAACTCCCGCCGGTCAGCAGCAGGTAACGCGCACGTAATCAATGCTGGCGTAGGTCTCGTGGGTGCCGAAGCCCACGTGCGTCGGGCTCGCGGCCAGCGCCTTGCGCAGCGCCGCGCTCGTCGGGCATTCCCCGACAAGCCGGCCGTCTATCACCAGACGGTTGCTCGCGCCGTCCACGCAGACCTGCCAGTCGTGCGAGTCGGAATCGCAGGCATGGTTCGGGCCGACCAACTGTGGCTCGCTGAGGAGCCCCTTGAGACATTCCTGGTAGTATGTGTGCTCCGCATCGTGCAGCCAGAACCGCGCGAACGTGTTGGCGTCGGCGTAGCGCATCACCACCGACACCCGGTGTGTCGCGCCGGCGTAGCACTGCAGACGGGTCTCGATCACATAGCGCTCGGCCACGCCCGGCACCGGCGCCACGAGCGACGTGCGGTCGCTGCCGTTGTCCGCGAGCTTGAGCGTCCCGCCCTCCACCATGCCGTACGGTGAGGGCAGCCAGCGGCTCAACGGCGGGTGCTCCAGTCGCCCGGCGAGATCGGCCAGCGTCCCCTCAAAGGTCGCGACCCCCAGCGGCGTCTGCGCGCCCTGGTACATCAGGAAGACACGGCCATCAGCCTCACAGAGCGTGGCGTCAGTCAGGTGGCCGTACCACCCGCTCACAGTCCCCCCCTCCTCCGGTGGCACGCCCCGCTCCCACGGCTGGGTATAGTTGAGGTCGGGGTGGCCGCTGAGGCGCTCCCAGTGGATGAGGTCCTGGCTGCGGCGACAGGCGATCCGCAACGAGCCCCCGGCCGCTTCGCTGTGCCACAGGTAGGTCCAGTCGCCGAGGCGCGCCATGAACGGGTCGCCGCCATAGAAGCCACTGATGACCGGGTTCCCCTCATGCTTGGTCCAGGTCAGTCCGTCGGATGACCAGGCGTAGCCGAACTGCGGGGCCGGCGGGGCGTCGGCGCCGGTATACACCATGCGCCAGAGGCCGTCGGGGTCCACCACCACGGCCATGTTCGACAGGCCGCGCTCCCAGTCCTGAGACACCCGCATGACGCAGCCCTGGTCCTCCCAGGCGAGGCCGTCGGCGGACATCCAGCGCCGCATCGAGGCCCGGTCAGCGTCGTTCTCGCGCTGCACGGCATACAGGTAGTACCGGCCGGCGTGCCACATCACCGACGGCCGGTGGACTTCATGCTCGGCTGAGGACAATACCGGGTTGCCGGGGTGCTTCGTCCAGGCGAAGCCGTCCGGCGAGGTCGCGTAGCCGAGGGCGGTCTTGCGGTTGGGCGGGAACATCTGCGCGAACCAGCAATGAAAGAGCCCATCCCGGAAGACCAGGTTGGGCTCACAGAGGTAGTCGCTTTCCGCCCACGGCTGGTCGCGACGCAGCACCGGGTTGCCCGCGTGCTTGGTCCAGATGCCGTCGCGGAAGTCGTCGTGGAAGGCAACGGAAGGAGGCATGAAACGGCCTCATCTGCGGTCGCGGCCGACCTACCAGGGCGGCAGCGGCAGCGTCCCGCCGTCCAGCACCAGGATCGTCCCATCAATGTAGCTCGCCTCGTCGCTCATCAGGAACGCCGCGGCGTTGGCGATGTCCAGTGGCTGCCCCAGGCGCCGCACCGGGATCTTCGTCGCGACTTCGGCGTAGATCTCTTCCTTGGGCTGATCCCACCCCGCGCACGTCGCCGCCAGCATCGGCGTGTCAATCGTCCCGGGCGACACGCCCACCACGCGCACCTTCCCCGCATGGTCGTTGCACATGCACCGGATCATCGCCTCGAGCGCGGCCTTGCTCGCGCAATACAGCGCATGCTGTGGGAAGCCGATCTGCGAGGCGACCGAGGTCGTGATGACGATCACGCCGGGCTTGTCGAGCTTCTCCATCTCCGGCACGACATGCTTGGCCAGGAAGAAGTTGCCCTTCACATTGATGCCCATGACGAAGTTGAAGTCGTCCTCAGTGAAGTCGGTCACCTTCCCCTGCCGCCACACCCCGGCGTTCGAGTGGCAGCAATCAATCCGCCCGTGCAGGTCCACGGTCTTGGCCACCAGCGCCTTGACGCTGTCCTCGTTGGCCACGTCACAATACACGAAGTCGGCCGTGTAGCCGAGCCCCTTCAGTTCCGCCTCCAGGGCCTTCCCCTCCGCCTCCTGAATGGAGGCGAGGACGACCTTGGCGCCGAGTTCGGCATACCGCCGGCTGCAGCCCTCACCGATCCCCGACGTCCCGCCGGTGATGAGGATGACCTTGTCTTTGATGTTCATGGATTGCACCAACCTTCTGCTGTCGCTGTAGGAGCGGTCACCGACCGCAACCGTTGGCGGCTCCCTCGATGGCCGGGGCCGCCCATGCGAGCTTCGGGCGCAGGGCGTTGAGGTGCGAACGCGGCAGGTCGCCATCGTGCTGCAGCCGCCCGACCACGATGCCGGGCGCGACGCCGATGTCAGCGGCGAAGTGCAGGATCGCCTGGCGGCTCCGGCGATGAGGTCGGGCGCGGAAGTCGGCCAGGGCCTCCGGGGGGATCAACGCATTCTGCGCGAAGCAGTTGGCCTCATGCTCTTCAGGCGCCTCCCCCGGATGCTCGAAGGTGATGTACACCTTCTTCTTGCTGTGGCGGAGCAGCAGGTGACCGATCTCGTGGCACAGCGTGAACCAGAAGACATCCGCATAGGCGCCGCGGAGGCTAAGCTGGATCATCGCCTTGTCCGGGCGCAACCACTGTGTGGCGCCGTGCGCATACGTGCGAGGCAAATGCGGCACGAGGCACAGGGCCACGCCACACTGGGCCAGGCGGTCGCGCAGCAGGTGCTGGAACGAGGCGTCGGCGACCCGACTCAACTCACGCAGCCGTGGCAGCACCGCCCTCAGCGCCTGCTCGTCGTAGGCGACGGTCGCCATGGTGGCCGCCGCCAGTTCCCCCATCCGCAGCCAGGCTGCCAGCGCGTATGGCGATGGCCGCTTGCTCGCCGCCACCCGCAAGCTGGCGGTCACCGGGTACTGCAGCCCGAGCGCCTCAAACGAAGCCACGCCCATGAAGCTCAGCAACTGCTCGGCCTTCTTGCCCACCGGAGCTGCCGCCTCGACGTAGCCGTACTTCACCAACTCGGCGTATGGGAACTGCCGCACGATGTCAGCCGTCTGCGACAGCGCGTCCTCCTGGACCGCGCGCTGCTTGAGTTCCCGGTATGTGTTCTCCATCCCCACCCAGAATGAGGCGCTGAGTTGCAGGACCCGCTCCAGCGCCAGGGCCGTGTCGAACGTCACCGGGGCGACCGCGCGAATGATCCGGCTCACGTGATCCTTTGAGAGCCCGGCGCGGCGCGCCAACTCCGCCTGCGTCATCCCGCGCTCCTCCAACAACTCGGCCAGCACCTCCCCCGGCGGCACCGGCGTCTGCGGTGCGTATCGCAAGCTCGCCTCAACCATGGTAGTCAGTCACCTCCAGCACCACCACGACAGTAACCCGCGCGGGGTCCACGCTCCCGTCGGCCAGAAGCGGCAACGGGTCGTCGGCCGGGACAAACACCAAGCGCAGCCCACCGCGCAGGTCGAGGGCAAACTGCCCCTGACGGTCAGCTCTGAGGGGGTGACAGCGCCCCGGGGCATGGAAGACTTGTGCCAGATTCGCGGCATGCACCAACGTGTGCAGCCTCACCTCGATCTTGCGGGCGTTGTCCGCCCCGAACTTCCGGGTGCATTCGCGCGGGTTCCCCAGCATTCGCGCGAGACGCGCGTCTCGGAAGTAAACGTCCATGTCCCCACCTGCGTCTATTCTATTATAGTAGACGTAATAAGTCTATAGAAAATGTCAAGCTGCAAAAGCAGTCGCGGTCGGCGACCGCTCCCCCACCGCGACCCCGTCAGTGATCCGACGTCCCCCAGTCCATCCCCGGCGCGAACTCCATGAACTCCATCACCGCGCCGTCCTTGTCCACGAACACGACCCGCAGCCCCGGCATGGCCTCGAACGGCCCTAGCAGCACCTCGCACCCCGCGATCTCGTCATCCATGCAGTCGCACGCGAAGGCCACATGGGGCATGTCGCGCACCGGGCCGGAGAGTGGCGTGTCGGGCTCGAACCGCAGGAACTCGATCTTCTGCGGGTGCTTCATCGGGTCGGTGACCCACACGCGGGTCGCCTCGACCCACGTTTCGTCCGGCTGCTTCTGGTCGGTCGGCAGTCCGAAATGGTGGAACTTGCGCATCATGCACCTCGTGTTGATGGGGTCTGTCCCCGGAGCGACCGCGCAGCGGCCGTGCAGGGGGCTGACCCCGTCTATCTTCCCTCACCAGGCCGCCACACCTC
>CAZZDO010000147.1:5245-11488 GCA_964653205.1 uncultured Armatimonadia bacterium | reverse complement strand
GGGTACAAGCCCCCGCCTACAGCAGATCGTCAGGGGTGCGCCTGCTGCCACTGCGCCTCGAGGTCCGCGCACCAGGCCGTCGCTGCCTGCTCCAACTCCCGGGCGGTGTCGGGCTCCTCGTCGTACAGGTTGTGCTGCTCTGAGAAGTCCTCGGCGAGGTCCGCCAGGTGCGGCGGGTACGGCTCGGCCGCCTCGGCCTCGACGCCGTTGAGGACGAGCTTGTGGTCCCCCTGCCGCACGGCCGTCTGCTTGCCGTACTCCCAGAAGAGACGCTCGTGCGGCGTGGGCGCGCCGTCGGCGATCATCGGCAGCGCGTCCCTGCCGTCGAGGTCGTAGTCGGCCGGGTCCACGCCGGCCATGGTCAGGAAGGTCGGCATGAGGTCCATCATCGCGCCCATCTGATCCCGGACGACTCCTTGCGGCAGGCCCGCCGGCCAGTTGATGAGCGCCGGCTCGCGAATGCCGCCCTCGAACAGCGAGCCCTTGTGACCGCGCAGGCCGCCGGTCGTGCCCCCGTAGTAATGATCCGGGGTGCCGTCCAGCCAGTTGCGGCTCTCGCGCGACGGGCCATTGTCGCTGGAGAAGAACAGACAGGTGTTGTTGCGCAGGCCAAGGCTCTCGAGCTTGCCGACGATCTCCCCAACGCCGTCGTCCACGCAAGCGATCATCGCGGCCATGATCTGCCGGTCCCACGGCAGGTGGTCGAAGCGCGCGACGACCTCCTCCGGCGCGTGCATGGGGTAGTGCGGGGCATTGTAGGGCAGATACAGGAAGAACGGCTGGTCGGCGCGGTCGAGGAAGTCCAGCGCGCGCTCGGTGATCATCTCGGTCATGTAGCGCCCGTTGGCCCAGAACTCCTTGCCGTTCTCCCACAGGTCATGGATCGGGTTCACCCCGCGCGCCATCTCGTACACGAACAGGTGCGAGTAGTAGTCAATGCAGCCGGCCAGGAAGCCGAACCATTCGTCGAAGCCGAAGTGGTGCGGCCGGGCGGCCTCGGTCAGCCCGAGATGCCACTTGCCGAACATCGCGGTCTGATAGCCGTGCTGCCGCAGCGCGCTGGCGAGGGTGGGCTTGCCGGCCGGCAGGCCCTCGGTGTCGCGCTTGCCGCTGAGAATGCTGCGCACCCCGGCGCGGGCCGGGTATTGCCCCGTCAGTAGTGAGGCCCGCGAGGGCGAGCAGACCGGGCAGTTGGAGTACCAGTTAGTGAAGCGTACGCCGGTGGCGGCGAGGGCATCGAGATGTGGGGTGCGGACATCGGTCGGGCCCACGCACGACAGGTCGCCGTAGCCGTGGTCGTCGGTGTAGAAGACGATGAAGTTGGGGCGGTCGGGCATGGGCGGGCCTCACGGAGGGAATTGAGTCACTGCACAAAGGCACTGCCCTGCGGCCCGACGGGACCGCAGGGCAGTAGACGGGCATGTCGGTGTTAGCCCAGGCCGCCGGGATTGTCCCGGAAGCCCCGCTCGCTGTCTATCTTCGCCTGGTAGCCGCTGGCGCGATAGGCCGCCAGCGGGTCGGGCGCCAGACCCATCTCCTCGCGCACCTGCCGCAGCAGCGGCTCGACATCGGTGTTGAAGGCGTCAATGAGCACATTCTCGCCGTCCACGATGTTGCCCTCGGCCTGCGCCTGCTCCAGCGCGGCCCAGTCCACCAGCAGCGCCTTGGCGTACGCCTTCTGGATGTTGCAGACCGTCTGGATCATCGCCTCGATCTTGGGCTTCTCGCCGTGGGACTGGTCCACCATGTAGGCCACGTCCCGCGCCCGGTTCGCGGCCTTCACCAGCTCGGTGTAGATCAGGAAGACCTGGTACGGGTTGACCGAGCCGGTGGTCAAATCGTCATCGGCATAGCGGGCGTCGTTGAAGTGGAAGCCGCCCAGGGCGCCCTCGTCGAGCAGGAAGGCGACGATGTGCTCGATGTTGACGCTGCGGGCGTGATGGCCGAGGTCCACCAGCACCTGCGCCTGCGGCCCGCACTGCCGGCAGAAGACGTAGGCCATCCCCCAGTCGGCGATGTCGGTGTGGTAGAAGCCCGGCTCGAAGAGCTTGTACTCGATCATCATGCGCATCGAGGGCGGCATGGCGGCGTAGACTTCCTGCAGGCATTCAGTGACCCAGTGCTTGCGCTTGACGAAATCGCCCTGGCCGGGGTAGTTGGTGCCGTCGGCGAACCACAGGCTGAGCACATCGGAGCCGACCTGCCGGCCGATGTCCACCGAGTGGAGCATGTGATCCACGACGTGCCGCCGCGCCTGCGGGTCCTGGTTCGCGATGCTGCCGTTCAGGTAGAACTGCTCCTGGAACATGGTGGGGTTGATGGCCCCGACCTGGACCCCCTGGCTCGCGGCGTACTTGACGACCTCCTGCGGGTCCACACCCTCGACGAAATCCCAGGCGACGTGGACGGCGACGGTGGGCGTGACGCCGGTGAACTTGTGGACCTGGGCGGCGTCATCCAGCTTCTCCTGGATGGTGATGGCGGCCCCGGGCTGCTTGAAGACATTGAAGCGGGTGCCCGAGTCGGCATAGCCCCAGGATGGGGTCTCGATCTGTTGGGCCTTCAGCAGGCCCTTGATTGTGCCGAGGTCAACACCGCGGTCGGTCAGACCGGCGGCGAGTAGTTCGTAGGCAGCATTGCAGTCGCTCATGGCGCGTCTCCTCAAGTGATGTCAGCAAGGGGGGTTCGCGGCCGGGAGCGCGATTTCCTGCGAAAATCTTGAGCCGCGGGAAGGGATCCGGAACGGGACCGCGAAGTAGAGTCATTGCGCAAGTCGAGTTCACCGACCCGACGGGCCGGGATGTCGTTGTCTGTGGGAGGACGATCATGCGGATCGTACTGCTTATTGTGCTGCTCGGATTGGTGGCGTCCGTCGCCTGTGCCGGCGACTTCTATGGCTGGGACCCGGCGAGCGTGGACATCGGCGGCCAGCACATCCTCAAGTTCCGGGTGCCGGCCGGCGGCATGAGCGCGGCCGACCGCCGCGCCACGCTGGAGTTCCGCCTCATCAAGGCGCTGACGCACACCGAGTGGCGGGTGCCGGTGCAGATGAGCTACCTGCCCACCGAAGGTGGCGTGGCCATCCATGCCAACGGCGTGTTCTTCGTGACGGCCACCAGCGCCGACGCGGCGGCCAACCACAGCACGCCGTGGTCGCTGGCGCAGGTCTGGGGCCAACGCATCAAGAACATCTTCGAGATCGTGGGCCCGGCGCGGCAGTTGCCACACACCTTCGCCTCGCAGCCGGACCTGTACATCTGGCTGGACTAGCGTGCTAATCTGAAGCCACCGACGGGGGAGGCGCCCCTGCGCCTCCCCCGCCTGCATGTCAGGAAGTCCTACTCCGTCCGCTCCCCGAAGTACGGCTGCACCTGCACGAAGTTCCAGATGATCTCCTCGCCCTCCGGCCCGCCGGGGTCGGTCGCCGTCTTCCAGTCCGACAGCGTCAACCGCGCCGTCTGCCCCTGCGGGATGAACACGACCTGGTGGTAGTTCATCCGGTAGGGGTTCTTGGCGTCGAACTGCGCGAACTTGTGGGCGTAGTTGCTCTTGATGACCGCCTGGAAGCACTTCTCCGGCACGAGCTTCGCGTCGGTGATCGTGACCGAGACCCCGTGCTTGTACGGGTTGGACTTCCCCGCCAGGTAGTCCTGGTAGTTCCCCGTGAAGAAGCGCAGTGAGTACGGCTTCCCCGGCTGCAGG
Source organism: uncultured Armatimonadia bacterium (assembly GCA_964653205.1). Classification (GTDB taxonomy): domain Bacteria; phylum Armatimonadota; class Zipacnadia; order Zipacnadales; family UBA11051; genus JAJFUB01. The sequence goes on along the minus strand of CAZZDO010000147.1, from coordinate 7,786 downwards.
TCGCGCAGCTCCTGGGTGAGCGTGTTGGGCTTCGCGGCGCCGCGCTTGGTCCAGACGGTCGTGTCGCCGACGTTCGTGGCATAGCGGCCCTGCAGGAAGCCGAAGCGCTCGACGACCTTTGGCGCCACGCTGCCCTCGGCCACGGCGGCGACCTGCCAGCCCTGCAGGCCGTCCACGAAGTCCGGGTTCTGTAGATGGGGCAGGTCGTAGCTGCCCGGCAGGAAGCGGTCGGTGCGCCCCTCGAGGCCGTAATGCCGCACGAGCGCGGCCATCAGGCGCGTCTGCTCCTCGCCGACGTACGGCGAGTAGTAGCCGTACAGCCCGCGCACGCCGAACAGCGCGGGGTCGGTGGCCAGGAACTCCATCTGCAGGTCCAGGAACGCGTTGTAGTCGCACTGGGGGTAGATGTCGCAGCTTTCCTCGGGCTGGGAGAGCAGGCCTAGGACCCACAGGCGGCTCATGGAGGCCTCGGGGGCGGCTTGGTCCCATGCGGCGCGGCTGTTGCGCTCCCACTCGGGGCCGAACGTCCCCTCGATGTCCGCCGCCGAGGGCACCTCGCGCACGTACCACTCCGCCCCGATGCGGTAGTCGCACTCCAGCAGCGTCTTGACCAGCAGGTCGTAGTCCGCGATGTACGTCGCGCCGGTGAAGGCGTAGAAGCGCTTGCCCCGGTAGCGCGGGTCGGCGTGGATGCGCCTGAGGGCCTCGCACCAGATCGGGTACATCTTCTGCATCTTCTCGCCGCCGTAGAACTCGTCGGCCCAGATGCCGCTCATCAGCGGGTGCGCGAAGCCCGGTTCCTTCGTCCAGTAGTCGAAGACCCCGTCCACGTCCATGTCGAAAGGCAGGTTGCGCTGGGTCATCCACTGCTTGCCCTCGCTCGTCCACTCCTTGATCTCCTCGGCCGCGAAGTCCATCCGGGCCGGGCCGATGACGACGTTGTAGCTGTCCAGGCAGTGCTTCCGCAGCCACTCCCAGGTGTAGTTGCCCGTCTCGGGCACGAGTGGGTTCGCCCCGTACATGGCGTAGACGTACTCGCCGACGGCGCGAACAATGAGGCGGCCCGCCCAATCCGCGTTGCCGACGGTGATGCGGACTCGGTGCGGCCCGGCGGGAAGGTACCGCATCGCCTCCCACTTCCGCCCCACCAGCCGCAGCTTCACCACCACGTCATCCACCACTACCTGCGGTATGACGGTCGCGAGGTTGTACGGCGTGGGCACGACACAGAGATACAGCCAGCCCTCGCGCGGGCTGTTGACCGTGTACGTCTTGGTCCCCGGCTTCGCCACGTTCAGCAGCTCGAAGCACATGTTGTTGAGGACCTTCACACCACGCTCCGGGGAGAAGCGCGGGTCGCGCTTGGGCCAGTCCACCGCGGCCTGCGCGGCCTGGCCCACCGGCTTGCCGGCGGCATCGAGGACTTGCGCCGTCACGGTCAGCTTGCCCGGCGGCTCGGCCTGCAGATCCACCAGCGGGGACACGCCAGGCCCCTCGGCGGCGGGCAGGTCCACGTTGGCGAGGGGACGGGCCGCGCCGGGCTTGGTCACGCGGACCAGCACATGCGCCTTCGCCGGCAGCGGCCGCATCAGCCCGTAGTTCACGCTGACCTGCAGCCGCCCGGTCATGGCGTTTGGCAGGGCCTGGACCGTCGGCCGCGCGAAGGCGGCAGTGTCCTTGCCCCGCCGCGCCGCCTCGGCCTTGTAGAGGGCCAGGACTTCCGTATCGGCCAGCGGGCGGTTGTAGATGGCCGCCTCGTCAATGAGCCCCGAGAAGATGTCCTTGCCCAGGCCCTGGCAGCGCCCCAGGTTCAGCTTGACGCCATCGAGGAGCGGCTTGACAGGCTGCCCCTGGCTGTTGACCAGCACGCCGTCACGGTACACGCGCACGCTCTTGCCGTCGAAGGTCAGCGCGAGGTGGCTCCAGACGCCGACCGGGGGGTTGGGGAGCTTGCCCGAGCCGCAGCCCTTCCCGTCGGCCATGACCCACATCAGCACCGGCGCGCCGTGGTAGGTGTCGAAGGCCAACACGAGGCGCTCGTCGTTCCAGCCGCCGCCGGTGGCCCAGGAGACAAGCCCGCCCTGTAGCGGCTCCCGCGGCTTGGCCCACAGGGCGAAGCTGCCGCCGGCGGCGAGGTTGAGCGCCGGGGGGCTGCCGCAGTCCACATAGCTGTCCGTACCGTTGAGGCGCAGGGCCGTGCCGAAGTCGCCGGTCTCCCACGCGGCCGCGCCGACGAGGGTGCCGTTGAGGTTGTTGCCGCTGCGGTCGGTGGCGACGGCGCCCTGCCCGTCCTCGAAGTCATAGCGGGCCACGAGGCCGTTGTCGGCGGCATGCCCCAACGTGCAGAGCAGAAGCAGGATGAGCGTGGAGATGGCGGGAATTGCTCTCATGTCTCAGCCCTCCGTGGTCGAATCTCGGCGGCCCCTTCGGGGCGCCGGTGTAAGGTGCGCCGCTGTCGCCCACGGGCTCACGCCCGTGGCTACATACGCGGACCCCTTCGGGGTCGGACACGGCCCGGCGCATGGTCAGGTCGGACACGGC
>CAZZDO010000147.1:3056-5145 GCA_964653205.1 uncultured Armatimonadia bacterium | reverse complement strand
CCCGCACGCGCTGAACCCATATTTCGATGCTCACCCTATCCCGCCTGCCTCCTGGAAGTGGTGCCATGTCAGAATCCCGCCCCAATTGCCAACGCTGGATGTGGATCGAGCTGCTCGGCTTCGACAACGCGCAGCCCGACTACGGTGTCGCCGCCTTCCTGGACAACGCCGGCTTCGTCCCGGATCTGCTTACCTTCCATCTGTGCTGCCCGGACTTCGTCAACATGCACGCGGGGATGGAGACCGAAGTCGTCCTGCCCTCGGACATGTGCGCGTACGGTGGGCGCGGCTACAACGCCGAGCGCCAGCGCCAGGAATGGACCAACTGGCAGTTCCGCGGGCTGGTGCGCGAGTTGCAGCAGCGTGGCGCCCGCGTCTATTGCTCGGTGATGGACGTCTTCGCGAGCCATCTGGACGGCCAGCCGTACCGCAGCCCGTGGGCCGACAGCCACCCGGAGATCTGGGCCGTGCGGCACACGGGCGAGGACTCCGGCTCGATCAACCCGCTCAAGCAGATGGCGGATGGCACCTACTACGAGGACTTCTTTGTGGCGAAGCTGCGCGAGGTCGTGACCGACTATGGCTTCGACGGCTTCCACGGAGCGGACGGCATCGCCGGGCCCCGGCGGCCGGTGTCACAGGCCGACTACTCCGATGACATGGTGGGGCAGTTCATGGAGATGATGGATGTAGCGGCGCGGTTCACCGCGCCCTCGGGTGCCGGGCGCGATGAACCGCGCCGCTCCTGCGACGGCGACCCCGAACACGCCGAAGCCCGCGCGCAGTTCATCTGGGCCAACCTGCGCCACGAGTGGTGCGAGTTCTACGCCCGGCGCTGGGAGCAGTTCTGGACGAAGCTGTGCGCCGCCATGCGCGAGCTGGGCAAGGGCACGGCCTTCAACAACGTGTGGACCCAGGAGCCCTTCGCGGCATACCTGCGCTACGGGATGGATTACCGGCGCATCGTGCGGGCGGGCGTGGACGCGCTGATCCTCGAGACCGTGGGGGCGGGGAACTCCATCGGCGCCGAAGGCGTGCCGTGCGAGCTGCGCGCCGACATGAACGTGATGCTGCTGTTCATGCAGGCCTGCCTGCCCGGCACGCAGCTCATGTGCCTGAACTGCACCGGCGACACGACCGAGAACTGGGACGTGCTCAACCACCTGCCGCCGGTGTGCGAGCGCGAGCACTACCTGCTGGGCAGCATGTTCGCGCAGGACGCCTCGGGCTGCCGCCACGCCTCGTCCGGGCCGATCGTGTGCCTCGCCGACGGCATCAACGAGCCGCAGTGGCGCTGGATGGACCGCAACTGGCTCGTGGCCTATGAGCAGTCGCCGAGCAAGCTGCTGGCCCCGACGATCCTGTGGTCGGAGGCAGCGCTGGAGACGGAGTTCGCCGACTACGTGGCGCACCGCACGCTGACGCGGCACAAGCTGTGCGCGAAGCTGATGTTCCACGGCGCGCCGCTGCACTGCGTCGCGCGGGCGGAGGACCTGGGCACGGTCGCCGGGCCGCTGTTCGTGCCGCGGCCGGAGTTGCTGCCCGAGGGGGAGCTACAGGCGGCACTCGCACACCCGGGCATGGTCGCCGTGATGGGGCGCAACGAGATGGTCCTCCCTGCGGCCGACCTGACGCTGGCCGAGGGCCCCGGCCCCGAACTGCTCTGCCTGCGGGTCTACCGCCCGACAAAGCAAGTGGCGCTGCCCGACCTCGCACCGGTCCCGCAGGCCGACCTTGCAGATGAGATGCCCGACCCGCCCAACTACCTCCACGACCTGTACTTCCGGCCCGCGAGCGAGGAGTTCCTGCAGGCGTGCGCGCAGGTGCTGACAGCGCTGTCGGACGTGCCGCAAGTCATCAACGGGGTGGCGGAGGCGCGGGTGCTGGCGTACGAGACGGCACCGGGGTGGGTGCGGGTGCTGATCGGGAACGAGGCGTACTGGTACACGCAGCCGCAACTGGACTTCGGCCGGGAGATCCGGGAGGTGCGCATCGCCAGCCACTTCCCCGGCAAGCCGATTGAGCCGCAGGGCACGACGCTGGCCACGCGCGTCCCGCCCAGGGGCATGGTCGTGCTGGACGTTCAGGT
>CAZZDO010000147.1:0-2956 GCA_964653205.1 uncultured Armatimonadia bacterium | reverse complement strand
ACCTGCACCTGCAGGCCGAAGGCCTCGTGCAGATACGCGCCAAGGGCCTCGGCCGGGTCGGTGCCTGCCGTGACCTCCACATTCGGCAACTCCCACAGCCCGCCCCATACGCCCTCGTGCGGCCGCTGCGCGAGCAGCAGCTTGCTCCCCTTGCGGACGAAGCCGGCGACCGTCTGCACGGCCCGTAGCGATGCTCGCCGCCGCTTCGGAATGGCCTCCGCCTGCCCCCGCGCCCGGGCCCGGCAGAGGTCGCCGAACGGGCACACCTCGCACGCCGGCGCCCGGGGCGTGCAGACGACGGCGCCCAGGTCCATCAACGCCTGGTTGTAGTCGCCGGGGTGGTCGGCCGGCACCGCGGCCCGTGCCAGCTTCTCCGCGCGCGCCTTCTCCTTCCCCTCGCGCCCGCCACCGGGGAGCCAAAAGACCCGCGACAGGATGCGCAGCACGTTGCCGTCAATGGCCGCGACGGGCTGGTCGAAGGCGATGCTCAGCAGCGCCGCCGCCGTGTACGCTCCCACGCCGGGCAGGGCCCGCAACTCACGCTCCGTGCGCGGGAGGCGCCCGCCATGTGCGGCCACGATGATCTGCGCCGCGCGATGCAGGTTCCGCGCCCGCGAGTAGTAGCCTAGCCCCTCCCACAGCTTCAGGACGTTTTCGACCGGCGCAGCCGCGAGCGCCTGGAGTGACGGGAAGGCCTTCAGGAAGCGCCGCTGGTAGGGGATGACGGTGGCGACTTGCGTCTGCTGGAGCATGATGACGGCGACGAGGAGGCGGTAGGGGTGATGGTCGAACCGCCAGGGCATGTCGCGGCCATGGGCCGCGAACCACGGCAGCAGGCGCGGGGCGAGGTCGGTAGGTTGCGGGGTCGGAGGCGTCGGCTTTGGCACGGTCAGTCCCGCGTCGGCTCCCCGAAGTAGACCACGCCCCGGTAGGCATTCGTCGCCCCGCCCGTGTGCTTCTGCCACTTGGCGTGGCCGTCGAGGAATGCGAAGTTCGCGCCCTCGTTGTGCGGCGCGGCGCCGTAGTGGTTCGGCGGGCCGTCATACAGGTGTTCGCGCTCGGTCGGGTCGGGCATCCCGCAGTCGCAGAAGATGAAGGTGTTGGCCATGGTCGCGCCGGGGCTCATCGCATGGTCCTCCATCCGCAAGCTCAGCCAGCCGTTGTAGCCGTAATCCACAACCTTCGGGGCCCAGGCGCCGTCAGTGGAGTTCAGGCGGTTCTGGTTGCTCGGGCAGATCATGATCTGATCGTTGGCGATGTACGGCTGCACGGCCCGCACCCAGTAGCCGTAGACGACCGGCGCGGTCTGCTCCATGACGCCGGGCACCCCGCCCCCGTCGTAGTCCTGTGAGTACTGGAAGAAGGCCATGGCAATCTGCCGCATGTTGCTGACGCAGGCGGTCTGGCGGGCCTTCTCGCGCGCGCGGGCGAAGACCGGGAAGAGGATCGCGGCCAGGATGGTGATGATGGCGATGACGACGAGCAGTTCAATGAGCGTGAAGCCGCGTGAGCGCATGGCGGGCCTCCCGAAAGCGTACGGCACGATTGGCCCCGAAGGGCAGGTGTACCTGCCGGACGGGCGCAATACGTAAGAACGCCGGGGAGGGGCCGACGGGTGCCGGAGGGCGTACCATGAACGTGGGCCACACCTGGAACGAGGCCGTCGCGTACGCCGATCCCCTGACCGGCCGCCTCGTCCGCCGCCTCACCTCGGCCGGCCGCATCAACATGACCCCGACCTATCACACCCACTCCGGCTTCACCGCCGACGGGGAGTTCCTGGCGTTCGTCTCCGTGCGCGAGGGGGCAACGTACGTTCTGAAGGCGCACGTCGAGACGGGGGAACTGACCGCGCTCTGGCGCGCGCCGGGCGTCGGTGATCGCAGCTACCTTCATCGCAGCATGGAGCAGGCGGGGCCGGGGTGGGACGGGCGCGGCATCTGCGGCAACCGCCTGTGCCTGGCGCCGCGGTCCGGGCAGGCGGTCTTCACCTGCGAGCGGACGCTCCGGGTCGTGGACCTGCGGACCCAAGCAGAGCGCGTGCTACTGGCGGACTGTGGTGAGGAGTGGATCTTCGGCGCGCCGGCGGTGGACCCGGAAGAGCAGTGGGTCGCTCTCGCGCTCAGTTCCGCACACCCGCAGATGCTCGCCGGCGAGCCCGTCACGCGCGACTACCGCAGCTACCCCGACCATCGGCTGCGGCTGGTGCGGGTGGCGCTCGATGGCAGCGGGCGCATGGAGACGGTCTTCGAGCACGAGGACGCCGGCTCGGCCCACTGCGCCTTCTGCCCGACCGACCCGGACCTGCTGTACTTCGACCTGGACATGGCCCCGCAGTACTGGTGCGGCGGCGACGGCGTGACGCCGCGGGTATGGCTCCTGCACGTCGGCTCCGGCCGGGCCCACCCGCTGCGCGGCGAGCCGCTCTTCCAGGTCCACACCGCGTGGCTATGGGACGGTTCGGCGCTGGCCTATCACGGGTTCCTGCCCGGCGGCGGCGTGTACCTCGGCCTCACGCAGCCGGACGGCGTGACGATCTGGGAGGGCAAGTACCCCCAGGCGCGGGCGTACGGCCATCTCACCCCGGACCGGACGCGCCCGGCGCTCATCCTCGACGGTGACTTCTCCCCCGACACGCTGCAGTGGCTGGTCACCGACGGGCCACCGGGGGCGGAGCCGAAGCTGGAGCCGATCTGCCGGCATGACACGGAATGGGACAGCATCCAGCCGGGGTCGCAGTACACGCATCCGCACCCGTTGGCCGACCCGACGGGGCAATGGGTGGCCTTCAACGCGGCGCGCGACGGGCGACAGGATGTCTACGTCGTGTCCGTCGCCCCCTGAGCGGTCATCAGACAAACAAGAAAAGGGGGCCGGAGCCATCGTCGGCTCCGGCCCGTCGGCCTCTCGCGCCAGGTTAGTCGGGGCTGTGCAGCGTCGGTCCTCTCCCCAGAGG
>CAZZDO010000146.1:3912-11735 GCA_964653205.1 uncultured Armatimonadia bacterium | reverse complement strand
AGCGCCATTCTGCCGTTGACACCAGCGGGCCCGATATGCTATCGTACTTGTCCCTGCCTCCCGCGCCTGTGGGAGGCCAGACCTTTTTAGGAGTAGGCCGGGAATGAGGCGCCAATCGGACGTCAGGAACAGAGACAAGGAAGAATCAGATCTGCAGGAGCGCGTGGTGCGCATTGACCGTACGCGCAAGACGGTCAAGGGTGGCCGCATCTCGTCCTCCCGCGTTATCGCTGTAGTCGGCGACAGCAAGGGCCATGTCGGTCTCGGCGTGGGCAAGGCGCGCAACGCGCCCGAAGCCATCGCCAAGGCCGTAGCCCGGGCGAAGAAGACCATGATTCGCGTACCGATGGACGGCTACACCGTGACCCACGAAGTCACGGCCAAGGTCGGCGGCGCGATCATTCTGCTCAAACCGGCTTCGCGCGGCACGGGCATCATCGCCGGCGGCGCGACCCGCCAGATCATCGAGGTCAGCGGCATCCGCGACATCCTCACCAAGTCGCTGGGCAGCGGCAACGTCTTCAACCGCGCCAAGGCCTGCTTCAAGGCCCTCACGCTGCTGCGCGACCCGCGCGAAGTCGCCGAGGCCCGCGGGCTGACGGTCAAGGACATTCTCGGCCGCGAAGTCGAGAACCCCTATGCCGATGTCGAGCCGCTGGTGCCCATCGTCGCCGTCGCTCGCCCCGCTGCGAGCGAAACGGATGACGACGAAGACGACGAGTAGCCTCCACCCGTCCCGCCCATGACAAAGGGAGCCGGCATCGGCTCCCTTTTTCGTTGCTCCCGATGGGCGGGCCTGGCGTGCGCTAACCCCGACAGGCCCGTGACGCCGCGCGTGGCGCGGGCGCCTTCCCCGCCCGGCGCGCCGTCCGAACTGGCTGATCGAGCGCGCGCAGCGCCCCGCTGATGATGTTCCGCTGCTGGCCGGACTTCTCCTGTTTGAGCATCTGCCGCAAGGTGGCCTTCACCCGCGCCTTGCGCTGCGGGTCGCTGCGCACCTGCGCCAGCCACTCGCGGTCGAGCAGCACGCGATTGGTCAGCGTTGGCGGCGGACTGGGCGCGATGGGCGCGGGGGGTGCGGCCATGGCCGTCACGCCGCCGGGGGCACGGGCCGCGGGGGCGGCCACTCCGGGCATCCCCGGCGCCATCGCAGGGATGCTCGCGGCCGGCGCGGCCGCGACCTCAAGCTTCGCGTTCTGAGAAAGGCCATCCCAGGCCCTCAGGGTATTCGGCGCCGCACCCCTGGTGGCATCGGCCGCCATCTTCGGCACCCCCCCGCCACCCGCGGCGGCGGCGCGGAAGCCGCCAGTCCCGGGGCGCGGCGCGGACGTCTCGGGCTGGCCCCCGTGCGTTGCCAGGGGTTCGGCCATCGCGACGCTCATGCGGGGGGTCGGAGCCACCGTGGGGGCACCCGCAGCCATCAGTGCGAGTGGCTCCGCGGGTGCGACGCCCTCGTCCATGGCGACCGCGGCCCGGGGCGGCGAAGGCGGCGCTACTGGCCGCACGGCCAGATGGTCGCGACGGAGGCGGGGCGTCGGGGGCGCGGTTGCGCCCGCCAGTCGCCGTGTTGGCGGCGCGGTTGTCGGATGGCCGCCATCAGCCGGGGCGGGGGTAGCCGCCGCTGCCTTCGGGGCGACGGAGTCGCCCGGCAAGACGGGGGCAGCCGAGCCACCTTCGGACGGAGCGGCGGGGCCTTCGGCCGTCGGGGGCGCGGAGCGCTCCACGTGCATGGCTGGCGGCGCCGTCACACCCCGTCCCGGAGCGAACTCACCGCGCACGACGAAGAAGATGAAGCCCACGATCAGCAGCAGGCTCGCGGCCGCCGCGAGGGGCTGCCAGGAACGCACGAGCGGCAGGGCCCGCTGCTCCCGCGGCAGCCCGCCGTAGATCTGCGCGCATTCCGGGCAGGTGCCCAGGTGGGTCAGGACTTCGGCCCGCCGCAGGGCCGGCAGGCGGCCGTCCTTCAGGGCCGCCAGGTCCTCCAGCGACGGATGCGCGGCCTCGGGCGTCTCCTCGGCCAGTAGTTCGTCCAGTGCCACGGAGGCCCAGTCGAGACCCTCGAGGTCGGTCCGGCAGCCCGCACAGTCGCGCAAGTGCGCCGACACTTCCCAGCGGCGCGCGCTCGGCAGGCGATCCTCGGCGTATTCATTCAGTTCGACTTCAGACGGGCACTTCATCGGAGTCCTCTTGGACTGGCTCACTCATTAGAGGCCCGGTGGGGGCCGATTCTTCCGTAGTGGCGCGATGAATCGGGCCGCAGGGCGTGATCAATCACGCCGCAGGGCGTGATCAATCACGCCGCTACGGCACCAGCAACTCCTTGAGGCGGCGTTTGGCGCGGCAGATGCGGGTGGCGACCGTGTTGGCCGGGATGCCCAGCAATTCGGAGATCTCGTGGTACTCCAGCCCGCCGAAATGGTGCAGCATCAGCGCCGTGCGGAACTGCTCGGGCAGGGCGGCCATGGCCTCGCGGACCTGCGCCGCCGTGATCTGGGCCTCACGACGGTCCTCGGACGGCTCGTGAGCGGGCTGGTCGGTGGGGTCCACGACGGGCATCTGCTTGCGCCGCAGGCGGTACAGCCGGCGCAGAGCGATGGCGCACAGGTACGTGTAGAAGCTCGAGCGGCCCTCGAAGCTGCGCAGGGCGGCGCAGTCGTGGTCCACGAGTGCGGCGAAGACGTCCTGGATGACGTCCTCGGCCTCGTCGCGGGAGAGCTGCTGGCGGCCTTGCAGGAAGCTCGTCAGGCGCGCGCGGTAGCGTTCGTCCAGCAGGGCGAACGCCGCCCGGTCCCCGGCGGCGATGGATTGGACCAGTTGCAGGTCATTCAGAGCCATGGCATGAACACGCGCACACAGGCGTCGTCTCTGCGGTGGCAGAGGCGCCCCGGGGCCGACACCGATTGTCTCGGATGAACGTCTTGCGCCCAACGAGGAGACGTGCGGCGGGTTCTTCCACGTCGGCTTGGCCGGGACCTCCTGGGGCTCATCAGGAATGCCTCGCGGGGCTTCGGGGGGCTCCGAGGGGGGTCGTTGCAAGAGCCGCTGGACTTGGCGTATAATGCGGGGGTCACGGTCCCGGGCAGACGACGTCTGCCACCCCAGTTGTGTCCTTCGTCACGGAGTTCGTGCCGTCGCCGCGCCGCTTTGCGGACTCGCCTCATTACGCGGAACTGAGGGATGCTTGTGAACAGAACTCCCACTCTCCTGGCGCTGTGCGGTGTCTTCCTGGCCGGTGTGCTCATTGCGTGCGCAGGCGGCTGCCAGCGTTCCCCGGTGCCGCCCAGCCCGGCCGCGCAGGCCGCGGACGAGAACGCCCGCCTCCGGGAGGCCCTGGAGCGCACCGGCAAGACGATGGAGGAGCTGGTCACGCAGGTCGAGCGGCAGCAGAGCCGCGAGGCGGAGCGCGCCGGCGACCCGCCGGTCGCGCGCGATCTGGCCGTGGCCCGGGCCACGCTCACCGACGCCCAGAAGCTGGCCGCCCAGGCCAACGACAGCGCGACCTGTGGGGCGGTGTTGGCGCGGCTGCGACGGGTGTTGCAGGCCATCGCCGCCGAAGTCCCCGCGGCGCAGATCGCGCAACATGCCGACCGGGCGGTGTACCTGATCAAGGCCACGACCGCGGTCGCCTCGAAGGACTTCTCCGACGCTTCCCTGGAGTTGGTGGCGGCCTATGACGCGGCCAACCATGGCCGCCCCGCGGAGCTGGTGCCGGCCGTGACGAGCGACCTGGAGGGGGCCATCAAGGCCCTCAAGAAGGGCGACACCGACGGGACTCTCAAGACGCTCAACGACGTGATTGCCAAGGCGCTGGACAACGCGGCGCTGAAGGTGCTGGCGCAGGTGCAAGTCGAGGTGGCGGGGGCCGAGGCGGCGCTGGCGCGCGGGGCCTGGCCGGTGGTGAGTGCGGAGCTGTCCCAGTTGGAGGGGCTGCTCAGCCAGATCGTCGTGGCCCAGCCGACGGCCGCCAAGACGGAGACGACTACCCCGGCCGCGCAGCCGACCGCGCCGACGACCGGTGCGACGCCTGAGGCCCAGCCCGCAACGGGCGCCACGCCGGCGGCACCCGCGGCCGAGGGCCAGCAGCCTGCGGCCCAACCCGCAGCCACGCCGCCGGCGACTGCGCCGGCCGCCCCCGCCGGAGCGGCCAAGACGCCGCCCGCCGGGCCCACCAGCTAACACGCCGGGCGGCGGCCGCCCCGCGCCGCCCGGTCCCGAGTTCGTTCACCTGATCCCTGCCGCAACAGCAGCCCACGATGAACCAGAACCCCTTCTCCCATCTGCACGTCCACACCGAGTACAGTCTCCTCGACGGCGCCTGTCGCATCAATAGCCTCGTGCAGCGGGCCGTGGAGTTGGAGCAGCCCGCCGTGGCCATGACCGACCATGGCGTCATGTACGGGGCCATTGACTTCTACAAGGCCTGCCACGAGGCCGGCATCAAGCCGATCCTGGGCTGCGAGGTGTACTTCACCCCCGGTTGTCGCCGCGACCGCGAACCCGGCAACGGCCAGGCGAACAACTTCCACCTCGTGCTGCTGGCGGCCAATGAGGCGGGCTACCGGAACCTGCTGCGGCTGGTGTCGGCGGCGCACCTGGAGGGCTTCTACTACAAGCCGCGCACCGACTTCGAGTTGCTGAACGAGCACCGCGAGGGGCTGATCTGCCTGACCGCCTGCCAGGCGGGGGTGGTCGCCAACCGGATCATGGCCAATGACATGCCCGCGGCGCGCCGCCACCTGGATCAGTTGCGGGAGATCTACCGCCCCGAGAATGTCTACCTCGAGCTGATGCAGCACGGGCTGGAGGGCCAGGCACAGGTCGTCGCGGGGAAGCTGGAGCTGGCGCGGCAGACCGGCGCCAAGGTCGTCGCGACCAACGACGCCCACTATGTGACCCCCGAGGACGCCCGCCTGCATGATGTGTTGCTGTGCATCCAGACGACCTCGATGCTGCAGGACGAGAAGCGGCTGCGTTTCGGCGCGGACGAGTTCTACCTGAAGTCCGAGGAGCAGATGCGGGCGCTGTTCCCCGAGGCGCCGGAGGCCATCGCCAACGTGGCCGAGGTCGTCGAGCGGTGCGAGGTGTCGCTGGAGTTGGGGGGGCTGCGCCTGCCGCGCTTCGATGTGCCGGAGGGCGAGACGCTGGCCACCCACCTGCGGCGAGTGTGTGAGGGCAATATCGAGCGGCTGTACGGCTCGGACCGCCCGGATGTCAAGCAGCGCCTGGACTACGAGCTTGACGTCATCGAGCAGTGCAACTACTCGGGCTACTTTCTGATTGTCAGCGACTTCATCGCCGAGGCCAAGCGGCGGGGGATGCTGGTAGGCCCCGGCCGCGGGTCGGCCACCGGCAGCGTCGTGTCGTACCTGTCGGGCATTACGGAAGTGGACCCGCTCAAGTACGGGCTGATCTTCGAGCGCATGCTCAACCCCGAACGCGCCAGCCCGCCCGACATTGACCTGGACTTCCCCGACGACCGCCGCGAAGAGATCATGGAGTACGTGCGGGACAAGTACGGCCATGACCGCGTGGCGCAGGTCGTGACCTTCAACACCCTCGGGGCCAAGGCCGCTGTCCGCGATGTGGGCCGCGTGATGGGTATAGACCAGGACCGCATCAACGCGCTGGCCAAGGCCATCCCCGAAGGCAAGGCGCCGGACGGCAAGAACTGGACGCTGGACAAGGCCGTCGCGCAGGCGGCGGAACTCAAGCAGATGGTCGCGCAGGACAGCGAGTTGGCGCAGGTGGTGGACTACGCCGCCCAACTCGAGGGCATCTCGCGCCATTCGTCCGTCCACGCCGCGGCGGTGGTGATCTCCGACCAGCCGTTGGCCGATGTGGTGCCGCTCAAGCAGGAAAAGGGCGTCGTCATCACCCAGTACTCGATGAACCCGGTCGTGGATGTCGGCCTGGTCAAGATGGACTTCCTGGGGCTCAAGACCCTGACCATCATCCGGCACGCCGTCGAGGCGATCAAGCGGAACTACGGCGTCGAGATAGACGTGCTGGCGATCCCGCTCGATGACCCCAAGACGTATGAACTCCTGGGCCGGGCCGACACGCTGGCGGTGTTCCAACTGGAAAGCGAGGGCATGAGGGCCCTGCTGCGGCAGTTGCAACCGGACCGGTTCGAGCACTGCATCGCGCTGGTGGCGCTGTACCGGCCGGGGCCGATGGACTCGGCGCCCGAGTTCTGCGCGGGGCGGCACGGCGCGGAGATCCAGTATCTGCACCCCCTGCTCGAGCCGATCCTTGAGGAAACCTACGGCGTCATCCTATACCAAGAGCAAGTCATGCGGGTGGCGACCGACGTGGCCGGCTTCTCCATGCCCCAGGCCGAGATCATCATGCGGGCCATGGCCAAGAAGCAGGAGAAGAAGATGCTGGAGATGCAGCCCGTGTTCTTCGAGGGCTGCATCAAGAATGGCGTGCCCGAGGACGCGGTCCAGCAGATCTGGGACCGGATGGTGACGTTCTCGAACTACGGGTTCAACAAGTCACACAGCGCGGCGTACGGGCTGGTGGCGTACTGGACGGCGTATCTGAAGGCGAACTGGCCGGCGGAGCTGCTGGCGGCGCAACTGACCAGCGTCATGGACGCCACCGAGGAAGTCGCCAAGTACGTGACCGAGTGCCTGCGGTTGGGGCTCAACGTCCAGCCGCCGAATGTCAACCGCAGCCAGGCGACGTTCGATGTGCTGGAGGGGGACGTCATCTTCGGGCTGGGGGCGATCAAGAACTTCGGCCCGGCTGCCGGCCAGCAGATCGTCAACGAGCGCGCGGAGGGCGGACGCTTCGCCAGCCTGGCCGATTTCTGCCGGCGCATGGCGCCGCTGAACCTGAACAAGTCGTCCGTCAAGACGCTCATCCAGGCTGGCGCGCTGGCTGAGTTGGGCGAGCGCAACGCTCTGCTGGCAGGGCTGGACGTCTGCTACGCTGCCGCCCAGAAGCAGCAGGCGGATGCGGCGCGCGGCCAGGGCTCGCTGTTTGACGATGCGGACAGCGACGACGACATGGCCGCCCTGGAGGCGCTGCCGAAGGTCCCGCCGATGCCCTCGGACGAGGCGATGGAGCTGGAGCGCGAGCTGCTCGGGATGTACCTGTCCGACCACCCGCTCCTGCGCAACCGCGACAAGCTGGCAAAGTGCTCGACCGCGACCATCGGCGAACTGCAGGAGTTCCCGGAGAAGACGCGGCTGCTGGTCGGCGGGATGATCAGCGGCGTGAAGCAGCACCGCACGCGCAGCGGCGACACGATGCTGTTCTTCACGCTGGCGGACCTGAGCAACTCGGTGGAGATCACGATGTTCCCCCGGGCCTACCAGCAGTTCGGGGCGCTGATGCAGGCGGACGAACTGGTGATCGTGGACGGCACGGTGGACCGGCGCGGCGGCAACGGCCGCAGCGACGCGCCGGCGGACGCCAAGCTGATCTGCGAGCGCGTCGTCCCGATTGACAAGGCGCGGGCGGCCTCACCGAAGCGACGCGAGGATGCCGAGCGGGCGCGGCAGGCGGCCATCGAACTGCCGCCGGTCGAGGATGAGGACGTCGTGCCCGAGGGCCCGCCGCCCGGGCCGTGGCTCGAAGTCGAAATCCGCGTGACGGCCCTGCAGCCGGACTCGCTGACGCAGTTACAGCAGGTCCTGGCCCAGCACGGCGGGCGCGAGCGTGTAGCTGTCTTGTTCACCGGCAACGGCAAGAAGCGGCTGGTGGAACTGGCGAGCGTGCAGATTGACCCGAAGCCCGAGTTGCTTCATTCCTTGCAGCAACTGCCGTTCGTGACGGATACTTACGAGGTAGACTACCTGACGGCGCCGATGTAG
>CAZZDO010000146.1:1494-3812 GCA_964653205.1 uncultured Armatimonadia bacterium | reverse complement strand
TGCTCGACGCCTTGCGCCAGCGCTCGCTGGCCGACGTCTCGCCCGAGGTCGAGGCGACCGTGCGCGAGATCGTCGCGCGCGTACGCGCCGACGGTGACGTGGCGCTCCTGGAGTACGAGCAGCGCTTCGATTGCCCGACCCTTGCGCTCGGGGACTTGCGCGTGGCGGACGAGGAACTCGAGGCGGCGTACGCGCAAGTCAGCCCCGAATGGATCGGCGCGTTCCGGCGAGCCAAGGAGAACATCTACGCCTTCCACGAGCGCCTGCGGCCCACGTCGTGGCTCGACAGCTTCGACGGGATGTGGCTGGGGCAGAAGGTGACGCCGCTGGAGGCCGTGGGGCTGTACGTGCCGGCGGCCAGGGCCCCGTTGCCTTCGACGGTGGCGATGACGGCGGTGCCGGCGCGTGTGGCGGGCGTGCCGCGGCTGGTGCTGGCGACGGCGCCGCGCCGCGATGGCACGGTGGACCCGACGATGCTCGTGGCCGCCGCCGAATGCGGTGTGGACGAAGTCTACCGCATGGGCGGGGCGCAGGCCATCGCCGCCATGGCGTACGGGACGGACACGGTCGAGCGCGTGGACAAGATCGTTGGCCCCGGCAACCCGTATGTCATCATGGCCAAGCGGGAGGTCTTCGGGGTCGTCGGGATCGAGTCGCTCCCCGGCCCCAGCGAGTCGCTCATCATCGCCGACGGCGAGGCCGACCCGATGCTGGTGGCGGCCGATTTGCTCTCCCAGGCGGAGCACACCGGCGACAACCTTGTGATTCTGCTGACGCCCGACGCCCACGTGGCCGAGGCCGTCCGCGACGAGGCCTACCGGCAACTGACCGCCCTGCCGCGCCTGGAGTTGACCAGCGCCTCGCTGGGCGACTATGGCGTCATCGCCATCGTGGCCGATCTGAAGCATGCGGTGCAGATCGCCAACGACATCGCGCCGGAGCATCTGGAGTTGGCGGTGGCCGAGCCGCTGGAACTGCTCGAACTCGTGGAGAACGCGGGCTGCATCTGCCTGGGGCACCTGACGAGCGTGCCGCTGGCCGACTACGCGGCCGGGCCCAGCCATGTGCTGCCCACCAACGGCACGGCGCGGTTCTCCTCGCCGCTGTCGGTCGAGGATTTCGTGAAGAAATCGTCGCTGGTGTACGCCACCGACGCCGGGCTGCAGAGCCTCGGGCCCGACGTGGCGGTGCTGGCGGAGGGGGAAGGGCTGTATGCGCACGCGGAGGCAGTGAAGCGAAGGTTGAGGTAGGCGAAGAGACTCATTCACAGGATGGACAGGATAACGGCTAAGGATGGGCAGGATGACGGCAACGGCTCTTTCTGTCTGAAAAGCCACTCCTGCCTTCCCCAAGCCCAAGTCCTTCGCCGTCCATCCTGTTCATCCTTAGCCGTCATCCTGTACATCCTGTGAATCATAGCTGCGGGGTCGCCACCATGCCACGCGAAGCGAGCATCACGCGCGAGACGAAAGAGACGCAGATCGAGCTGTGGCTGTCCCTCGACGGCACGGGCAGCTACGAGATCGAGACCGGCGTCGGCTTTCTTGACCACATGCTCAGCCACATCGCCAAGCATGGGCTGCTGGACCTGAAGCTCAAGGCCGTGGGCGATACGCATGTGGACGACCACCACCTGGTCGAGGACGTTGGCATCGTGCTCGGGCAGGCGCTGGCGCAGGCCGTGGGCGACAAGAAGGGCATCAGCCGCTACGGCTGGGCGCTGTGCCCGTTGGACGAGGCGCTCGTCGGCGCGGCGTTGGACCTGTCGGGCCGCGCCTACCTGCAGTTCGACCTGCGCTTCCCGACGCAGAAGGCCGGCGAGTTCGACACGGAACTCGTGCTCGAGTTCTTCCGCGCCGTGGCGGCCAATGCCGCCATGACGCTGCACCTGTGGCAGCAGTCGGGCCTCAACAGCCACCACCTTGCCGAGTCGGCGTTCAAGTCGTTCGGCAAGGCCCTGCGGATGGCGGTGGAGTTCGACGCGCGACAGGCCGGGCAAGTGCCGAGCACGAAGGGGACGTTGTAGGACAAGACAGAAGAGCGAAGACGGAAGAGAGAAGACGGAACACAACAGCATGATCGCACTGATTGACTACGGTATGGGCAATCTCGGCAGCGTCCACAAGGCGCTGCTGAAGGTCGGCTGCGAGGTCGAGATCACGTCCGATGCGGACTTCATCGCGGCGGCTGAGGGCGTGGTGTTGCCCGGCGTCGGGGCGTTTGATGACTGCATGACCAACCTGCAGAACGCGGGCGTCGTGCCGGCCATCAAGGCGGCCATCGCGGCCGACAAGCCCTTCCTGGGCATCTGCCTGGGG
>CAZZDO010000146.1:0-1394 GCA_964653205.1 uncultured Armatimonadia bacterium | reverse complement strand
AACCTGTTCGCCAGCCAGTGGCACCCGGAGAAGAGCGCGGCCGTGGGGCTGCAGGTGCTGGAGAACTTCCGGGAGCTGGTGGACGGGTGACGGCGCCGCCTGAGGAACTGCGCACCCCACGTCTCCTACTGCGCCGCCCTCGCCTCGACGATGCCGAGGCGATCTTCGCCAACTACGCGCAGGATGCTGAGGTCACGCGCTATCTGACCTGGCCGCCGCACACCGACATCGCCCAGACGCGGAAGTTCGTGGAGAGCCGCGTGGCGGCATGGGAGGCGGGCGAGGCGTATGAATGGGTCATCACGCTCGCCCCGCGCGACGAGGCCATCGGCATGATCGGCTTGGGGCTGCGCGACTACAAGGCGGACCTCGGCTATGTGCTGGCGCGGGCCTGCTGGGGCCAGGGGTTGATGACGGAGGCGGCGCAGGCCGTCGTGGACTGGGCCATCGCCCAGCCGGAGGTCTTCCGCGTGTGGGCCGTGTGCGATGTCGAGAACCCGGGCTCGGCGCGCGTGATGGAGAAGGTCGGGATGGAGTTCGAGGGGCGACTGCGGCGCTGGATGCGGCGGCCCAGCAAGGACGAGCCGGTGGATTGTCTGTGTTACGCGAAGACGAAGTAGTGGCGCGATTTATCGCGCCGTCGTTCGGCTGTCGCAGCCCGCGGCGCGATGAATCGCGCCACTACGAAAGGCCCGTACGTGATCGTCATCCCCGCCATTGATCTCGCCGACGGCAAGTGCGTGCGCTTGCGCCAGGGCGACATGGACCAGCAAACCGTCTACTCCGACAGCCCCGCCGATATGGCGCGGCATTGGGAGCAGCAGGGCGCCGAGATCCTGCACGTCGTGGACCTCGACGGCGCGATGGGTGGGCAGTCGGCCAACCTGCCGAGCATCGAGGCCATCGTCAACGCCATCAGTATCCCCGTGGAGTTGGGTGGCGGGTTGCGGACGGTCGAAGACGTGCGGCGGGTGCTGGGGCTCGGCGTGAACTGGGTCATCATGGGCACCAGCGCCCTGCGGCAGCCGGAGCAACTGAAGGCCGCGCTGGCGGAGTTCGCCGACCGCATCATCGTCGGCATTGACGCGCGCGATGGCAAGGTGGCCGTCTCCGGCTGGACCGAGACCTCCGACATCAGCGCGGTGGACCTGGCGCGGGAGATGGAAGCCATCGGCGTACAGCGCCTGATCTGCACGGACATCGCCACCGATGGCATGATGGTCGGGCCGAACATCGAGAGCCTGCGCAGCATCGCCGAGGCAGTCAGCATCGAGGTCATCGCCAGCGGCGGGGTGAGCAGGCTGGCGGACATCGTGGCGCTGAAGGCGCTGGAGCCGCTGGGCGTCATCGGGGCGATCACGGGCAAGGCGCTGTATGAGGGGACGCTGGATCTG
>CAZZDO010000145.1:0-11802 GCA_964653205.1 uncultured Armatimonadia bacterium | reverse complement strand
AGTCCATGAGCCTGCACCTGCAGTCCCTCGACCCGCACGGCTCCGTTCTGGGCGAACAAGAACGCCGTCCCGCCGCGCAGTTCCGGCAGGCGCGCGACGAGGCACCGACGCCCGTCCACGCACACATCCACGATGTCCTCGTAGCAGACGATGTCCAGCGTGACGGGCCCGTCGAGGCCGTCCACGCCGAGCAGCGCATTCCGCGAGGGCTCCGGCGTCGGCCCGGCGTTCGTGCGGCAGATCTCAACACGGCGCAGTTGCGGCGAGAGCCTGACCTGATAGCCCGAGGCGAAGTGGCCCTCCCCGCGCACGGCGACCCCGTAGGCGGCCGTCGGCATGGTCGGTGTGAGCCGCGCCGTGAGACGCACCTCCCGCCCGACGCCCGGCAGGGCGGCGACGGCGAGGCCCGCGGCGTTGCGCAGCGCAATGGCCTCGCCCGCCGTCTCAACCTCACCGGCGACGGGGACGATCTCCGGACGCAGAGCCTGCCTGGCGGCGGGGAGCATCTCGGGCACAAAGCCGCTCCACAGCGTGCCGTCATCATCCTGGATGATCTCGCGGAAGACGACGTTGCCCGCGTAGAGCCGCGCGCCATCGTCCCGGTCGCCCTCCAGGCTGGGCAGAAAGGCCGCTCCGAGGCGGCGATCCGACCCGAAGGCGGCGGTCTTCATCACGGCGGCCTGCGGACCGTCGAACGTGTCCACCGGCGGGGCCTCCCACGGCCCCAGCGGCGACCGCGACCTGCGGTAGCGCGCGAGGCCCCAGTTGCTGAAGATCAGGTAGTACCACCCGTTCCACGCAAAGAAGTCCGGGCACTCGGGCACGCCCATGTAGTCGGGGATCAGGAACGGGTCCTGCAGCTCCCACCGGCGCAGATCGGGCGAGACGAGATGGGCCAGGCAGCCGCCGCGCTCGGGGATCGTGTAGTCCGTGAGGGAAGCGCTCACGAGGAGATGGAACAGGCCGGTGCCGGGGTCCTGGAACACGACGGGGTCGCGGTAGTCCTTCGGTGAATAGCCGGCGGCCGGCGAGGCGAACGGGTTGTCGGGGCTCTTGGTGAAGGTGATGCCATCTTGGCTGGTGGCCAGAGCCAGGCGCTGGTCGCGGTCCGGGTAGCGGATGGCGTAGAAGGCGTAGGTGATCCCCTCATGCCAGAAGGCCGAGCCGGTGCAGATGGAGCCCTCGAAGTCGTGCTCGATAGGCAGGGCCAGCGGGTGGTGGGTCCAGTGCACGAGGTCGGTCGTGCTGGCGTGGGCCCACTGGTGGCAGCCCAGTCCACCGCGGGCCCGGTGGTGCTGCTCGTCGAGCAGGTAGTACAAGTGGAACACGCCGTCATGCCAGAAGGGCATGCAGTCGCCGACGAAGTGCTCGCCGCCCGGCCGCCAGTACTGGTGCATCGCTTGCCCTCCGTGCCGCGGCTAGCCGTCGTAGAGCCACGCCACCGGCACGCGCGTGATCTGCGTTGTGTTCAGCCCGCCCGTGGCGCGCTGCCCGGCGCAGTAGCCCAACAGCGCGGCGTCCTCCAGCAGGTGGATCGCCGTGTAGCAGTACCACCCGCCCGGGTCGTCCTCCAGCACCTTCGGCTTGACCCACGTTTGCCCCTCGTCCTGGGACAGGCGCGTCACCAGCGGAGTGCGGTAGCCGCGGGCCTCCCCGGAGACGTTGGTGTGGTCGTTGTAGACGATCAGCAGGTCGCCGGTCTGCGGGAGGCGCTTGCAGCTTGCGGGGCTCAGCGGCGACAGCAGGTCGGTGGGTTCGGCGGTCGTCCAGGTCTCGCCGGCGTCTTCGGACCACGAGCGGTACAGGCAGCCGGTGGCGTTGCGGATGAGCATCAGCAGGCGGCCGCCGGTCAGTTCGACGACCAGCGGCTCCTGGAAGCTGATCGGCTCGGCGAAGTCGGGCTGGGGCACGAAGGCCCCGGGGCGCCAGGTCGCGCCAGCGTCGTCAGACAGGAAGCAGAGGCAATCGCCGACGCCGATGCGGCTCCCGCCGAAGAACTTGTGGTCGGCGGCCGGGACGACCAACCGGCCCGACGAGAGCTGCACCAGCCGGTCATTGTTGACGACATAGTAGGAGGGGGGCGAGGTGCAGCACACGGGGTCGCTCCAGGTCTGCGCCTCGTCGGCGGAGAAGC
The DNA here is from genome assembly GCA_964653205.1 of uncultured Armatimonadia bacterium. Taxonomy (GTDB): domain Bacteria; phylum Armatimonadota; class Zipacnadia; order Zipacnadales; family UBA11051; genus JAJFUB01. The sequence continues at coordinate 9,668 of CAZZDO010000145.1, read as the reverse complement.
GCAGCAGGAACGCCAGCTCCTGCCCCTTCTCCGGGTGGGGCTGGCGCAGCAGGTAACCCAGGGCGAGGCGCCCGTCCCGCAGCCGCAGCAGGGACACCGACATGGTGTTCATGGCGACATTCTCCACCAGCGTCTCGTCCTGCGCGGTCCACGTCCGGCCCCGGTCGGACGAGCGCCGGGCCGCAATGAAGGAGGGACTGTCGTCGTTCGCCCCGCCGGTGAAGTGCGAGTAGGCGAACAGGAGTCGCCCGTCGGCCAGCCCGACGAAGGCCCCCTCGGAGTTGCGGGGGTTGTCCGGCCCGGGCGGCAAGAGGACGTTTCGGGTGACGGTGGCATCCGGCATGGCGTGGGCCTCCCTCGGTGGTGTTCCGGGAGGTTCGGCAAGCGGCGGCGTAGTCCTCTAAGGGTGTGTCTCGGGCTTGTTGGTGAGCACGAGAAGGGCTGTGGAAAGCGCATGTGGAAAAAGGTGTTGAAACCAGGCAGCGCGTGACCAACTTTGCCATGCGTGACAGTTGAGAACGACCATTTATGTATAGATATAGATGTTAAAACCTATACTCTGACATGGCCATAGGCCTTGGGTTTTCTCCACAGGTGACCATCAGCAATCCACACCATGCCAGACCATTGGTGAGCGAAAGAGTGCCATGATGAGCAACTGGGTGTCCCATCCCGACGACGTAGACAGCCTGGTGCGGCAGTGGGAGCAGGACTGCCCCGACTTGCTGGAGGTCGAGCACACGACCCAGTACGCCGGGCGCCCGGTCTGGATGCTGACCGTGACCGACCGCGGCCGCCCGGCCGAGGGCAAGCGCAAGGCCGCGTTCTACAAGCCGCATGCCCACGAGCCCGCGCCCATCGCCGGCCAGATGAATGTCATCAGCCAGCTGCTCACCGGCAAGATGCTGGACGGGACGCCGACCGAACTGGAGCGCGACCGCTTCCTGGCCGAGGCGCTGTTGTGCTTCATGCCCGACGCCAACCCGGCCGGCACAGCGGCCGCGCCCGTGACGGCCTGGGACGGCAGCCAGTACACCAATGAGGAGTTCTGGGCCTGGATGCGCGGGGTGGACCCGGAGACCGGGAAGATGTGGAAGCGCGTAGGCATCTGGGACGACACGAAGGAAGACCCGCTGCCCACCCGCTACGGCATCGTCTACGAGCAGGTATCCGAGCACGAGTACGTCGAGCCGAACCGCCACCTGCGGTCGTCGCTGATGCAGGGGCTCTACCGGCTGCGCGAGCGGTACGAGTGGGATCGGTGGCTGGACCTGCACCAGACGGAGTTCGTCGGCAGCGACCGCAACTGCATGATCATCCTCCCGGCCGGGATAGGCGAACAGCCGGCGGAGCGGCAGGAGATCGAGCGCGGCGTGGCGGAGGCGATCCTGCAGGCCTGGAACGAGCTGCCCGGCGGGCGGCCCATCATGAAAGCCGAGCCGCTCAACTACACCGGCGAGCAACTGCAGTACTTCCTGGAAGTGTGGCGCGATATCCGCCAGACCTGCAACTTCGTCACGAGCGAGATCCAGAACAACAGCCTGCTCACCCCGCCGCCGCTGCAGCAGCAACTCAACGAGGTCGCCATCGTGACGACCGTGCGGCACATGTTGGGGGGATAGTCGTTAGGAGCGCGGGCTTTCCAGCCCGCGGCCTTCGGTGTCGCATGAGGAACGGCAACGGCCGCGGGCTGGAAAGCCCGCGCTCCTACGGCTGTGGCAGGACCCCCTCCCCCCGCTGCCGAACCATACACCACCACGACTCCCCTGAGGTGCAAAGATGCGCAAGGCTCTCTTCGTCGCCCTCTGTCTGTTCGCCGCCGCGGCTTTGGCGATGGCCGCCCCGACCACCCCGGCCGTGCGGCTGCAAGGCCCGGTGCAACTGGACGGCGTGCTCGACGAGCCCGCCTGGCAGCAGGCCCAATGGCAGACTGGCTTCGTCTCGGCCAGCGCCGCCGTCGAAGGCCAGAACCCGCCGATGCAGGTGCAGACGCGCTTCAAGGTGCTCTTCGACGATGATGCGCTCTACGTCGGCGTCGAGTGTGACGAGCCCACCCCCGACAAGCTGGTCGCGCGGTACAGCGAGCACGACCAGGATGTCTACGGCGACGACTGCGTCGAGGTCTTCTTCGACCCCGCCGGTGAGGGGCGCTACTACCATCACTTCGTGGTCAACACGAAGGGCGCGTGGTATGACGACACCGGCGCGGACTACGGCCTCGTCCATGCCAAGCTCTGGGAGTTCCCGCTGGAGGTCGGCACGAAGGTAGACGCCGCCGGCAAGCAGTGGCGGGCGGAGCTGCGGCTGCCCTACGCGGCGATGAACTTGCCGCCGAGCGCGCCGGCCGACTGGCTCTTCAACGTGACGCGCGAGCGCTATGCGGGCGGGAAGCACGAACTCTCGACGTGGGCGCCGCTGAAGGGCAACTTCCACACCCCGAAGCTGTTTGGGAAGCTCACGGGCGTGACCGTGGACTTCCGGCGCTTCGCCTGGAACCTCGCCGAGCCGCAACTGACCGTCAGTGGCGACGGCAGCGGGCGGCACCTGCTGCGGCTGAACACGACAGTCACGAACAACTCGCCGCAGGGCGCCAAGGTCGTGCTGACCGCCCAGCCTTTCCTGGGCAAGACGCCGCCGGTCAAGAGCGAACTGCACGAGATCGGCCCGGGCGCCTCCGCTGCCATCGAGCTGCCCGCGATCAAGCTCAGCGGCAACCCGCGCGAGGCCGTCATTCAACTCAGCCTGCTCGACGCGGCCACGGAGGCGCCGCTGAAGATCGCCGTCAAGCATCTCGACAGCGAATACAAGCCCATCGTGCTCGACGTCATCAAGCCGAACTACCGCCAGAACATCTACGCCACCCAGAACGTGCCGGAGTTGGTATTCCGCGTGCAACTGGCCCCCGACATCGCGGCCAAGACCGCGCAGGTCGTGTACGCCCTCCACGACGCCGCGAGCATGCCCGTCCTGCGGGGGAAGGCACTGGCGGCGGACCTGGCCGAGCCGCTCAAGCTGGACGTGGGCAGCCGGCCAGCCGGACTCTATGAGCTGTATGTCCGCGCCCTGGACAAGGACGGCAAGGCCGTCACCGAGGCCAGCGCTCTCATCCGCAAACTCATCCCCGCTGCCGGCAGTGAAGTGCGCGTGGACGAGCAGGGCAACCTCTTGCTCAACGGCAAGCCGCATGTGTTCATTGGCTGGTATGGCGGCGTCCCGCTGGACGACCCGCGCCCGGAGGTCGTCGCCCTGCAGGACCTCGTGACGCCGGTGGTGCTGCCCGGCGCCGACCCCAAGCCCGTGCGGGAGAACTTCGCCAAGGGCATCTACTCCATCGTCAGCATCGAGCCGGGCCGGATGTACTACACCTTCAACTGGTGGCGCGACAGCAAGATCCAACTGCACCAGGAGATCACGAAGCAGGATCAACCGAGCGAGGAGTTCCTGGGTTACCTGCGCCAACTCGTCAACTCCGTCAAGGACGAGCCGGGGCTGGTAGGCTACTACCTGGCCGACGAGCCGGAGATCAACAACGCCCGCTCCACGTATATGGAGGCCATGTACCGGGTCATGCAGGAGCTGGACCCGTACCACCCGGTCACGATCACCAACGACACGCTCGACGGGATCGTGACCCACGGCTACCGCGCCTGCGATGTGCTCAACCCCGATCCCTATTCGCCCGAGCCGGAGTACATGCCAAACTTCATGAAGCGCTGCCACGAGGTGATGGGGCGCGGCCACGGGCTCATGGTCACGCCATGGGCTTCGTCGGGCGAGGCGCACTTCACCACTGCCTGGGGCACGGCCCCGCCTTACTCATACCGGACGATGCGGATGCAGTATCTGGAGGCCCTCGCGTATGGCTGCCGGGGCTTCACCGGCTACACCAGTTGCTTCTTCATGCCCGAGATCGAGCTGCGCTACGGCCTGCCGCACATCTGGCGGGAGGTGCGGCTGCTGGAACCGGCGCTGGCGAATCCCAATGCGAAGCCGAAGATCGAGGCCGATGCGGAGATGATCGCGTGGAGCGGGACAGCGGACGGGGCCACCTACGTCATTGTCGTCAACCACAAGCCCGGCCGCCGGACGGCCAAGATCAGCGACCCGGGGCTGGCCAAGATGCGGAGCGTGACCGTCGTCAGCGAGGGGCGCAGCGTGCAGGTCAACAATGGCGTCATCACCGACCAGTTCGCGGAGGGTGAGGCGCACATCTACAGCACCAGCGCGGCGGGGCGGAGCCTGCCGACCATCGCCACCGTTGAGAAGGAACTGGCCGATCGCAAGGCCGCCGGCGTCAAGCCCGGCAACCTGCTGCACAACTCCCTGGGCATCCGCGCCCGGGCCTCCGAAGGCGCCTACGCCCCGTGGTTCCACCAGTTCTACTACTACGCCATGAACGGCATCACCGACGACCTGGGGTGGAACCTGTCGCACACCGACAAGCCCTCGTGGCTGGAGATCACGCTGCCGGAGGCCAAGAACATCGGCCGGGTGGTCGTGTACACGCCGAACGTGAAGGACTACGACCTGCAGTTCCAGGGCCCCGATGGCCGGACGTTCGTGGCCGAGGTGCGCGGCAACGAGCAGGAAGTGGCGGAACACAACTTCGGACCTGCCATGTCCACCCTCAAGCTGCGGATGACGGTGCTGGGCGTGCGCGACGGCCCGGGCACGAAGGACGCGACGGTGCGGGAGATCGAGGCCTACGAGAAGCCCGGCTCCGGGGTCGTCACGCCGGTCAAGATCGTGTCGGCCGCCGGGCCGGCCATCGCCTTCAAGGCCCCCGCCAGCGAAACCGACGGGCAGCCCGCGCTCTGGCGCGAGGACTTCACGAAGTTCGAAACCGCGCCGAAGTACAACTGGGACGGCAAGGACACCAAGTGGGTGCTGAACGCCGAAAAGCTGTCGGCCCAGGTTGTGGGCGGGGCACAAGGCCCCGCCCTACAGGTCGCCTCGACCGCGCCGGAGGGCTATGCGGGCATGACGCACTTCTTCCCCGCCGACCCGCAGTACCGGTATTTCCAGGTGAAGATCAGCAAGATCGAGGGGGAGGGCTATCGCTGGGCCGTCGTGGGCTTCGGTGAAAGCTCCGGCAAGATCCCCTGCCGCGGCGGAGTGCACACCATCAAGCCCGGCATCTACACCGTGGATACGCACTATGTGAACGAGGGGTTCGTCAACGGGAGCATCAAGCAGGTCTTCCTGACCATCTCCGCCCCCGGGAGGAATGGCACGCCGAAGTTCACGTACGATTGGCTGCAGCTCGTCCGCCGGCCGGTGGACGGTCTGATCGTGACGCTGGCCGATGGCGCGCCACTGCCCCCGGTGCTCAAGGCGGGGGACGAACTGCTCTATCGCGTGTTCCTGGACAAGCCGGCGCTGGACGTGACGGTCGAGGCGCTGGGCGGGTCAAACTACAGCCCGGTGCTCATCAACCGGGAGCCGTACGTGCAACTCCTGAAGGTCGGCGCGGGCGACGGGCGCGAATGGGCGGCGCAGGTGAAGCTCGGGCCGGGGACGACCAAGTTCGACGGCAGCACGGGCTACCCGGTGTTGTTTCGGGCCGCCATCGCCGGCGGGGCCATCCCGGACACGAGCCAGACCGTGAGCGTGAAGTTCGAGTAACGGCCGGGACTCGGAACCCGGGACTGATGTTGGAGAGGCCGGCTGCCAGCCGGCCGGCCGTTGCTGACGAGTGCCACTACCAGACATGGGAACCCACATGAGAACCGTCTGCTTCATCGCTCTGCTGCTGCTCGCGAACTGTGTTGCTTTCGCCCAATCCCCCGTCCCCAACGCCGGCTTCGAGACCGGCGCCGGCGACCAGCCCGAGGGCTGGTCCTGGCGCACCGGCGAGGGCGGGCAGGGCGACTTCGAGTGGACCGGCGCGGTCGTCCACGGCGGACAGAAGGCCTTCCGCGTCAAGCGCATGGGCGCCACGGGCTACACCGCCCTCGACAGCAGCGACATTCCTGTGACCGCCGGGAAGACCTACCGCGTCTCGGCCTGGATCTACCCGGTCAAGCCCGTGCGCCGCGGCGTCTACTTCATGGTCACCCAACACAAGCCGGGCAGCAGCGCCGACGAATTGCCCAACACCTTCGGCACCACCACCGCCACCTTCGTCCCCAAAGTCTGGCAGGAGGTCACGGTCAAGGTCACCATCCGCGAGGGCCTTGACCACCTCCGCATTCACTGCATCCAGGCCTTCTTGCCCTCCGAACTGTACTGGGACGACTTCACTGTCAAGGAAGCCGGCGACGAACCCAAGCCGCGCTACGAGCCGCCCACCCCCGAAGTCGTGCCGCCGCTGACCCCGGAGTTGGAGGCGACGGTCGCCAGGCGACCGCGAGCGACAGCGAAGGTCGAGGGGCGCGGCGAGCGGCCCCGCCTCATCGTGGACGGCAAGCCCACCCCCTTCGCATGGTATGTGAGCGCGTTCGGCGGGCCGGGGTTCTTCAGTAGCACGCACATCGGCGACTTCGCGAAAGTCGGCGTGCATGTCTATCTGGCCCCGTTGGTGCTGGGTAACGGCCTCTACGGCGCGAAGGGCCCGTGGCTGGGCAAGGACCAGTACGACTTCAGTGTCGTGGACGACATCATCTGGCGCGTGCTGCGCGTGGACCCGCAGGCCCATGTGATCTTCTACATGTGCTGCGACCCGTATCCCGCCTGGGGCGCCGAGAACCCCGACCATGTGACCCAGGACCAGGACGGGCAGAAGGCGATCGTCTGGATGCACCCCAAGCGCTGGGGCGAAGACCCGCAAGAGGGCGAGCGCCTCGCCCCGAGCCTCGTCTCGCACAAGCTGCGCGCCGATGTGGCCGCGACGCTCAAGCGGCTCGTAGCCCATGTCGAGAGCAGCACTCCCGGCCGGGCTGTCATCGGCTATCACGTCGCGGGCTTCAACGACGGGCAGTGGTTCCAGTGGGCCAGCTTCAACCCGTCGGACCTGCACCTGGCCGACTACTGCCCCGGCGCGCAGAACGCCTTCCGCGAGTGGCTCAGCCACCGTTACCATACCTCGCCCGACGGGCCGATCGTCTGGAGCGAAGAGCCCTTCCAGAAGGCGTGGAACGACCCCCACGTCACGACCATGGACGCGCAAGTACCGGGTATGGACAAGCTCTGGGCCGACCGCGTCTTCGTAGACCCGAAGACCGAGCGGCAGGTCTCGGACTACCAGCGCTTCTACTCCGAGGGCGTGGCCGAGAACATCATGGCGCTCGCCGGGTTGCTCAAGGCCGAAAGCAAGCGGCCCATCATCTGCGGCACGTACTATGAGGACATCACGTGCAACAGCCCCAACCACGTCGCGCTGGGGCGCTTCCTGAACTCCGACGCGATTGACTACCTCGCCGGTCCGGCCGCCTACGCCATCCGCATGGCCGGCTGCCAGGGCGCCGTCCGCAACGTGTTCGGCTCGACGACGCTGCACGGGAAGATGTACCTCACCGAACAGGACTGGCGCTCGTGGCATTCGGTGCCCAATCAGCCCGACCAGAACTTCTCGTGGGGCCGCGCCGAAACCGCCGACATCCACAACGCGATGGTGCGGCGCGAATGCGGCATGATGCTCGCCTTCGGCCTGGGCACGTGGTGGTATGACATGAGCGGCGGGTGGTTCGCCGACGATCAGATCATGGCCGGCATCGGCGAGGCGACGCGGGCGTTCAACATGGAGCTGCAGGACACCGACGCCCCGCAGGCCGACCTGGCCGTCTTCGTCTCCGAGGAGAGCGACAGCTTCATCCGGATGCGCTACGGCGGGCAGTACCGCTACCAGGGGATCCTGCAGCAGATTGAGGAGCTGAACACGGCGGGGGTGCCGTACCGGCTCTACCTGCAGTCCGACCTGGGCAAGATGAAGCTGCCCGACCACAAGGCGTATCTCTTCCTGAACCCCTATGTCATCACGCCCGAGCAGCGGAAGGCCATCGAGGGCCTCAAGCGCGGGGGCAAGTTGCTGGCGTTTGTCCATGCGCCGGGGATCATCGGCAGCGACGACGCGGCGAAGATGGCGTCGGAGATCACGGGGCTGAAGCTGGCGGCGCTCACTGATGGGGTAGAGCGGGTGTCCCGCCCGCCCACGGCTCAGGCGGGCGAGACGCCCGCTCTACCACTCCTGAAGGGCCTCGAGGATGAGGTCATCATGTCCCCGGCCGCGCCGGCCAACGCCTTGCAGGTCGTGGACCCGCAGGCGGCAACGCTGGCGACCTATGAGGGCAGCCCGGCCGTCGGCTGCGCGGCGCGGGACTTCGGGACGTGGAAGAGCCTCTTCATCGGCAGCCCGTGGATCGGCGCGGGCTTCGCGCACAACCTCGCCGAGTGGGCGGGCTGCTGGACGACCGCGCCGCCGGGCGATGCCGTCTATGCCAGCCAGCACTTCCTCACGATCCACGCGCTCTTCCCCGGCCACAAGGTCCTGCGCCTGAAGCGGCCGGCGAAGGTGACGGACCTGACCAGCGGCCGGGTCATCGCGGCGCGGACGCCGACGGTCGAGGTGGACATGGAACGCGGGCAGACAAGGTGGTTCCGGCTGGAGGAGACGCGGTGATGCCGACGCCGAGAGTCACCATCGGCGCGCCGGCGGTGGGCGACCTCATCGCCGCCATGCGGCGGGTGCCGGTGGCCTACCATGGGCGCACCATGACTGTCGGCGAGTGGGTGGACTACTGCAAGCAGTGCGTGCATCAGTGGCGGGCCGAAGCCGGTGAACTCGAGATCTTCCAGCGGTTTCTGGCCGCGCTGCTGGAACGACAGATGTCCGGGGAGACGTACGAGCCAAGGGTCGAGCACTTCCGCGAGCGGCTCGCGCATCCCGGCAAGCTGACCATCCGCAGCGCTGAGCGCATGCTGCGCAACCTCGGCTATCGCTTCTGGCCACAAGGCGCCCGGACAATGGTCGAGTTCCGCGACCGGTGGGCCGAACTGGGCTGGTCGTGGCGAGAGTACTTCGCCGTAGCCGAGGGGCACTGGGCCACTGGCTTCCTCGAAGACCCCCTGCTCGGCGTGAAGGGCATTGGTCTCAAGACGCGCGACTTCGCCCTCAGCGAGTTCTCAGACTACTTCTGCGCGTTTGACGTACATATCTCACGGCTCATCGCACGCACGGGGCTGCTGCTGCATGGGTACGGCGACCCGGGTCTCGGCGACCTGTCCTATCACTTCCTGCGCCGGCTGGTCGTCCGCTTCTGCCGGGAGGATGGCTTTCCCGAACGCCCCGAGGCCCTCACACCCGCCGACTTCGACCGCACGCTGTGGTTCTTCGGTCAGGGCTTCTGCGGGGCCACCGCTCCCTGCGCCGACTGCACCGTGGCCTCCGTGTGCTTGACCGGACGGCGCCGCTGACCGGGCCTACGGGGCCGTAACCCGCCGCAGACGACCCCCGGCGTACACGCTCCTCTGGGGAAATGAACATAGCAGAAAAGCACCATAGAACACATGAAGCCTCCAGAACGAATTGCCACGTCACGAGAACCAGTGCTATAATTGAGGCTTGCAGACTACCTGTAGCAGACATCGCAGCCACCATCGGAGACGCCTCACATGATTCATATGCAAGGGGTAGGCCTGGTCTATCCCGACGGCACCCGGGCCCTGCGTGGGATTGACCTGCACATCGGGCGCGGGGAGTTTGCGTTCATCGTCGGGGCGTCAGGCAGCGG
>CAZZDO010000144.1:8962-11810 GCA_964653205.1 uncultured Armatimonadia bacterium | reverse complement strand
CTGCGGCTCGGTGGACCACTGGAAGACGCAGACCTTCAAGCACTCAAAGGCCGAGAGCGTCCCCGATGCCACGGGTACCCCGGAGTCCAACCCGAAGCCCTCCAAGAGCGGGGTGCCGGCCACCAAGAGCACGCCGTCGGGGAAGCTGATGATGTACCTCCCGGAGGGCTCGCCGTCCACTACGGTTACCACCGGCGCGTTTCTCACTGCTGTCATCCCGCCCAAGATCCAGTTCATCGAGTCGCAGTGCGATCTGGACGATCCGAGTGACGCCACGTTTGTGGGGACGCTCACCGTGCCGGCCACCGGGGCGGCGATGGCCAACAAGTCCGTTGAGCTGTGCCTGCTGTCACCCAGCGCCAACCAGAACAAGCCGCACTACTGGAAGCGGATCGCGCTGACCAAGACCGACAGCACCGGCCGGTTCCAGTTCACGGTCAAACTCCCCAGCCGCATGGCTCAGTACCTGGGGGCGGCGTACCGCCTGCGTCCTGGGGACCCGGCGCTGTGCTCCACCAGTAAGATCATCTGCGGGGAGATCGTGAAATAGGGTCCGTCTTGGCGGGGGAATCAGCGGGGCGCCTCCGGCTGGAGGCGCCCCGTTTGCGCCTGAGGAGGGAGAGTCGACTACTCCAGCAGCTTCTTGTACGCGGCCGGGAGGCGGCCGGCCACGTCGAGCGCGAGGAAGCCCTGCGGGCCCATGTCCTCGGCGGCAATCTCGCCGGCGAGGCTGTGGAGGTACACCCCGGCGACGGCCGCCGCCAGCGGGTCCGCCCCGCCGGCCGCCAGCGCCGCGATGATGCCCGTGAGGATGTCCCCCATCCCGCCGCTGGCCATGCCCGGGTTGGCGAAGGGGTTGATCCACGCCTCGCCTTCGGGGTCGGCGATGACCGTGGCCGCGCCCTTGAGCACGACGACGGCGTCGAAGCGCTCGGCGGCAGCACGGGCGAGGCCCAGGCGGTCCGCCTGAACGTCCTCGATGGCCAGATCCAGCAGGCGGGCCATCTCGCCGGGGTGAGGGGTGAGGATCAGCGGGGCCGAGCGGTCGCGGAGCAGCCGCGCGCGGCCGGCCACCGCGTTGAGGCCATCGGCGTCCAGCACCAGCGGTGCCTGCACTTCGCGCACGAGCGCCTCGACCAGTTCCGCCACTTGCCCCTGCCGCGACAGCCCCGGGCCGAGAGCCACGGCGTCCGCCCGCACGGCCGCCTCCAGCAGCGCATCCAGCGCCTGCAGGCCGATCGTGTCGCCCTCGCCCGGCGGTAGCGGCAGCGTCATTACCTCGGTCAGCTTCGCGGCCAAGACCGGGTGCAGCGAGGCCGGGATGGCGACCGTCACGAGCCCGGCCCCCGCCCGCGCGGCGGCGAGCCCCGTCATGGCCGGGGCACCCGTCAGCCCCGGCGAGCCGCCGACAACGAGCACCCGGCCTGTGTCACCCTTGTGAGCATCGGGCGGGCGCGGGGGCAGCATTGCCACGCAGTCGCTTGCCTCGGTCAGGACGGTCGTCAACGCCGGATCGTCAAGCAAGGCCGGCGGGAGCTGGATGTCCACGATGCGCAACTCGCCGACATGCGCCTTGCCGGGGTATTGGACGAGGCCCGGCTTGGCCAGGCCGAAGGTGCAGGTGACTTCAGCCTCGACGGCGGCCCCCAGGACTTTGCCCGTGTTGGCGTCGAGACCGGAGGGGATGTCAATGGCCACGATGGGGACGGTCGCGAAATCGAGCAGTTCGATGACTTCGCGCAGGCGCCCGCGCACCTCGCCCGATAGCCCCGTGCCCAGCAGGCCGTCCACGATCACATCGGCCAGCTCCATCGCGCCGACGACAGTCTCGTCGTCAGGCTCCTCGATGATGGTCAGACCGCTCTTTTCGGCGTAGCGGGCGTTGGTGGCGGCGTCGCCGGAGAGGTCGGAAAGCTTGGCGAAAAGCAGGACGGCGACTTCGACGCCGACAGCGGCCAGATGGCGCGCGGCCACGAAGCCGTCGCCGCCGTTGTTGCCCTTGCCGGCGAGGATGAGCACGCGGCCGCCGCCCTCGGGCAGCAGCTCCCAGGCGGCGTCGGCCACGGCCCGCCCGGCGTTCTCCATCAGCACCAGGCCCGGCAGCCCGTACTCCTCGATGGTCCGCCGGTCCATCTCGCGCATCTGCTCGGCTGTCGCCAGTCGCATGAGGTCCTCAGTCCCTCAGCTCGTCAAGGTGGTCGCGGAGCTTGATGATCGCGTCCGCGATGTCGTCCATGTCCTGCGCCGTGCCCAGCAGCGTGCTCTGGCCCATCCAGAACGAGCCGTCGGTGCAGATGTGTTCGCACACCGGGCAGTCCACCTGCGTGTAGTCCACGTGCCCGTGGTAGTCCTTGCAGGCGAAGGGGCAGCGGGCCGGGTCCCAGCCCGCCGTGAACATGCCCTCGCGGTACAGCGGGTTGTAGCCGCGGCCCACGGGAATGCCCTCAGCCGCCAGCGCCGCGACGAACTTGTCGCGCGACACCCCGCCGAAGCCGTCGCGGTCGTAGCGGTAGATGAACAGGTGATAGGCGCAGCGCTCGGCGCCGGGGCTGAAGGCCTGGGCCTCGATGCCCTCGATGCCGGCCAGGCGCGCCCGCAGGCGCGCGGCGTTCTCGTCGCGCCGGGCCATGTGGTCCTCATAGGTCTCGATGCCCCGCAGAATGAGCGCCGCCTGGAACTCGGTGAGGCGGTAGTTCATGCCCATGACGCGGTGGTCATACCAGCCGCCCTCGGGCACGCGGCCGACGTTCATGTACGACCAGGCCTTGCCGTAGGTGGCGCGGTCGTTGGTCGTCACGATCCCGCCCTCGCCGGCGGTGATGTTCTTGGAGGACTGGAAGGAGAACGC
>CAZZDO010000144.1:0-8862 GCA_964653205.1 uncultured Armatimonadia bacterium | reverse complement strand
TCACGATCCCGCCCTCGCCGGCGGTGATGTTCTTGGAGGACTGGAAGGAGAACGCACCCGCATCGCCGACCGCGCCCACCTTGCGGCCTTCGTACACGGCGCCGTGGGCCTGGGCGCAGTCCTCGATGAGCTTGAGACGGCGGTCGGCGCAGAGCTGTTTGAGGGCGTTCATGTCCGCCGGCATGCCGCCGATGTGGACGGCGATGACCGCCTTCGTCTGCGGCGTGATGGCCGCGGCGACCGCCTCCGGGTCCAGGCATAGCGTGTCGGGCCTGATGTCGGCGAAGATGGGGATGGCGTTCACCGAGATGACCGAGGAGGCGGTGGCGATGAAGGTGTAGGGCGGCACGATGACTTCATCGCCCGCGCCCACGTCGAGCGCCCGCAGCGCCAGCTCCAGGGCGATGGTGCCGCTGGTGTTGGGGACGATGTACTCGGCGTCGCTGACGCGCTTGAACTCCTCGGTCAGGGCGGCGTTCATCGGCCCACCCACGCCCCACATGCCATTGTCCAGCACGGCCTGCAGCTTCTCCAGATAGCCGGGGTCCTTGGGCGGCCAGCCCGGCCAGCCGGTGGTGTGGACAGCCGCGCCGCCATTGATTGCCAGTTTGCTCATGAAGGTCTCTCCTTACGGCGTTACGAGTTTGCTCTTCACGGCGTCGCCGCTCATCTTGTGGATCTGGATGTGGCGGTAGATGACCGGCTTGCTCGGGTCGGGCCAGACTTCGCCGCCGATGGCGACATGGTGCGGGCCCTGGAAGCGGAAGCCGCGGTCGCTCAGTTGCTGATCCTGCAGCACCGCCTGGTCGTCCAGGTACATCGTGACGCGGTTCTCGCACTGGATCAGGCGCATGCGGAACTTCTGCGGCACCGCCGACAGGGCCTTCTCGCGCCACGGGTCCCAGCCCGAGCCGAAGACGCTCTCAGGCGGCTCGCGGATGATCCGGCAGCTATCATAGTACGGGTTGGCCGTGAGGGGAATATCCACGATGAAGCCGGCCTCGATGCCCTTGACCTTCCCCTTCGGGAACTCCACATCACAGCGGATCTCAAACCAGTGCCCGGGTCGCATCATGCAGGACATGAGCCCGAAGCTGTCGCCCGGCCACATGATGAAGCCCGTGCCGTCGGGCAGCGGCTCGTACTTCCCCTGCCAGATGTCCCAGCCGACGAGGTCGGGGGTGGGGTTCAAGTTCACCCACTCGTTGGCCTGGAACTGCTTCTCCCACTTGAGTGACTGGATGCGGTCGCGCAGGTAGTAGAGCGCCGGCTTGTCGGTCTCGGTCTCTAGCAACGCCTCATAGGCGGCCAGGGCCTCGTCTGTCTTCTCGGCGGTGTACAGGTTCTCGGCCTGCTGGACTTGCTCCTTGTGGGCGCCGGTGAGGCCGTAGATCATCCCCACGACCAGCTCGGCGCGCTCAGCCCACTGGGCGTCGAAGACCGGCTTGTCAATCTGGCCCTGCAGGGCCTCCAGTTGCTGGCGAGCGACGTCCGGGTGGTTGCAGCGCCACGCGATCAGGGCGTAGACGGTGCGCCCCGGCTTCACCTGTTTCGGGTCGTTCTTGATGAGCCATGCCAGCTTGCCCTCGCAGTACGTCTGCAGCGGCGGCCAGATTTCAGGCTTCTGCCAGATCGAGTCCTCCCGGTCGTGCTCGGCGATGGTCAGGATGACCTCGTAGTAGATCTTCGGCACGTCGGTGTCGAAGCGAGCCGTGTCCACGCATGCCTGGCCGAAGGCCAGCATCGCCTGGTGCGACCCGCCCCACCGGGGTTGCAGCGCCGAAATGTAGTCGTAGTAGGCGGGCATCCAGTCAAACTGCCCGGCGACCGCGCGATCGAACTACGTGCGGTCTGAGTCCATGCCGCGTACGGCGCCGGTCTTGGCGATGTCCATCAGGTAGACACAGGCTTCGGGATACTCTGGATGGGCGGCGTAGGCCTTCTCGGCGTTGCCCCGCGCAAAGCCCATGCCCTTCTCGAACTCCTTGTAGTCCTCCGGCTTGACGTCACTGATGAAGCCCGTGCCGCGATAGAACCATCCGTAGTCATAGTTGTGCTTGGTCCAGACCATGCGGAGGAGCCACGGGTCAGTGTTGGGCCGGGCCTTCATGGTGTTGACGAACGTGGCCTGGGAGCGGCGGAACTCGTTCTCCATGAGGTTACGGATTTCCCACCACAGGGGGCGCTGCTCCTGGGGGCCGAAATTCTTGGCGTCGGCGGCCGTCACGTAGGCGTCTATGGCCAGGGGGCGCCACTTGAACTCCGCCGATTCCAGCTTGCTGCCGGCCTCCCCGTGTAGCCGGGCCATGTCCAGATACGCCCACGCCAGGCACAGTGCCGGGTAGCGGCGTGCCTTCAGTCCCTCGAGGCTGCCCCGCACGATCGGCTCGGCCTCCGTGCTCCGGTCATTGAAGTACAGGACATCGCCGATGAGCGACTGGATCAGCGGATCATCGCAACCGGCCTTCTGGAGCGCCCGCGCCATCGGCAGCATGTCCTTCATGCTGGGCGCACCGTGAGCATTGCAGGCGAACTTCGCCGTCGCCTCCATCAGCTCAGTTGCTTGCCGGTCCCACCTGGGGTCGCGCTTGCCCACCTGGTCGTAGGCCTGCTTGAGGTTCTTCCGGTAGTAGCCGACCCACAGCGGCGTCAGTTGCGTCTCGGTGATGATCTTGTCGCCGGTGGGGAGCGGCGCGCCGTGGGCGATGCCCCCGCCCAGGGCGCCCTCGGCCAACCGGCCGAGGTGGCGCGCGATGAACAGCCCCCCGGCGACGACGACGATCGTGAACGTCGCCAGGACACCGATGATGATGAGCAGCATCCGCCTGTTGGTCACGGTCGTACCCCCTCAGGTCCGGTGGCTCAGTCCAGCGCCATCCGGTAGCGGTAGTAGTCCGCGAGTTTGAAGTCGTCCGGGTCCTTCTCGCCATAGCGCGAGAGGAATACCACCATATCGCCTGTGAGCCGGTCTTGATAGAAGCGGAAGTTGGACATCTGCGTCAGCGGCGGCTCGCCCGGCTGCCGGCGGTCTATCTCCGTGATCGTCTCCCGCCTCAGCGCGAACGGCTCCTCCTGCACCTCGGCGATGACCAGCGGGCTGCGCGGCCAGTTCGCCTTCGCCCGCTCGCCGTCCATCGCCAGGTTGCCGATGAACAGCAGCCGCCCGTCGGTGAGGGAGCGCACGAGCGCGCAGCCGTTGGAGCCGGATTCGATCGGCCCGCCGTCCGTGCCGCCCAGCGGCTGCGGCGCCGACCACGTCAGGCCCTCATCCTCCGAGAAGGCGAGCCACTTGTGGCCGGGGCGCTCGGGGAACATGCTGTTGTCCCCGCGCATGAGCATCGCCAGGCGCCCGTCGGCCAACTCGACGAGCGTGTTCTCGCAGTGTCCGCGCGAGGTCTTCTCGATGTCCACGTCCACCGGCCGGCCGGCGGTCCACTGCAGGCGGCCGTCGGCCTGATACTGGCCGATGAGCGTGAAGCTCGCATGCACCGGGGCCCAGCAGCCGGGGTAGTGGATCGGCTCGCCGTCGTCGCCCAGCAGCATGGTCATCGCCGGGACGAGCACCTTGCCACTAAGGGTCTTGATCGGGAAGCAGAAGCTGATCTGCAGCCCGCCCGGCAAGTCCATGTCAACGACTTCTTCGCCGCGCCACGTGCCGGCGGCGGGGTCGTAGACGTCGGCGGTCAGCTCGAAGCGCTCGTCCACATCAATGTGCCCCTGCGGGTACAGGCCGCGGCTGCAGAAGGTCAGCAACTTGCCGGTGTCGCGGTCGAAGAAGCAGGCGTTCTCGGCGTAGCGGACGCGCCCCTCGGGTGTCTCGTGCGATTGCAGCTTCATCACCGGCTCGGACCAGGTCGCTCCGTTGTCGTGGCTGAGGCGGTCGGCGAAGTCGTCATACGTGTCCGAGGCGTCCAACCAGCCGGAGCGGTGGATCAGGGCAGGCTCGTCGGCGCTGATGTAGCTGACGAAGCCGGGGAAGACCGGGCGGCCGTCGCGGCCGGGGATGAAGACTTCTTTGCTGAGCAGGTGCATGACCGGAGGTTCCGCCGGGTGTCGCGAACACCTGCGCCGGCGCAGGAATCGTTTCCCCGGCTCACGAACGGAAGGGGCACTTCCTTCGGCGGAGGCCTTTCCATGTTCTACACCCACGAACGCAACTTCGGCTGCCGGCTCAATGACGAGCTGACCTATCGCGGGCTGCGCGTGCTCGTGCTCGAGAACGAGCTCTTGCGCGTTTCCATCCTGCTCGACCAGGGCACGGACATCTACGAGTTCCTGCACAAGCCCAGCGACACGGACTTCATGTGGCACAGCCCCGCTGGCGTGCGCAAGCCCGGCGCCTTCGCCCCCAGCAGCTATCTCCCCGGCGGGGCCTTCACCGAATACTACGAGGGCGGCTGGCAGGAGTTGTTCCCCCAGGGCGGCGGCAAGTGCGAGTACAACGGGGCGGAGCTGGGGCAGCATGGCGAGGTCTGGGGGCTGCCGTGGAAGCACACCGTGCTCGAAGACACGCCCGAGTGCATCAGCGTGAAGCTGTGGGTGCGGACGGTCCGTACGCCGTTCCTGCTGGAGAAGACGCTCACCATGCGCCGCGGCGCCGCGGTGCTGGAGATCGAGGAGACGGCGATCAACGAGGGTCGCGTGGCGATGGACCTGATGTGGGGCCACCACCCGGCCTTCGGCCCGCCTTTCCTGGACGAGACCTGCCGCGTCTATGCGGCCGCCGAGCGCGTCTACGCCGATGCCAACCGGGGCGACGACGCGCGCTTTGAGCCGGGCACGTACTTCCCCTGGCCGGTCGGGCCGGGCGTGAACGGCGAGCCGGTGGACGCCAGCCTCATCACCCCGCCCGAGCAGGGCGTGTCGGACATGCTCTTCCTGACCGAACTACGCGAGGGCTGGTATGGCATCACGAACCACGGGCGCAGCGTGGGCTTCGGGATGTCGTGGGACCTGGCGACGTTCCCCCACATCTGGTACTGGCTGTCGTTGGGCGGGACGATGGGCGGGCCGAGTTGGGGTCGCAACTACGTGGCGGCGCTGGAGCCCTTCAGCAGCTACCCGGGGACGCTGAGCGAAGTCATCAAGTGGGGGAACCAGATGGTGATGCAGCCGGGCGAGGTGCGCCGCACGTGGCTGCGGGCGGTGGCGTACGAGGGGGGAGAGGTCAAGGGGATTGACCAGGCAGGCGTGGTCGTGTAGCAGGGAGTGACGCAACGGGCAGCGAACTGCTACCATAGGATGTTGTTAGTACAGGAAGGAGCCATCCCATGCCCCGGGGGACTCGTCGTGCACTGCCCCTGCTGCTGGTCTGCTTCACCCTGACGGCGGTCACTGCTCCGCTGTTCGCCCAGTCCGCGCTGAACCTGCGCATGCAGAAAGTCCTCGGCAAGTTTGTCGAGAAGACCGGCTACCCCATCATGGGCGTCGGCTCGTGGATCAGCGGGACGACGTTCAGCGCCGCGACCTCGGACTTCGACATGCGGATGGTCTGGCCCGGCGGGGGTACGGAGGCGCAGCAACTGGCGCACTGGCAGAAGGCCCGCGGCGAGATGGTCAACCTAATCCGCCAGGAGTTCGGCGACGACGCTGGCAGGATCCTGGGCCGCACCAACCTCTATGCCCCCAACCAACTGATGAAGGGCGTCGAGAACGCCGCCGATGCCATGGAGCGCTTCCAATCACTCAAGACCGTGCCCAACCTCGCCCACAACGGCCCGGTGACCGCCCAGACGACGGCCAAGTATGCCGAGGGCCTCTACGGTAGCGGGGCGCAGACCTACGTCCAGGGCTATGAGAAGGGCGCGGGGCGGCTGTTCTACAGCAACAACGGCAAGTGCGCCACCGGCCTGTCGGAGCTGGCCCACATGGGCGAGGGCCAGCCGATCTACACCGCCGCGGGCACCGCCAACACCGCGGGCCAGTGGGCCGACCACGCGTTAGGTGAACTCAGGGCCGGCCGCGGCGACAAGGTCGCCAAGTACCTCGAACGCCTTGAGCGCGACCTGTTCAAGTCGCGCTCGCTCACCGGCATCCCCATGGACGCGGACTTCCGGGGCGAGCTGTCCAACATGCGCAAGCTGCTCAAGAGCAACCCGGCGAAGCTGGCGGACATGGCGGACGACGTGGCGCGGCTGGTCGCCCGGGGGCGCGCCGAGGCCGCCATCCTGGGCAACATGGCCAACGCCGGGCCCGTACGCCAGGCCTATCTGCGGGTCATGCTCGATGGCGTGGCGCTCAAGAACAAGCTGGGCAGTCTCGTCGCCAAGGTCATGGAGAAGACCCCGGGGTGGGTGAACGCCGAGAGCACGATGAACTTCATCGTGTTCTGCATCGGCACCAAGGCCGCCTCGGAGTCGTTCGGCCGCGGGGACGATGCCTTCCAGACGATGAGCAATGTGTGCGGGGCGCTAAACCCGTTCAAGATGATCGGGCCGGTGCTGCTGGCCGAGGTGATGGCCGAGGTCATCACCCAGGCGCGGCTGAATGGCTACGACATGGCGGCGGGCTTCCAGGGCGCGTGGGACCTGATGGAGGGCATCTACTCGGCGTGGGGCCGCTGCGACGTGGACCCGGACCCGCGGATCAAGCTGACGCTTGCCGACATGGTGGCCCAGTACCAGGTCGAGGCCAGGCTGGACGCGCGGGTGTACAAACACGCCCAGCGCGCCTCGACCCGCAACCTGGGGGCGGCCAACGCCATGCACGACGAGGGGGTCGCCAACGCGATCTTCGCCCAGTGCTGGCCGACCATCCGCGACGCCTGGCGCTGGGAGCGCGATCTGCTGGCCTCTGAGTACCTCAAGCTCGGCAGCGAGGTCGTGCACACCCCCCTCGTCATCTACTACACCCCCAAGAGCCCGCAGGCGGGCCAGCAGGTCGTCTGCACGGCCAAGAGCTTCGACGGGAAGCTGGGCGACCGCCTCGCGCGCATGGCCGAGATCATCAAGATCCTCTACGGCAAGGGCGCGGGGGTCGCGGTGAACTACTACTGGGAGCCGGGCGGGGTGTCCGTCGGTGACCGTGACTGGCAGCGTGGCTTCACCTGGGCCGCCAACGGCAAGTACCCGGTCAAGGTGCGGCTGGAGGTGGCGCCATTCGCCAACCACCCCCAGACCGAGCCACGGGTGATGTTGCGGCGGCCGGTGGAGGCGATGGTCGAGGTCGTCGTGGGCGGGCCGCCGGAACTCTGTCCACATTGCGGTAAGCCCGCAGGCACGACCCCGGGCTGCATGTGGTGCACGCTGTACAATCACGACCCGAAGGCGCCGGTGCCGCAGCAGGGCCAGCCGGTGCCGGTGCCGGCACCGGCGCCCAAGTAGTGTCACTGCCGCAGGACCATGGAGGTGGCAATCATGGCACACGCCTGGCACAACCGTGGGGCTGCCCCGATTTTGGCTTTGATGCTGTTCGCGGGCGCGGCAGCGGCGCAGACACTGCCCGGCCTGTGGGGCTCCCCGGCCTACCGAGTGCAACTGGCCATCGCGGGTACGAGTGTGACCGGCACGTTCACCCTCGCCGACCAGCCCCAGGCCCCGGCGGGCACCATCACGGGGGAAGTGCAGCCCGGCGGGCAGGCCTTCACCGCTACCTGGAGCCGTGTCGTCGAACCTGACACGGTCCGTTTCCAGACCTACCTCAAGCTCGGCGCCCGCGGCAGCCTGCTCACCGGCTACCGCTGGACCGAGGAGACCAGCCCCGCCAGCTTCGCCCTGCACCGGGCGGTGAACGGCCAGGTCCCGGTGCTCATCGGCCAGGATGATCCGGGCAGCGGCACGACCGCGGGCCCGACTACGGGCACCACCGGGGGTACGACCGGAGGGACGACCGGCGGCACCACGACCACTCCCCCGGCCTTCCGTCTCGAAGTGATCACCTGCGAGCGCGTGGTGGACGGCCTGCCGGTCAATCCCGGTGAGCAGTTTACGGCCCCCAAGTCCGTGGTTGCGCTCGTGAAGTACACCGACTTGCCCGCGAACTCGACGGTCGAGTGGCTGTGGACACTGAACGGCGCGACGGAGGCGAAGCTGACCAAGACCCTTGGCGGCACGGGCTGGCACTGGCACGGGCTGCAATCGCAGACGGCGGTCATCCCCGGGGCGTACCAACTGACTGTGTCCGTGAACGGCAACGTGGTCACGCGGCGCACCATCACCGTGCGCGCGGCCGCGGGCACTGCCACCACCGGCACGGGCGCCGGCTCCACCACCACGCCCCCGCCCAAACAGCCGGGGGCGCATGTGGTTGTCTGTGAGAGCGTCGTCAACGGGGAGGCGCAGAAACCGGGCACGACCTTCACCCGGCCCAAGTCACTGATGTGCCTGGTCAAGTACAGCGACTTCCCGCAGAACTCGACGCTCAAGTGGGTCTGGACGCGCAACAGCGCCCAGATCGCTACCCACACCAAGGTCGTCGGCGGCACGGGGTGGGCCTACCACGGATTGACGGGCTCGCCGACACTGACACCGGGGACCTATCGGGTGACCGTGTCGGTGGCGGGCAATACGGGGACTTCGGTGACGGTGACAGTCAAGTAGCAGGGCGGGCAGGCGCACTCCGATAGACAAGGTGGCGGCCCCGCAGGGCCGCCACATGTGTTCTTCCCGGACGATTGGTCTTAGGGCAGCACCCAGCTTGTGACTGCGTCCTGATCCTTCACGATGATCCGGTTGCCCGCCACAATCGGGTAGGCATAGACCGCCGGGTCGGCCAACTTGAGGCGCGTGATGACCGTGAGGGCCGCGCTGTCGGGCTTGAGGACAATCAGGTCCCCGGTGGTGGGCAGGGCCATCAGCACCCCGCCGGCATTCACCATTGGCCCGTAGCCGCCCTTGTCCGACACCGTCGTATCCACCCACGCCG
>CAZZDO010000143.1:8512-11916 GCA_964653205.1 uncultured Armatimonadia bacterium | reverse complement strand
GGGCTACACCAGGCGCGTGGCGCTGGCGACGGGCGTGCTGCACCGGGAGTGCAGTTCCCCGTATCCGAACTGGGGCCGGTCGGCCGTCGCCGACGAGGCCCGGGACCTGGGCACGGCGCTCATCGAGAAGCCCGAGGCGACGTTCGCCCTCGACCTGCAGCCGTATGCCCCGGCCGATTGGGACGGGCAGGTGTGGTTCAGCGTCGGCAGCGACTGGGTGTGCGCCAACCGCCGGCTGGAACTGCAGATCCTGGCCGCCAACGACGCCGTGACCGGGGACTTCCTGCAGGGCGTGGACCCCAAGGCCTTCCGCGAAGCCTACCGGAAGCCCCGGGCGCTGACGGTGCCGCGCTCGCCGGGCGGGATCATCATTGACGGCGTCCTGTCCGAAGAGATGTGGCACGAGGCGGCCAAGACCGAGGACTTTTTCCTGCTGGGCGGCACCGGCGTGTCGCGGGCCAAGACGGAAGTCATGGTGATGTACGACGAGAGGAACCTGCTCGTCGCCTTCACGTGCCACGAGCCCGACCGCAACAAGCCCATCATCATCGGCGGGCCGCCGTGGGATGACGATGAGATCGAGGTCTGGATTGACGCCAACGGCGACGGCAAGACCTTCCGGCAGGTGATCGTGAACGGAGCGAACACCAAAGTCGAGTACTGGGAGAGCGGGCCGGGGCCCATCGGGGCGGTCGGCGCGGTGCATGTGAACGAGGGGCACTCGTGGATGGTGGAGTTGGCGATCCCGTACGAGGGCCTGGGCATCACGCCGCCCAAGCCGGGCGATAAGTGGCGCATCAGCTTCTGCCGGGGCCGCGCGCCGGGCCGGAACAACCCCACGATGGAGCTGATGGTCTGGGCGCCGCTGGAGGGCGGCTTCAAGGACCTGGCGAACTTCGGGACGATGACCTTCCGCTAAGGCCGCCGGGAGGGGGAGCGGGCCCGGACGGCGAAAGGGAGTGTTCTGCATCGTGGGGGGGTGTAGGCCGGGCCGGCAGTGGGTATGCGTTAGTTGAGAGGGGGTGGCTCATGGCATCTGCGCGGAGGTCATTGCCCTGGCTGATGGTGTTGGGGCAGGCATGTGCCGCTGCTAGCGCGGGCGTGGGCGTGGCCGCGCTGGTCGGGTACAGCACGGGGCATCGGCTGTGGGGCATGGTGCGCCCGGAGTACAAGTCCATCGCGCCCGCCACGGCCATGGTGTTCATCGTGCTGGCCGTCGGGCTCTTTGTCCTCCCACGGGGGCGGCGTGGCAGTACCATCTGCGCCCTCGTCAGTTCGCTCCTCGTTCTCCTCGTCGCGTTGCTTCGTCTCAGCAAGATCGTCACCGGCTTTGACTTCGGCGCAGAGCACTGGCTCTTCGGGCTCACCGGTCGCCTCACCGGGCTGGGGCCGGAGACCTCAATGTCCACGGCCACCGTAGTGGGCTTCCTGATCGCCGGGATTGCGCTGCTGCTGTTGGCTCTCCGGGCACGCCG
Source organism: uncultured Armatimonadia bacterium (assembly GCA_964653205.1). Classification (GTDB taxonomy): domain Bacteria; phylum Armatimonadota; class Zipacnadia; order Zipacnadales; family UBA11051; genus JAJFUB01. Next base: position 10,441 of record CAZZDO010000143.1, on the reverse strand, counting down.
CCGCGTCGCCGCTGAGTTGACCACTGCCCTGGCTACCGCCGTCACGGTCCTCGGGCTGGCCTTCGCCCTGGGCTACGTTTACGGGGCCCCGCTGCTCTATGGCAGCGCTCGAACGCCGATGTCGCTCAACAGCGCGCTGGCCTTCATCGCGGCGGGGGGCAGCCTGCTGCTGACCGTCGCCGCGCGCGATACCGCCGCCCGGGCTGCCGCCCAGGCGCGCCTGGAGGCGCAGCACACCATCACGCGCATCCTGGCTGACGCCGCCGCGCTGGGCGACGCCACCGAGGGCCTACTGGCAGCCATCGGCGAGAGCCTGGACTGGGAGTACTGCGCCATCTGGGGGGTGGACCAGCGCAGCGGGGTCCTGCAACGGATGGCCGCGTGGCACGCCCCGCACCTCCCGCCGGCGGCCGTCGCGGCTCTGGATCAGCCCACCACGCTGGCTGCCGGTCAGGGCCTTCCCGGCCAGGTGTGGGCCAGCGGCCTACCCCTTCCCGTCAGCGCGGTTGGCCATGACACGCCGACCCCGCGCGCCGCGGCCGCGGCCCAGGTGGGCCTGCACGGGGCCTTCAGCTTCCCGATATCCAGCAGCGAGGGCGCGCTGGGCGCAGTAGAGTGCTTCGGCCGCGAACCGGTGCAGCCCGATGCGGACCTGCTGGGCATGGTGTTGGCCATCGGCAGCCAGATCGGCCAGTTCATGGAGCGCCGCCAGGCCGAAGAAGCCTTGCGCGAGAGCGAAGAGCGCTTCTTCCTGGCCGTGCGGGGCACCGACGCCGGCATCTGGGACTGGGACCTGCGCACCGACAAAGTCTATTTCTCCCCCCGCTGGAAGAGCATGATCGGCTACGCCGAAGACGAAATCGCCGACGACTTCTCCGAGTGGGAGACGCGCCTGCACCCGGACGACCACGACCGGGCCATGGCCACGGTCGAGGCGTATCTGTCCGGCCAATCCGCCCCGTACGAACTCGAACACCGCTTGCGCCACAAGGACGGCGGCTACCGGTGGATCCTGGCCCGGGGGGTCGCCATCCACGACGAGACAGGCCGGCCCTACCGCATGGCCGGGTCACACCTGGACCTGAGCGCCCTCAAGCAGGCCCAGGCTGAACTGGAGCAGGCCAAGGAGGCCGCCGAGGCCGCCAGCCGCGCCAAGAGCGAGTTCCTCGCCAACATGAGCCACGAGATCCGCACGCCGATGAACGGCATCATCGGCATGATCGGCCTGACGCTGGATACGGAACTGACGCCGACCCAACGGGAGTACCTGAGCCTCGCCGACCAGTCCGCCGACTCCCTGCTGCGCATCCTCAACGACATCCTCGACTTCTCCCGGGTCGAGGCCGGGAAGCTGGACCTGATCCCGGCGCCCTTTGACCTGCGCGAATGCCTCGGGGACACCATGAAGACCCTCGGCCTGCGCGCCGCCAGCAAGGGGCTGGAGCTGGCCTGGCACGTCCCGCCGGAGGTGCCGGATCGCGTCGTCGGTGACGCCGGACGCCTGCGGCAGATTCTCGTCAATCTCACCGGCAACGCCATCAAGTTCACCGATCAGGGCGAAGTGCTCGTCAGCGTCGCGCAGGACTCCCGGAGCCCGGACGAGGTCGCCCTGCACTTCGCGGTCAGCGACACGGGGATCGGCATCCCGGCCGACAAGCTGCGGCTCATCTTCGATGCCTTCGTGCAGGCGGACGGGTCGGCCACCAGGCGCTTCGAAGGCACGGGGCTGGGCCTGGCCATCTCCTCTCAGCTCGTCTCGCTAATGGGGGGCCGCATCTGGGTGGAGAGCGAGGTCGGGAAGGGCAGCACGTTCCACTTCTCGGTCACGCTGGGGCTGGAGACGGGCGTTCCGGCGGCGCCGCCCGTGGATGCAAGCGGCCTGGAGGGTCTCCGCGTGCTGGTGGTGGATGACAACGCCACCAACCGGCG
>CAZZDO010000143.1:0-8412 GCA_964653205.1 uncultured Armatimonadia bacterium | reverse complement strand
CCCAGCAGCAGGACCTGATCCGCTCCCAGGAAGCGGGCATTCGGCTGCACCTGACCAAACCGGTGAAGCCTTCGGAACTGCTGGACGCCATTCTCACCGTGCTGAGCGCAGAGGGAACTGCCGCCGCCGGAGGATCCGCTGCGGACCTCGACAAAGTGGGGGAGCGACCCCGCGCACTGCACCTGCTCGTGGCCGAAGACAACCTCGTCAACCAGCGCCTGGCCGCCAGCATCCTGGAGAACCGCGGGCATAGTCTCACTGTTGTCGCCACGGGGGTCGAGGCGCTGAGAGCCCTGGTGGCCGAACACTTCGACCTGGTGCTGATGGATGTGGAGATGCCGGCGATGGACGGCTACCAGACGACCGCCGCCATTCGCGAGCAGGAGCGCGGCACCGGGGAGCACCTGCCCATCGTCGCCATGACCGCCCACGCCCTGACCGGCGATCGCGAGCGCTGCCTCAAGGCGGGCATGGACAGCTATGTGGCCAAGCCCCTGCGCCCGCACGAGCTGATTACGGAGGTCGAGAGCTTCTTTGGCCCGGAGACGCGCCTCATGCCGGAGACAGCGACTGCGGCGCTCATCCGGGAAGGGGAAGCCGCGCCCGTGCTCGACAGCACGGCGCTGCTGGCGCGTGTCAGCGGGCACCGCGACGTGTTGCGCGAACTGATTGAGCTGTTCGAGGCGGACTACCCCGGGCTCTTTGCGCAGCTTCACCAGGCCGCCACGGAGGCCGACCAGGAGGTCGCGGTGCGCGCGGCGCACACCCTCAAGGGCATGTTGGCCACGTTCTCGGCCCCGCGCGCGACGGCGGCGGCGGCGCGCCTGGAGGCGCTTGCCCGCGAGGGCAACCTGGCCGCGGCCGAGGGGGCGTGTGCGGCGGTCGAAGCCGAGATTGAGCTGCTGCGTCCTGCGCTGGCGGCCCTGGGAACGGAGGGGACCTGATGCGTATCCTGATCGCCGAAGACGACCGCATTAACCGCCGCCTGCTGGAAGTGTCGCTCCGGGACTGGGGCTATGAAGTTGTCTCGGCCGCCGACGGGGCCGAGGCCTGGGCGATGCTGCAGGAAGACGACGCGCCGCCGCTGGTCATCCTGGACTGGATGATGCCGGTGCTGGACGGGGTCGAGGTCTGCCGCCGCGTGCGGGCCGCTCCCGAGCCGCACCTGACCTACATCATCCTGCTGACCGCCAAGGGGCAAATCCAGGACGTCGTCGCCGGGCTGGAGGCCGGTGCGGACGACTACATTGTCAAGCCCTTCGACCCCCAGGAACTGCGCACCCGCGTGCGCGTCGGCTGCCGCATGCTGGAGTTACAGCAACGGTTGGTGGACCATGCTTGCGACCTGGAGGCCATGCGGCAACGCATCGCGGGCCAGGAGCGCTTCAGCGCCGCCGTCGCCGGCATGAGTGACGCCATCCTGACGTTCGATGAGAACTGGCGCCTGACGAGCGTCAACCGCGCCGCGAGCGTGCTGCTCGACCTGCCGTCCGAGGGCTGGCAGGGCGAGACGCTGGCCGACGTCCTGCAGCCCTTCACGGTCACCGTAGCCCCCGAGGCCCTGCAGAGCGATCCGGACGCCGTGACCGCCTGCGAGATCTCGCGCGCCGACACCCACCCGCCGCTGCTGCTCGATGCGCGCCTGTCGCGCCTGCGCGACGCCGAGGGCGCCCTCATCAGCGCCGTGTTGATCATCCGCGATGTCACCAATGAACGCCTGCCCCACAATGTGCAGGCCAACTTCATGAGCGCCGTGCCCCACAAGCTGCGCACGCCGCTGTCCCTGCTGCTGGGCTACCTCGGCCTGCTCAAGCACTTCAGCCCGGACCAACTCCCCGATCAATGGGCTCGCATCGTCACCGTCTGGGAAGACGAGCTTCGCCAGCTCATTGACCTGATCCAGAAGCTCCTCGACTTCGAGAACCTCACGGAAGCGGAGCTGGCGGCGGAACTCCTGGACACCGATGTCGCGGCGGTTGCCGACGAAGCCCTGGCGCGGGTGCGGGAGCATCACCCCGAGCAGACGCTGGAGGCGTCAGTCGAGATTGCGCCGGACGCCGCCCACGTGCGCTGCCGGGCCGAACACCTGGCGTTTGTGCTCGGCGAACTGCTCGATAACGCCGTGAAGTTCGCCGACAAGACGCCGGTTCGCGTCACGCTGCGCGTCGAGCCCGGCGAGGCCGGATGGCTGCGCTTCACCGTCGCCGACAACGGGCCCGGCATCCCGCACGAGTTCTATGACCGGGTTTTCGATGACTTCATCCAGGTCGAGGAGTACGTCACCGGGCAGGTGCCCGGCTGGGGCGTCGGCCTGCGCATGGCGCGCCACGTCGTCGAGGTCTACGGCGGCACGATCTCGGTCAAGGCGCGTCTGGGCGAAGGCAGCACGTTCACGTTCACGTTGCCGGCGCCGGACGGCGGCGCGGGGTAGCAACCCGCAGGTCCCGGCCCCGTTCCGGGGGAAGTTCCCCCTGCGCCTCAACCACCCGCAGGAGGAACGGCATGTTGCGCTCGGCTCGACATCTCCCTGTCGCCCTCTTCCTCGCCCTGTTCCTCGCCTCCAGTGCGGCGCCCGCCGTTCCCGTCGGCTACGACCACCCCCAGTCGGACCAGGGCGGCCCGACGGTGGCCGGCGGCCTGGGCTGGATCGCCGAGGTCTGGCCGCACACGCTCATCCTGGCGGACAAGCCCGTGGGCGGCAAGCCGACGGTGATGTTCATCACCAACTTCAGCGCCCCGCCGGCCCTGCACGAACTGAACCGCCGCTTCCCCATGGACGCCCTGCTTGTGGCCCCGCCGTCCACCAATGAGTTCCCCGGCCGCGAGGCGTTCCTGCGGGCCCTGCGGAGCCGCCGGCGCGTGGACTGCTTCGTCTTCAGCCGGGTCAAGGAGAGCAGCATCCCGGCGGACGTGCAGTACGAGATACTCCGTCGCGTCAAGGACGACGGCGCGGGCATCGTCGTCATTGACCTCTTCGACCGCTCCCCTACCTTCAACCCCCAGTTCCTGGGCCTCAAGCCCACGGCGAGCGGGGCGGAACTCATCCCCGGCATCCCCTACGACGGCCTGCGCCAGTACGCCAACACTAAGGAGGACCGCTACACGGCGCTCAACTACTGGAACACCAGTGGCGTACTGGCCTCGGCCCCGCAGGCCCAGCCCTTCAGGTATGCCAGCGTCGAGGTCTCGCCGTTCGGGCAGGGCAAGGTGGTGTGGGTCAGCACCGGCACCCACTGGGAGCGCTATCACGGCGGGCGGACGCTGCTGCCGCACCTCCAGCAGCGCCGCGACATGTGGGTCGAGACGGACTACCTGTACAGCCACACCGCCAAGCTGATCCGGTTGGCCTGCGGGCGCGCGCCGGCCGTCGAAGTCCGGGGCCTCTCGCCCCATGGCACGCTGGCCGCCGTGGCCACCGACCCGCCCCAGCATCCTGCGGTCACACTCGCCTGCCCCGGCGGGAAGGCGTTCGCGGGGACGCTGAAGTTCCAGCTTCGGGACACGTGGGGCGAGATCACGCAGCACGGCACCCAGCCGCTCACCGTGCCCGAGGCCGGGGGCGACTTCGAGCTGAACGGCTTGCAGTTCGCAGACGCCGGGCGGCAGTTCGTGGATGTGTGGGTGCTCAACGGCGCCGGGGAGACCGTGGACTGGGGCAGCGGCTTCGTGAACGTCGAGCGGGGGGTGGCGCCGCCGGAGATCGTGAACAAGCACCCGGCGGGCGCCCCACGCGCGGCGGCGCTGGAGGGCGAGATCAGGCTCACGAACGCCCCCACCGGGGCCACGCTGCGGGCCACGCTCGTGGACCGGTACTGGCGGGAGGTCGGCCTCCTCCGCAAGCCCGCGGCGGCCACCGTCCCCTTCAGCTTCCCCTCCGTCGGCCTCGACGGCCAGATCTGGCTGCTCAAGGCCGACGTGCTCGACCGCGATGGGCACGTCCTCGCCCGCGCCTTCGCCAATCTGACGAGCCCCCACACCCGCGCCACCCGCGGCGGCTTCCATCCGCTCATGACGGCCACCGGGGGTTTCGGCACGCCCGAGAGTGTCGCTCGAGAGGAGTTCCTGCGCCGCCTCGGCTTCCTCAGCGACCGCCCGTACGGCGCTGGCAGCCCGCTGGCCGCCGAGATGAACGCCTGGGCCGATGTGCAGATGATGCCCTTCGCGTTCAACATCACCGGCGCGTCGGACGATTTCAAGAACGAGCATATCACAGACTGGGAGGACCCGGCGGTCAAGCAGGACTACGTGGCCGCCTACGAGTTCCTGACGAAGGAGCTTGCACCGTTCGGGCTGCGGGGGTTCAACCAGACCGACGACTCCAGCCCGTGCAGCGCGCTGCCACTGGGGGCCTACACGACGATCAAGTTCCACGAGTGGCTGCGGCGAGAGTACGGTGACTTCGCGGCCGTCTGCCGGGCATGGAACTGGCAGCCTGCCACCGACGACACACCGGCCGGGCAACTCCCCCCCGACCCGTACGTCACCGTCGCGTTCCATCAGTGGCTCAGACAGAAGTACGGCGGCCTGGCGGAGACGGCGAAGGCCTGGAAGCTGAAGGCCGACGGCTGGGGCTCGATGCACACCTTCGGCGCCATTCAGTACGTCCTCGTTCGCCAGGAGCACGAGACCGGGAACGATGTGCCGTGGAATGACGCCGCCGAATTCATGAAGCAGGTCCAGGCCGAGCGGAACCCCTTCGGACGCATCCATCAGGCCGCCATCAAGGCCCAGCATGACGCCGGCAACACCGCGCCCTCCATGGACGCCCAGCGCTTCATGCAGCGCCTGTGGGTCGAGCACATGATGTGGGGGAAGACGGCCGTGACGGCGCTGCAGCCCGACGCCGCGGTCGGCACCGACGCGGCCTACTACGGCGCGGCGATGTCCGACGCCTTCGGCAAGCTGGACTACCTGGCGCCGTACTACACCGACCGCGCCGTGAAGGTGGCCGTCTCGCGCGGACGGATGCGGCGTCCGGGCGACTTCGGCGCCTGCCTGGGCTCCTATGGCGAGAAGGCGACCAGCCAGGCGGGGCGGCGCGCGCAGATATGGGACGTCCTGTTCGCCGGCGGCAACGGCCTTTACTACTGGTACTTCGGCGACGGCCTCAGCCAGGACCTGCGGCTCTCGGACAAGCACGCCGTCTACCAGTGCGAGGCCATCGAGGAGATCATGGGCGGCATCGGCGAGCTGTTCACCGGCTGCCAGCGGCTCTTCCACCCCGTCGCCCTCCTCGACAGCCAGACCTCCGCCCTTTGCGACCAACTCGACGCGAAGGGCGAGCCGCTGACGAACCAGGGCCGGAGCCTCGGCGCGTTCCAGTACGCGCTGGAGGACCTCGGACTCAACCCGGACACGATCACCGCGGAGGAGTTGAGTGGCGGCTGGCCGGCGCAACACGGCACGAAGCTGCTGGTGCTGCCCGGCGCGAACAGCATGAGCGACGCGGAGATTGCGGCGGTGCGGGACTTCGTGAGCAAGGGCGGCACGGTCGTCGCCGACATCCGCCCCGGCGCCCGCCTGCCCAACGGCAACCCGCGCGAGGCGAACCCCCTCGACGCCGTCTTCGGCATCTCGTTCGACGCCTCCGGCAAAGCCGCGCGAGTGAAGGGCCCGCTGACCGGCAAGGCGACTCCCGGCGGCGCGGACCTGAACTTCGGCGAGGCCCTCGCCGACCCGCGCGTAAAGGCCACGACCGCAACCGCGCTCGGGGCCGTGGCCGGCGCACCCGCGATCCTCATCAACACCACCGGTAGCGGACGGGCCGTCCTTCTCAACGCGTCCTTTTCCAGCTACGCCACCTACCGCACCGAGGGAGGGGCGATCTGGCAGCCCTGGCATGAGGTGATGAAGGCCATCGCGAGCCAGGCGGGGCTGAAGCCGGAGTTCGCCGTCACCAGCGGCGGCCAGGAAACCCCGGGCTTCGAGGTCAGCCCCTTCCGCAACGGGCGCGGCTATCTGCTGGGGGTCGAGGACCTCGGGACCGGGGACTTCGTTGGCGCGCGGCGGCCGGTCGAGGTCAGGGGTCCGCGCGTCTTCCACATCTACGACATGCGCGCGGGCAAGTATCTCGGCCGCGCCGCCACCGTCAAGACCGACCTCCCTCGGCAGGGCCACCGCGCCTATGCGCTCACGCCCTACCAGGTGCAGGCCGTCACGGCGACCGTGGACCGGCCGACGGTCCAGCCGGGTGATACGCTCAAGCTCACCGCCGATGTCGTCATCACCCCGGCCGGAGCGCGCGACCTCCACGTCGTGCGCGTCGAGGCCACCACCCCCGAGGGCAAGGGCTTCTTCCCCTTCCGGCGGGTGCTGAAGATGCCGCCCTCGGGCCCGCTCGTCATCCCGCTGACCACCGCGCGCAACGACCCGCCCGGCGCGTGGCAACTCAGCGTCACAGATGTGAACACGGGCACAGTCGGGACAGCAAAGTTCACGCTGGCGAAGGGGGCAGAGCGATGACCGCCACTCGATGCGTGCTCGTCGTTGCACTGGCGTCGCTGCCGATGCTGGCCCTTGCCCAGCCGCCGCTCCCGGGCGGCTTCGACGCCTCTGACTCCACCTATGTCGCCGACGAGACGCACACTGTCACGGAAGTGAAGGAGGAGGCGCGCCAGGGCTGGAGGGAGCACGTGGACAGCGTGCGCTTTGGGGTCTACGGCTTCCGCGTCGTCCAGCGCCTGGACCCGGCCACCGGCAAGCCCCCGCCCAAGCAGCGCTGGGGCGACAGCTTCGTGGGCGTGGCGGGCAAGAAGCCGGCGTTCTACATGGCCTCCAACTGGAGCCCGTGGGACTTCCTGGTCGTCAACGTACGGCTGAAGGGCGACGGGCAGGACCTGCCGCAGCCGACCCGTTTGGGCCTGCTCGCCACCTGCGGCCTGCGGGAAGTGACAAACGCGCGGATCGTGGCCGACGCCGTCTGGGACGACGAGGCCGGGGGCCTGACGCGCGCCGAGTTCGTCGGCTGGCGCGGCGCGGACCGCTTCGGGATGCGGCTAAGCTACACCCCGCCGGACGGGCGCGAGGTCGAGACGCTCACGTACACCCTCATCTGCCAGCCGTATGACTACTCGGACCGCGGCTACTGGGAGCGCCGACGCTACGTCATGACGCCGCCGGGCGACGCCCCTCTGCCCGACGACCCGCCACTGGCGCTCGACCTGGCCAAGACCACGCAGTTCGTCTTCCACAACCGCTTTGCGCAGAATGACTCGGGGACCGTCCTGGGCGTGCAGCGCCAGTCGGTGCAGAACATGACCGCCGCCACGGCGGGCAACACCGTGCGCACCGTGCTGACGCCGGCGAGCGTCAGCGCCCCGGTCGTGCTGGTCCTGGGGGATTGGGTTGACGAACCGTACGCGCTGGCTGCAGACCGCTTTTTCCAGGCGGCGGCCGACGTGGCGAAGGAGTTGACCGAGGTCGCGGCGTTGCAGACGGCCCTGCCGCCGCCGCCCGACGCGGCCGAAGCAGCAGAGATGGACAGCCTGCTGCGCACGCATCCGGAGTTGGCCGAGCAGTACGGCAAGCAGGTCCAGGAGCTACGGACAGAGCTAGCCACGGCGCGCGCCGCGCTGGAGCAGGCCGGGCCGAACAGCCCCCGGGCCCCGCGCCTGCTGGCCCGCTATGCCCGGGCCCGTTCAGGGCTGGCCGGGAGGTACAACGCCGTTCGGGGACGGTGGGTGGAGTTGAAGGCGTGGCAGCGCTGAACGGACCAGTGCGCAGGTTTGTAGCAGTTTATCCAGGAAAAGCTATGCATTCTGAACAACGGCCCAGGGAGGCCCGGTCCATGCCCACCCCATCTGTCACCTATTGTGTCGTCCCCATCATGCTCGCCGCCCTCGTGACGGCCGGTGTCGCGCTGGCCGCCGACACGCCTCTCGTCTGGCGCAATGGCGCCCCGATGCCCACCCCGGTCGGGGGCCACTGCGCGGCCGTCATCGGTTCGCGGGTGCTCTGCGCCGGCGGCACGACCTGGCAGGGCAGCCGGAAGTACTGGCTGCGTGATATCCAGGCGTATGACCTTGCGACGGACCGGTGGGAGAACATGGGGCGTCTGCCCGAACCCATCGGCTACGCCGTCGGCGTCGGGACTGGCGACTCGCTGTGCGTCCTGGGCGGCAGCGATGGCGAGACGGGCTCGGCGCGATGCTATCGCCTGCGGCTGGGCCGGGGTGGACTGAGCATCGGCCGCCTGCCGGACTTGCCCGAGCCCCGCGTCTACGCCGCCGGGGCCCACATCGGCGGCAGGCTGTACGTCGTGGGGGGCGGCGCCGACCCGAACCAGCTCGGCACGGCGACCACGACGCTGTTCGCGCTGGACCTCGCCGCTCCGGAACGTGGCTGGAAGACGCTGCCGACGGCCTGCCACTGGCGGACGCGGCCCTCGCGGTACAGGGCGATGATCTCTCCGCT
>CAZZDO010000142.1:0-12011 GCA_964653205.1 uncultured Armatimonadia bacterium | reverse complement strand
GTCACCTACATCGCGGCGCTCGACCGGCTGATCGAGTTGGAGAAGCTCGCGGGCCACGCCGACCAGGCGGCGCTCTACACGCAGCGGCGCGCGACAGCCCGCCAGGGCCTCCAGCATCTCACGACCCCCGAGGGCACCCTCATCAAGTCGCTCGATCCTGACGGCACGAAGCACGGCGTCTACGGCGCGGACAAGTACGGCTACTTCGAGGCGGTCTGCAACCACGACGCCATCGCCTTCCGCGTGGTGGACGAGGCGCAGGCGCGGCGCATCTACGACCAGATGGCCGCGATCCCCGGCCTGCGCCCGCACGACCTCATCATCACCAACTACCCTTCCCTCGATGACATGTACGAAGAGCCCCGGGGCCTCTGGGGCTTCGGTACGTGGGTCAACGGCGGCCATTGGACGACGTGCGAGGCGCGGATGATCCTGGCGTACTTCCGCCTCGGCAAGTACGACGACGCGAAGCGCGCCATGGCGCAACTGCTGCGCTTCGCGCGGGACTTCCGCTTCGACAACCCGCTGGTGCAGTTCGGCAACGCCGTCTATCAGCCGAAGGAGCCGATCAACTGCGTGTATGACTCGTGGGGCGGGCCGCTGGCGATGCTGCGCGGGCTGTTCGAATACCTCTACACCGCCGACAGCCTCACGCTCATCCCGCACGTCCCGACGGGCGTCACGGCGCTCGACCAGCGCTTCCCGGTGCGCTTCGGCGACAAGCGCCTGTTCCTGAGCACGCGTGGGGCCGGGCCCGTCACAGCCGTCTATGTGAACCGCCAGCCCTGCCGGACCTTCGACAAGACGACGGTGACGCTGCCCTATGCGCGGCTGCCGCAGCGGGCGCAGATCACGATCTGCCTGGGCGGCGCGAAGCCGCAGTTTGCGGAACTGCCACCCGAGAAGCCCCTGCCCGTCCCGGCGGCCGATGACGAACTGTGGGACGTGAGCCGCTGGTGGCAGAACCCGCTGGGCAACGGTCGCCCGGTGCGGATCGGGGCCGATAGCAACGGCCGGTGCCTGTTCGTCGGCGACATGCGTCGGGCGCGGGTGTGGCAGCGCGCGCTCTCCGAGGCGGAGATCGCCGCCCTCGCCGCCGATGTGAAGGCCGAGGTCGCCGACGGCCTCGTCTTCGACTTCTTCTTCGACCGCGCCACCGACGGCACATGTCCCAACCCGCCGAACCCCGACCTCTTGGCCAGGCCCGTGGGCGAAGTCGCCATCGTGGACAGCGAGGGCGGCAAGGTGGCGCGCTTCGACGGCAAGGGCTTCCTGGAGATCCCGTGCGACCCGCGCCTGACGCTGACGGAGGCGTACACGCTGGCGACGTGGATCAAACCGGGGGAACTGCCCGACACGGGCGCGCGGCTCATTGACCGCGTGACCGCCGGCGTGGATGACGCCTACCTGTTCGACACGTGCCCCAAGGACAGCCTGCGGCTCATCACGGAGCGGGGGCATCTCGGTTACGCGGCGAAGCTCGCGCCCGGCCAGTGGGTGCACGTGGCGGCAACGTTCGATGCGCAGGCCGGCCTGCGAATGTACCTGAACGGCAAGCTCGTGGCGTCGGCGCCGTGCCAGGCGATCCCGCGCGGCAATCAGTACGCGCAGGTCGGGGCGTTCCTGAGGAAGCTGCGGGCGGCGGGCCTGGGCGACACCGCCGAGGCGAAGCACGCCGAGCTGATCGTCATGCACCTGCAGGCGCTGCGGGAACGGTTGCGGCTGGAGGAGGCGGGGGAACTGCCGGCGCTGCCGCCGGCCTCGCAGTTAGCGGCCGACCGCAGCTACATTCAGGCGGCGGACCGCCTCAACGAGGGCTTGCGGCGCGTGCTGAAGGGCTACGAGAAGGCGGAGGACGCCCGGGACAGGCGGGTGTGGGCGCTGTGGCAGGAGACGCTGGCGCCCTGAGCGGCGCGGCGGCCGTCGTCAGGGAGCCAGCGACCGCACCTCACGGGCGATGATCCCATCAATGTCGGCGGTGAACGGCGCCGACCGGTCGTGGAAGAACACGGAGCACAACGCCTCGTGCCCGCCCTCGGGCAGCATCGCCGCCGTCGGAATGTAGGCATCGGTGTATGAGCAATAGCCCAGGAAGACCGTCTGCCCCGGCGGGAACAGGTCCTTGATCGCGCGGCCCACCTCGGCCGTCACCTCGCCCGACATCCCCAAGAGCTGCAGGCCCTCGGCCAACTGCCAGCGCGTCAGGTGCATCCGGAAGGCCTCCGGCAACGTTCCCGCGCGCTGATGCTCCAGCACCCACCGCGCCCACAGTCGCAGGATCGAGCGGTTGGCGGGGCGGAACTCGTCGGGTACGGGTGAGTCGGCCGGGTCGGTCAACTCCAGCAGCGTCGCCAGCGGCGGCACGCGGCCCAGGTCATAGGGCAGGTCAAACTCCTTCTCCGTCGCCTGCAGGCTCAGCGCTAGTGGCTGCATCTCGTCGGACGTGGCGAAGGCGGCGAGGCCATGCGCCACCTCGCGCCAGTAGGCCGCGTACTCCTCCTCCCCCTCGCGCTGCGACTTGCGCGGCATGATGCTCGCGCCCGCGCCCTGCGCAAAGAGCGTCACCACGTCCTGCCCCAGTTCGGCCTTCAGGCCCTGCGACACTTGCCCCGGCCAGTCGGCGCTGATGTGCAGCGAGGACTTGGACGTCGGGTGGCAGGCATACGAATACGCCACCGCGCGCAGTTTGCCCCCGACGTGACAGGCGAAGACGGGCAGATCGGGGTCGTAGTAGCCCTCGGCGTTGGGGGCCATTGTGACGCGTCCGCCCAGTTCCGGCTGCGGCTGGCGGCGGCTGACGCCGAAGTGCGCCTGGCTGAGGCCATAGCGCAGCTCCGCGGGCTGCAAGTGGGCCAGCGCCGCGGTGATGGCGTCCCGCACGGCCTGCTCGAACCGGCACACGTAGTCCACGTTGAGCGGCCATTGCGGGTAGCACGTCTGGGGGAAGAGGCCCGGGGAAGCGTGGGTGTGCGACAGCTCGATGATGAGCGCGGCGCTCGGAAGGCCCAGCGTCCGCTCGGCCCACAGCTTGGTGCGCCAGGTCAGGTCGCGCGGGAGCTTGAGCAGGTCGCCGGTGACGAGTACCACCCGGGCCCCGGCGTCATCCTCCAGCGCCATGGCGCGCACGTACAGCGGATCGTCTACGCCGTCGCTCGGCTCGTTGCGTCCGGGGTAGCCCGCCAGGTAGACGCCAACGGGCGGAGTTGCGTCAAGTTCGGCGAAGCCGGCATGCATGGTGCTCTCCTCAGTATCAGTGTCTTGACGGACTCCAGGGACCTCCCGGGCAGGAGGTCCCTGGCGATGTGGAGCCCGTGAGAGCTACTGCTTGCCGCCGGCGCTGATCACAATGTGGGTCTTGCTCTTGTCGTCGTCGTCGGGCATCACCATGATCATCTTGCCCGAGTTCTCGCCGGCCTGGATGGTGATCATCAGGTGGTTGGGCTGCTCGATGACGGTGTTGCCCTTCGCGTACTTGTCCTTGTAGAACTTGCCCACCGCGTCGAAGGAGTCGTCGGTTGCGAGCGCGACCATGCTGAAGGTGCCGCCGCCGTCCTTGCCGCCGCTGCTCGTGCTGGTGCCGCCATGCTCGACCTTGGCCCCGGGGTAGAAGTCAATGCCGACGTCCTCGGCCTTGACGGTATCCTCGCCCCACTCCGACTTGGTGGTGCTGCCTTCCGGGCCGGTGACAGTCACGTGTCCGGACTTGTCGTCGTCCTTGCTCGTCTCGATCGTCGCCTTCTCGCCCTTGTCGTTGGTGACGGTCACCTTCCCGTCCCGTGCGTCGTTGGCCATCTTCACGGCCTGGGTCACTTCCCGTAGCTTGCCACAGCCGCAACCCGAGAGCGCCAGTAGCCCCAGCGCACAGATCACGATGAGAACCAAACGTGTCGTCTTCATGCTTGCGTCCCTCCTGTGATGGTTTGCAGTATCATGTTCGCTCTGCACCTATTCTTCCCCTGCCTTCCGGCCGGCCGCCGTCTCGGCCACCAGGGCTACCGCACGCTCGACTTCGGCCTCGTCGTTGTAGAAATGCGGCGAGAGGCGCACCGCCCCGGCGCGCTGCGCGCACTGGACGCCGGCAGCGTTCAGGGCGCGAGCGAGTTCATCCGGCGGGACCCGCGGGTGCTGGAAGGTGACGATGCCGGAGCGCTCCCCGGCGCCGCACGGGGAGGTGATGACACACCCCGCCTGCTCCAGCCGCTCGATGAGACCGTCCGTCAGGGCGATGATCTCCGTCTCGACCTTCGCCGGGCCGGCTTCCAGGAACAGCCCGGCCGACGCCCCCAGCGCGTGGAGGCCCGCGACGTTGTGGCTGCCTTCCTCGAACCGCGCGGCGTCGGGGCGCGGCGTGAGCTGGTAGTCGAGGTACTCGCTCGCGTTCTGCACACCCATCCAGCCGATATGGAACGGCACGAGATCGTCCATGATCTGCCGCCGCACGTACAACATGCCGCAGCCCTCGACCGACAGCAGCCACTTGTGCCCGTCGGCGGCGGCGAAGTCCACCGCGTACCGCGACAGGTCAAGCTGCATGGCCCCCAGCCCCTGGATCACGTCGAGCACGAGAAAGCACCCGCGGTCGCGGCAGAGCTGTGAGAGCTTGCCCAGGTCCGCCCGGAAGCCGTTGGAGAACTGCACCCAGCTGAGGGCCACGGCGCGCGTGCGGCGGTCCATGGTCGCCACGAGGTCGTCCATCAGCAGCCGCCCGCCGCGCAGCCCCACAAAGCGCGTCTCAACGCCGTAGCGTTCGAGCGCGAGCCACGGATAGACATTGGCCGGGAACTCCACGGCCGTGGTGACGACGTTGTCCCCGTCCTTCCAGGGGATGCTGCCGGCGGCGATCATCAGGCCGGTGGTCGTGTTCTTGACGAAAGCGATCTCCTCGGGCGCCGACCGCGTCAGCTTCGCCAGTGCCTCCCGTGCCTGCCCAATGCCCGCCGTCCAGCCGCGGTAGTTTGCCTCGCTGGCCCCGCCCTCAAGCTGCTCTTGCAGCATGCGTCGGGCCGCCTCCGCCGTGCGCCGGGGCAGCGGGCAGATCCCCGCGTGGTTGAAGTAGATGCGGCCCTGTTTGACGGGGAACTCGTCCCGGTATCGCTCGGCCAGCTCACTCATCTCGTCACATTCTCCCTCGACATCGCGTAGGCCCGCCGGTCCTCCGGCGGGCGTGTGCGCCGGGGGACCGGCGCACCTACGCGGCGCTAGCGCGGTGTGAAATCCTCGGCGTAGCGCACGTGGTCGGAGAGGCGCAGTTCGTCAAGCGCGCAGTCCGAGACGCCACTGTGGTAGATGCTTGCCCCGACGGCGAAGTTGTTGCCGATCAGGTCCATCGCTTCCCCGGTCGGCGTCTGACCGACCTGCTTGCCGTCCACGAACAGCCGGTCCTCGGTCGGCGAGTAGGTCGCCGCCACGTGGTGCCACTCCCCCGGCTGCCATTGCGGCCGGCAACTGACTGACCACGTCTTGCTCTTGTCGCTGCCGTTCTGCCGCGTCCATAGCAGCATGTACGGCTCGCCGGCCTTGGCGGAGAAGTGGCTGAGCACGAGGGCGAAACCGTGGTTTGCGCCGGTGTACTTCCCACTGCTCACCAGGTAGCGCAGCTTCGGCGATTGCTCGGTCGTGTTGATGATGTCGCCATACACGCGCACCCATAGCTCGATGGTGCCCTGCTGCAGGTTGATGTTCCCGGCGCTCGCGTACTGCACGCCAGTGGTCAGCGGCGCGACCGATTGCGCGAAGGGCAGTAGGCCCAGCGGGGCCGACAGCGCCTGCCCATGCTTGCCCTCCGTGAAGCCGGCCACGCCCTCGGGATGCAACGACCCGACCGAGAACTCCGCCTCCGCCGTGCCGTCAAACTGGCACAGGAAAAGCGTATGCTCGTCGGCCGACAGCGCATGCGCCGCGAGCGGCCACAGGGCCAGCAGGATGGTCAGACTACCACGGCAGGCCATAGGCCGGTCCTTTCGCGGTCGGGTGGAACAGCGCCGCTGTGAGGGGCGTGGTCAGGATCGTGCCATCCCGCAGCACGGTCCCGCCGGCGAGTCCCAGCTTCTTGCGCAGTTCGGTCTCAATGGGCCGCTGGTGCACCCACCGGCCGATCTGGCCGTAGAAGGGGTACTTGCGGTCCAGCAGCCGCAGCAGTTGCCGCGTGTCACTGAGCAGGGAGCCTTCCCTATCCGTAATGATCACGGCATTGCCCTCAAGCCTGATCGGCGCCCAGAACGCCGCGCTCGTGATACGGACAGATTTGCCGGTCGGCGCCTCGGTCACTATCGGCAGCACGACCCGCGGCTTCTGCCGCACCTCTTCGGAGTAGAAGCGGAAGTACTCCTGGATGGCCTCAGCCGCCTTGCGCTCCATGAGGGACGCCTCGGGGCGGATGACAATGCTGATCGCAGCATACTCGTCGAAGAAGTCCAGCAGCGACTTCTCCGTGGCGGCGAAGGCTCGGGGGCTGAAGTGCCACGGCGAGTCCGCGCAGACTTCATATCCCGGGATAGGCTCCATGTCCTTCGTATTGTCCAGACTGACCCGAAACCCGTCGGTGTCGTCGAGGCGGCGCGTCGCAACGTACTCCTTGGCCGGCAGGCTCGTTGCTGACGGTTCCGGCAGGCGTGAGTGGTCGTGGGACCACACCTCGCGCGCTACCGGAAGCAGAACTGCCACGCCGGCCGGTGGCAACGTCACCGGCACCTTGACGAAGCCCGGGCCGCTGATGGTCCGCGTGGGCTGACCATCGGCCGACGCCCAAACCGCTGCTGCCGCCATACCGCCGGCGATAGTGACCGTTGTCTTGACCTCCACGCCCCGCGGGTTCAGCACGACAAAACGCGCCTGCGTCCCCGTCCCATACTGCGCCACGTCTACGCCGCCCGTTGCCGTCGCCGTGCAATTGAGCTGCCACGGATACGGGTACAGCTCCCGGTCGGCCAGGTCGTGCAACTCCCAGCTCTCCTGCCAGCCCCCGGCGAGATCGGAACATGGCAGCCCGCCCCACTTCAGGCATGCCTGCATCGCGCCGACCTGAATGCGCCGGTACATCAGCTTGATGTCCTCGGGCGGGGTGTTGGCTTCGTCGTAGTAGTCGGCCGTGTGGTCGCGCGAGTCGCCGGAGAAGAGCTGGATGGCCTTGCTG
The DNA here is from genome assembly GCA_964653205.1 of uncultured Armatimonadia bacterium. Classification (GTDB taxonomy): domain Bacteria; phylum Armatimonadota; class Zipacnadia; order Zipacnadales; family UBA11051; genus JAJFUB01. The sequence goes on along the minus strand of CAZZDO010000142.1, from coordinate 4,879 downwards.
CCCAGCATGTAGCGGCGGTAGCGTGTCACGGCGTCCAGGCCCGGCAGTTCATAGCGCGCGCCCTCAAAGGAGCCGGCGTCGCTGCGCACCGCGATGCTGTAGATGTGCTCGGCGCCGTTGCCCCAGAAGCCCGCACGGAACTGCTTCTTGGGCAGGCTGTGGACGAAGTCGGCGGTCCTGGCGATGCACACGCTGACATCGCAGTACTCGCCCTCATCGTCCCAGGCGCGTCCCGGAGACGCGGCCACTGCCGGGCCACGGTACTTCACATCCCCCATCGTCACATCATGCCCGAAGCCCGAGAGCGGGTAGGCCGCCCAGAGGTCGCGCAGGTCCTGCTGGAACTGCGCGGCCGCCTTGTTGCCCCACAGGAACAGCCGGTGGTCGGGGCCCTTGTTCGTGACCCACGGCCCGATGCGGTTCTGAGCCAGTGGGTCGTTGACCATCGCGTCGCGGTACTCGTCCTCGGCCAGCTTGTAGTACGCCCAGTTGATGATGTAGAAGTACGGCGCGACACCATGATCTACGTTGACGCGGGTGAAGGTCTCCCTCAGGTACTCATGCCAGTGGTCGAGCGTGCCGTAGCGTTCGTCCAGCTTCTTCTGATCGGTGACGTTCTCGTTGTACTTGTCCCAGAACTGCGGGCGGCCGAACCAGTCGCCGGGGATCTTGACCGGCGCGTAGCACCAATCGCACCGCGTGCGCGAGCGCCGCACGGCCTCGGGCGAGGGCTTGTACCACGTGGGCGCCGACCCCGCCTCGCCGGCGGTCTGCAGGCGCGGGTCGCCGTCGGGGATGGGCGCGAACGCCGCGGGATAGAGTGCCTGGTACGCGGCGACCGCCGCTCGCTCCCCGCCCTGCGCGTCGAAGCCGAAGGTGACGAACTGCGCCGTCTCGCTCTCGCCGGGGCCAATGATCAGCTTGACGCCGTAGTAGCAAGAAGCCGGTAGAGCGGGCGTCCCGCCCGCCGGGGGGATGACCCCATTCTCGAGATACGAGAAGATCTGCAGCGGCTCGATCCCCAGCCCCTGCCCCTTCGTGCCGTCATACGCCGCGACCACCGGCATCGTGTAGGGCAGCAGGTCGCGCACGGCCGGCTGGCGTGGCGTGGCCGAGAAGTTGCCGTTGAAGTACTTCCAGTTGGGCCCGGACGGCTGGAAGGCAGCGTACGCGCGCAGCAGCAGCCACGCGTTCTCTTTCCCGTTGTTCGTCAGCTTGACGAACCAGTTCGTGCGGTCCTTGAGAGGCTCGGAGGTGAGGAACAGCGACAGCGGGCCATTGGCCGAACGCCAGCCCTTGCCCTCGGGCACGAGCCTCACGGTCGCCTTGGCGCGGCCGTCGTACAGGTCGAGGGCCCGCAGGTCGCCGCGGGGCAGTTGCAGCGAGGCCTGCTCGGGCAGAGTGATGACTCCCGGCCCGGCCGCGCAGGCGAGGGAGGCGGCGAATATGAGAAGAGCGAGGCATGTTCTCATGGCGATCTCGATGAGACGCGGTGGGTCATGTGGCGAACGGCGGGCCGGATGATATCCGGCCCCTCCAACGGCCCTGTTCCCTGTTCCCCGTTCCCCGTTCCCCGTTCCCTGTCTTTCACAGACTCATCTCCGTCCCCTCTTTGCCGTACTTCCAGTTCAGCAGCGTGCAGACGAAGATGAGGGCAAACAGGATCATCGCCAGCGCGCAGGCGTAGCCCATCTTCTGATGGTCGAAGGCCGACTGGTAGATGTAGTACAGCAAGTTCGTCGTCGAGCCCGCCGGCCCGCCGCGGGTGAGGATGTGGATCGAGACGAAGTAGCCCTGGAAGCCCGCGATGATGGACATGACGAAGATGAAGAACGTCGTCGGGGCGAGCATCGGCCAGGTGATGTGCCGCACCTTGTGCCACCAGTCCGCGCCATCCATGTCGGCGGCCTCGTAGAACTCCGGCGGGATGTTCTGCAACCCCGCCAGATAGAGCACGCAGTTGTAGCCGCCGATGCCCATCCACAGCCCCATCAGGATCAGTGCGGGCTTGGCCCACGAGGGGTCAATCAGCCAGCCCGGCGGGCTGTCCACCCCGGCCACGCGCAGCCCCTGGTTCAGCAGCCCCCAGTCCGCGTCGTAGACCCAGCGCCACACCATCGCCACAGCCACCGCCGAGCACACCGTCGGCAGGAAGTAGATGACACGATAGAGCGTGATGCCGCGCAGCCGCTGGTTCATCAGCAGTGCCGTGAAGAACGACAGGGCCATGCCCAGCGGAATGCCCAGCATCAGGAACACGGTGTTGTACATGGTCTGCCAGAACTGCTCGTCACTGGCTTGCAGGCCCTCCGGGCCGCGCATGAACCCCAGGATGTCGCGGTAGTTGTCCAGCCCGGCCCAGCGGATGCCCTGCCAGGACTCGACCGCATCCCAGCGGGTGAAGGACAGCAGGAAGGCGGCGAGCACCGGCAGGAGGGTGAAGGTCAGGAAGCCCAGGGCGTTGGGCAACAGGAACCAGACCGCGCCCCAGTCACGGCGACTGTGGTGAGCGCGGACGGGCGCGGGAGGGCCGGTGGCAGCCATGCCAGCCACTCTACCTCCAGCCCCGCGAGTCCGGCACGTCCAGCCACACGCCGCCCTGGGCGATGGACTGCTGGCTCACGAGCCCCGGCAGCGTCATGTCCATTGCTTGGTGAATGCCGATGGGCGGGGGCGTGCCCTCGCGGATGCTGCGCACGAAGTCCTGCACCTCGAGGTAGTCGCCGCCGCCGTGCCCGGCCTGCAGTTGCGCCTCGGTCGGGTGCAGCCATTCCTCGGGCAGGAACTCCTCGGCCAAGTCCTCCAGCGGCCGCCACTCGACCTGCTCGCAGCGGTCCGCGAGCCAGATCTTCGGTTGGTCGCCCATCCCTCGGGCCGCCTCGTAGCAGCCCTTCGTGCCCTGCAGCGAGTACCACGTCATGTTGTGCGGGCGGTTGGACAGCATGTCCACACGGATCTGGATCAGCCCTCCACGCTCCGTGCGGCACGACATGCTGATGCTGTCCTCGTTCTCGTACTCATCGCCGCGCGGGTCGCGGTAGTGGTGGCCCGAGCCGACGCAGAGGACTTGCGCGACGCGCTCACCCATCCACTGCAGCACCGGGCCGAGACTGTGCGTGGGATAGGTGCAGCCGTTGATCCCGGTCTGCCACTTCCGCCGCCACTTCGTGATCTCGTTGAGGCCCTTCAACTCGTGAATGTAGCCGCCTTCGGCGAAGTACATCTCGCCGAACAGGCCCGCGCGCGCGATGGCCTTTACGAGGACGTTCGGACGCATGTACGTGAAGTTCTCGGCCATCATGTAGGCGCCGCGGCTCGCCTGCGCGGCGGCCACGAGGTCGCGCGCCTCGTCGAGAGAGACGCACGCCGGGACCTCCGACATGACGTGAAGGCCGCGCTGCAGGGCCATGATGGCCTGCGGGGCGTGCAGCGGCATGGGGGTGCCGACGATGACCGCGTCGAGCGCGGCATCATCCAGCATCTGCTCGTAGTCCAGATACTGCTTGGTGACGCCGACGCGGGCCGCAGTCTCCGCCAGACCCTGTTCGTTCAGGTCGCAGAGGGCCTCGACGCAGGCCTCGGGGTTCGCGGAGATGGCGCTGAAGAAACTGGCGCCGCGACCGGCAGCGCCGACGACGCCGAACTTGATCTGGGACACGATGGCCTCCGCTGGCTGAGTCTGGACCGGCGTTGCGGAGGTTCGGCGTTCGGCGGGGGTGTACCTGCGCCGCGGCGAGCGGTAGCCCGACCGCGTGCTCGACCGATCCCACGTGGATCGCGGAGTATATAACCAGGCTGGATGCTTTGGGGAGATGCAAAAAAACGGATCAGCACGCGTCCCGGGGGGTGGTCGCATCGGCTGACCCGGCTCAATGGCCCCGCGAAGGGCCATCTCGGCCTGATTCAGGCTACGTCACGAGCAATTATGACGCCAACGGCCTCACCTGTCAACGCCGTAGGGCCAACTTTCTACCGCAAACAATGCAGTATGGTTTCCCTTTTCAGACCGCATGGTCTTGCATGCGGCAGGCGGGTTCGCCCGGGATACTGTGCCATCGGGCAGGAGGAGAACCCGGAACCGCAGGGGAATCTCTTGTGGGTAAGTTCATGTGACACAGGAGGTCTGGCAGATGGGTGAGTCAGTGAGGGTCGGGGTCGTCGGGGCATCGGGAGGGATGGGCAGGCGGCGCGTGCAACAGTTCTTTGTCAATGCCCGTTCGACGGTGGCCGCGGCGTGCGCCCGCGACATCCGTAAGCTGTCCGAGGCCGTCCCGGAGAAGGACATCAGGCTGGTGGCTCACCCCGAGGACATCTACAGCGACCCCGGTGTGGACGCCGTCGTCATCAGCGTCCCCAACACGCTGCACTACACCCATGCAAAGCAGGCCCTCCTGGCCGGCAAGCATGTGCTGTGTGAGTACCCCCTGACGAACTCGCTGGCGCAGTATGACGAACTGGTGAACCTGGCACGCGCGCGCGGGCTCATCCTGCACCACTCCCTCACCCCGCGCGCCGAGAGCCTGCACCGTACGATGAAGGAGGCGCTGCAGGGGCTGGGCGAGCCGCGCACGGCCTACTACCGCTATTACGGCGGCGCGGGGTGGTACGTGCAGCCGGAGTTGCGCGGCGACCTGTTCTGCGCCCTGCACATCCACTTCATTGACCAGTTCGTGGACTTCTTCGGTGAGCCCCAGGGCCTCGACGCCCACGGTGCCGAGCGCGACGGCCAGGTATGGGCCACCGTGATGATGCAGTGGGGCGGCGGGCTGGTGGGCACGGTGGAGTTCGCCATGGGCTTTGCCGACAAGCCGTCGTACATGGGCACGGTGGTGACGAGCGATGGCTGGGTCGGCTTCAGCAATGAGGGCGGCATGACGGT
>CAZZDO010000141.1:0-12064 GCA_964653205.1 uncultured Armatimonadia bacterium | reverse complement strand
CGCGTGACCGGCTCGCGGTTCTGGAGCACGTTCTCCATCTCGCTGTCGTGATCGAATCGTGGTTCGCACTCGTCGTGGCTGTCCTTGGTCATGCGTATCATCCCATCCTTGGTGGCGCGCCTACGCGCTAGGTGTTCTTGCCTCTCGCGGCAATCCGCCATACATCGCGCACGACCCCGTCCTGCACGATCACCATCTCGTCGTACAGGTTCAGGCACGTGCAGATGCGCGGCGGGATGATGCGCACCTTGTCGCCGACTTCGAGGCCGGCAGCGGCCGCATCGAGATACCCGTGCTCGTCGTTGATCTTCACCACCCGCGCGCCCGGCGGGTCGAGCAGCACGCCATAGCCCTCCGTCAATTGCGACACCTGCTGGTCGAGGGCCTTCGTGCCCGCGTCAATGATCGCGCGGTCGGGCGCGGGGCGGCTGATGACGGTCGCGAGCACCGTCGCCGCGACGTCCGTCACCGCGCACGTGCCTAAGTCCACCTGATTGTAGTCGTTGAGGCAGTAGGTGCCCGAGCGGATCTCCGTGAGGCCGCAACCCGACGCATAGCGCCGCGCCGTGGGCGTCGAGCCCCCACTGATGCGGCGAATGTCGAAGCCGGCCCTGCGCAACTGCTCGGCGATGGCGGCCAGCTCCGCCCCCTCCTCGGCGCAGTAAGCCCGCCGTTCTTCCTCCGTGCGGCACTGGTAGGACCGGGAGGCATAGGCCATGAGGCCGACGATGTGCAGCGCCGGGAGACTGCCGATCTCGCGCGCGAGACGGACGGCCTGGGCCGGAGGCACGCCGCAGCGCCCCGCGCCCGTGTCAATCTCGACCATCACGTCCAGTATCATGCCGGCGGCGTCGAAGGCCGCGGAGAGCTGCTGCGCGCCCGCGACGCTGTCCACATTGACCGAGAGCTGCGGCACGCGCCGCGCCAGCGCCACCAGCCGCCGCATCTTCGCCTCGCCGATCAGGATGTTGGCGATGAAGATGTCCTCGATGCCCGCGTCGGCCATGACCTCGGCCTCGCCGATCTTCGCTGCCGTCACGCCGACGGCCCCGGCACGCACCTGCATCTGCGCGATCTGCGGCGTCTTGTGGGCCTTGATGTGCGGCCGGACCTGCAGCCCCGCCGCCTCCGAAGCACCTTGTAGACTGAGGAGGTTGCGCATCAAGACATCCACGTCCACGATGAGGGCGGGGGTGTCCACGGCGGACAGGGGCTGGCCGATGAGATGAGCGGTGGTCATGGTGTGTTCCCGTTAGGACGTCGGGGCGGCGTGAACAGGTACAGCTTCACGTACGCATCCCACGCCGGACGCCGCAGGACCGCTGACAGCATCCGCTGCTCCTGCGGGGACCGTGGCATGATGTTCCACACCCGTTCCGTCGCCCCCTGCGCCAGGAGCTTCTCGCGCAGGTCGAGCCCGTAGCCGAGCATCTCGACCGAACCGCGGTCGCGAGTGATGAGCCACACGCGGCGGTCGAAGGGCAGCGTGCCGGCAATCATCTCGTGGACCTGCGGCTCGCGGCCCAGGCGCGCCTGCCCCTCGTAGTACCGCACGAAGGCGTTCTCGATGGCGAGGACGAGGTCACCGGGCTGCTCGTGCTGCTGGATGATCTTCGCCACCTGCCCCCACGGCGGGGCGAAGCCGGGGTTGAGCAGTTGCCGGCACGCGAAGTAGTTGTGCAGGCCGTAGGCGTAGGTGGCGATGATGATGGCGAGAGCGATCCGAGGGACAACGGCTGTTGGCAGGATGCCGGCGCTCCCGGGCGGCTCCACCGCACCTGCCGGCAGGATGCCGGCGCTCCTACGGCACAGGCCGCGCGCCAGCGTGAGGTAAGCCAACGGGATGGTGAACATCGCGAAGCTCGTGATGCGGTTGGGCGGGACATTGGCGGCGACCGTGGACATCATCACGGCGCCGATGATGATGTTCAGGGGCCAGGCCAAGGCAACCAAGGCGGCGGGTGTCGCGCCGTGTGCGACGGGCCCCGCCGCATGCGAGCCAGTCCCTCGCTGCACGATCATGCGCCACAGCCCCACTGTCAGCCCCACCGTCGTGGCGAGCATCGCCGGCCCGACGACCCACCAGCGCCACGGGTCCACGCATTCGCCCGTCGCGACTGAGAACACCGGTAGCGCCAGCTTGACCGCCAGGCCATACAGCGATCCGGCGAGGGGGTCCGGGTTGATGAGCCCGAGCACTCCGGTGCGGTGCAGCGTCATGCTGATGATCGGGGCGATCAGCACGCCGGCGACCAACGCTGCCACCGCGCCTTGGCCCGCCAGCCTCCCGTCACGGCGCACCAACGCCGCCAGTACGCTCAGCCCCACCAGCGCCATGACCACCAGGAAGGCGACGTAGTCCGTGTAGGCCGTCAGCGCCGCCGTGATCCCCAGCGTCAGGGCCATGGCCCAGTCGCGGCGCTGCCACAATCGCACGAGCACGTAGATGGCCAGCATCGTCACCGCGGCGGTGAACGCGAAGTAGCGGCCCATGCGGAAGTACGTCATCACCAGCGGGGAGAGGGCCATGAGCCACGCTGCCATCACGCCCTCGCACTTGAGGCCCAGCCGCGTCGCGACCAGCCACCCCAGCCACCACGCGAGCAGTGCCCACGGCACGGAGAAGGCACGTAGCCACGCGTCCGAGGTGCCGGCCTGCAACCAGAAGTGCAGCAAGACGGGATAGAGCGGCGGATGGGAGGCGTCGCCGAAGGCGGCCTGCCCCAGCGGAGCCCGCGCGGCCAGCGAGAACTCCTCGTCCGTCCAGAGCGCCCGCCCGCCCAGGTTCCAGCAGAGCAGCACGAGGAGCACCAGTCCGGCTGCGACTAGGTGCAGCCGGATCGTGCGGTTGGCGACATCGGTGGATTCCATGACAGGGCTATGCACCTTGACATCCATGCCGGCTGGAAGCCGGCGCTCCTACGGCGCCTACGCGTCGCGGTACACCTTCCCGCCCAGGAGGCCGTCAATCTCTTTGTTCACGGTGTTGCGCGGGGGCTGCCCGGCCATGCAGGCCTTGATGTCATCCATGATCTTGGTGCGGATGTCCCAACCGGCCTCGACCGACATCCACCCGATGTGGGCTGACAGCGTCGCGTTGGGCGCATTGAACAGCGGCATGTCGGGCGGCGGGGGTTCCTTCTCGTACACGTCAATCCCCGCGCCGGCAATCCAGCCCTCACCCAGGGCCTGCGCCAGCGCCGCCGTGTTGATGAGCCCGCCCCGCGCCGTGTTGATGAGGATGGCGCTGTCCTTCATCATCTGCAGTTGCGGGGCGTCAATCATGTACCGGGTCTCGTCGTTGAGCGGCGTGTGCAGGCTGATGATGTCCGCTTCCTTCAAAACCGTCTCCAGGTCGTACACGTCGTTCATGCCCAGCGCGCCCTTCTGCCGCTCGTCAATATACGGGTCGCAGACCATGATCTTCATGCCCATGGCCTTCATGATACGGACCACGCGCCCGCCGATGCGGCCGCAGCCGATGATCCCCAGCGTCTGTCCGAACAGCCGGTGCACCTCGCCCATCGGCGCGAAATTCCAGATCTGGTTGGCCGAGGCATCCTTGAGCACGTCCAGGCTGGCGAAGAGCTTGCGGGCGCAGCACATGATCAGCGCCACGGCCTGCTCGGCGACCTCGGTGGCGCAGTAGTCCGGCTGATAGGCGAAGCGGACCAGCTTCGCGGTGCAAGCCGGGACGTCCACGTTGTCGTAGCCGATGCCGTGGCGGATGAGCAAGCGGCACTTGTCAAGGCTGCCGATGACCTCGGCGTCAAACGCTGCCATGTTGACGACGACGATGTCCGCGTCCTTGATCTTCTCGATCAACTCAGGCTTCGGCGACTGCTTGAGCTGGTAGTGCTCGAACGTGACATCGGGCATCCCGGCGAACTGCTGTACTTCCCAGTCCAGATCATTCTCGATGTAATCGGTGACAACGACTTTCCACTGTTCCAAGGTGAGGGGCTCCTTCAAGTGATCCACTGCGAAGGAGTATTCGCCGGGGGGAGCAGATGACCTGCTGAAACGGCGACGAAGCGAGGGGACTCAGCGCTATTCGGCCGCCTGGTAGGCCTTGCGTCGCCGGCGGCGCTTGATGAGGTGTTCCACGATCTTGTAAAGCGGGATCCCGTAGAAGACCAGCAACATCACGACGATCAGCGGCGTGCGCCACTGGGCGTGGGTCAGCCAGAACTGCCACCCGACGACCGTCACCCACATGGCCATGGCCGTGAAAGCCAACGAGCCCACGACGGTCCACAGCCAAAAGGTCGTCTGGCGCACCCCGGAGAGGCCGGCGACGAAGGAAGCCCAGGGGCGTACGTGGCCCTCCAGCCGGCCAAAGAGCACGGTCAGAGCGCCGTAGCGGGCGTACCACCCCTGAAGCTTCTCGCGCACGGCCATCACGCTGCGCCGGTTCGCCAGCTTGCGGGACAGGGCGTTGTCGGTCGCTCGGCCCAGGTAGAAGCTCAGCCCCGAGCCGACCAGATGGCCGGCGGCGATCCACAGGAACGCCTCCAGGCAGGACACCGTGTGCGACAAGATGAGGCCCTGAGCGGTGATGAAACCGAGTTCGGTGGGGACCGGGGCGCCGGCGCTCTCGGCGACCATGAACAGCGACGCGGCAGGCATGCCGTACGTCTGCAACCACTGGAAGAGGACGAGGTAGAGATGCTCCATCAGACGCGGATCGCTCGGCAGGCCAGAGTGAGGCCCCGCCACAGGGCCGTGTTCAGTCCGGTCTCGGCGATCTCGACCTGGAAGCCAGGCAGGTAGGAGCGGATCTGATCCTGCGTGAACGTATTTACGTCAATCCCCCGCAGACGGTTGCCGGCGCGGTGGAGCTGCCCCAGGAAGCTGCAGTAGGGGGTGGTGAAGACCATTTCGCGCCGGGCCAGGGACGCCCCCTTGCCCAGGAACACCGCCGGGTCCGCGACATAGTCCATCACGCCGATGATCGCGACGACGTCGAAGGTAGTCTCAATGGGGGTGCACACGAACTCGCCCTCGACGACAGAGCAGTTGCCCACGCCGTCACGGTCGAGCCGCCGAGTGAGTTGCGCGACCATGTGCGGCGAGTGCTCGACGGCCGTCACGGCAGAGACGCGGCGGGCGAAATCCACCGTGTAGCGCCCGGTGCCCGGCCCGACCTCGAGGACGTGATCGCCGGGCCGGAAGCTGGCGGCGAAGAGCCGCTCCAGCTCCCGCTCCTCGCTGCGCCGGATCTGCGACCACGGCGGCACGTTGAGCAGGGCGTCGTAACAGCGCGCCCAGCGCGTCGTATAGGGGTTGTTGATGCGTTCCGGTGCGTCCACTTGGGGTCCTTGCCACTCGTCTCTCCCCCGCAGCAGGGGGGGCGCGATCTGCGGCCCCAGGAACCTATAACGCAAAATGGCCGCCGTGTGCTCCCGAGAGCAGCAAACGGGACGGCCACTTCGACGCCGCGGCGCACCCGACGGAGGCGCTGTTGGGTCAGCGGTAGAGACGGAAGCTCGCCGGGTCGAGGCCCGCCGCCTGCAGCAGCCCGGCCGCCGCGGACATCATCTCCGCGGCAAAGGCCGACGACCCCACGCCCGGCTCCTTGCGCAACACCCGGCGCACCTCGGCGCTCCGCGGGTCGTTCGCCACGACCCAGACGGCAGTCTGGACAGCCATGTGAGGCTGATTGTTGATGCCAGGAAGGCTGAGCAGCCGCGCCAGCCGCGCATCCGGGCACGCCACCGGGATCATGATGTCATCCGGCGTGGCCTCGGGCAGGCCGATGTTGGTGCAGCACGTGTGCAGCGTCACCTGCGCGACCGTGCTGTGGGTCAGATCCACCGGCAGGCCGCCGAAGTTGGCCTGGCCCTGACGGCCCCCGGCCTGCGCCCAGAACTGCGTGCCGGCGGGGATGCTCACTTCAAGCGGGGTGTCCACGGTGCGGCCGATGGTGCCCGTTACGGCCCGGTCCCCGGCACCGCGGAACTCCGCCCAGAGCTGGCCGCTGTTGAGGCCGGCGATGAGGTTGAGGGGCGCGGCATGGCCGAGCGCGGGGAGCAGCAGGAGGGTCACGCTGACCAGGAGGAACATGCGGGTGGACATAGAGCACCTCCGGGGGTTGCTTGCCACTACATTACATAGTAGATGATACGCCTCTCGGGGGAGATGTCAAGGTGATTTGTGGCCGAGGGGCGAACCCATTGCCACGATGATGTAAGTAGTGCTATAGTGCTTACACTGAGGTGTGCCCCATGGTAAGGACACAGGTGCAGCTAACCGACGAGCAGGCGCCGCGGCTGAAGCGGCTTGCGGGCCGGCAGAAGCGCTCGCTGGCGGCCGTCATTCGCGAGGCCGTGGACCAGTACCTCCGCCAGCACGCCGCCGATCCCGAGCCGACGCGGGAGGAGCTGATCGAGCGCTCGATCGCCCTCGGCGGCAAGTACCGATCCGGCCATTCCGACATATCCGAGCGGCACGACGACTACCTCGGGGAGATCTACGCTGATGAGAATCTTCATGGACGCGTCCGCCCTCTTCGCGTACCTGGACCAAGACGATGACCATCACGAAACGATCTGCGTAGCTTGGCCCGCGCTCGTACAACAACATGTGCCGATCACCACGAACTACGTGCTACTCGAGACACACGCGCTGGCGCAACGACGTCTCGGGGCACAGCCGGCGCGCGAACTGCTTGAGGTGGTGCGCCCGCTCCTGACGGTGGAGTGGGTGGACGCGGAACTGGAAGAGGCCGCCATCGAGTACCTCCATGCGGCGGGGCAGCGCAAGCTCAGCCTCGTGGATGCCGTCAGCCTGGTCGTCATGCGCCGTCTCAGGCTGCAATATGCCTTCGCCTTCGATCAGCACTTCCGGGAGCGTGGCTACGTTCTCCCAGACCTGACGACCGAGTAGCAGGCCCTCGGTGCGCTGATCGCGGTCGCCGCCCCTGTCATTCTCGCCGCCACCGCGTCCCCTGCGGCCCATCCTCAAGCACGATCCCATCGGCCAGAAGCTGATCCCGGATCTCGTCGGCCCGCGCGAAGTTGCGGTCGCGGCGTGCCTGGTTGCGCTCCTCAATCAACGCCTCGATGTCCCCGCCCAGCGCCTGTCGCTCATGGGCGATGAACCCCAACACCCTGTCCGCGTCCTGCAGGAAGTCCCGGATGGCAGCTACGTTGGCGGCATCCAGACGCCCCTCCTGCAGCGGGGTATTCACCTCGCGCATCAGCTCAAACACGCTCCCCATTGCGCCCGGAACGTTCAGGTCGTCGTCCAGGGCCGCGCCGAAGCTCTCCTGTGCCTGCGCGACGGCCGAGGCCACCTGGGCATTCCCCTCCGCAGCTGGCTGCAGTTCCGCCAGCCGATCCACGAAGTCCCACAGCCGCTTGAGGGCCTGCGTGCTCTGTTCCAGCCCCTCGACCGTGAAGTTGAGCTGGTGGCGGTAGTGGGCCGTCAGCAGCTGGTGCCGCACAGCCATGGGGTCAATGCCACGGTCCAGCAGGTCGCGAAGCGTGTAGAAGTTGCCGAGGCTCTTGGCCATCTTCAGACCGTCCACGAGCAGGTGCTCCCCGTGCATCCACCAGCGCACGAAGGGCTTGCCGGTTGCGGCCTCGCTCTGGGCGATCTCGTTCTCGTGGTGCGGGAAGAGCAGGTCCACGCCGCCGACGTGGATGTCCAGCGTCTCGCCGAGGTATTCCATGCTCATGGCCGAGCACTCGATGTGCCAGCCCGGGCGGCCGGGGCCCCAGGGGCTGTCCCAACTCGGCTCGCCCTCGCGGGCAGCCTTCCACAGCACGAAGTCCTGAGCGTTCTCGCGGTCGTACTCGTCGGCGTCCAGTCGGGCGAGGCCCTCGACCCCACGCTGCTCGGCGGTCAGCCCTGAGAGCTTGCCGTACTTCGGGAAGCTGTCGAGCTTGAAGTACACGCTCCCCTCGCTCACGTAGGCATGGCCCTTGTCCATCAGCGTCTGCACGATCTGGATCATCTGCGGGATATGCTCGGTGGCCTTTGGGTACTTCCAGGCCGGCTCGATGCGCAGCGTCCTCAGATCCTCGAGAAAGTAGTCCGTGTACCGCTGGGTGTACTCCTGCAGGCTTACGCCCTCGCGGAGCGAGCGCGCGATGGTCTTGTCGTCCACATCGGTAATGTTCATCACCTCGCGGACTTCCAGGCCCGCGCGGCGCAGAGCGCGGCAGAGAATGTCACCGAACAGGAAGGTGCGCAAGTTGCCGATGTGGGGGAAGTCGTACACGGTCGGTCCGCAGGCGTAGATCGTCACGACGCCGGGCTGCTGCGGCATGAACTCCGCTTCTCGTTGGGTCAGGGAATTGAACAGCTTCATCATGGCCTCCACAGACAAAAACGCAGCGGGTCCGAGGATCTCGCTGCGTCGGGGGTTCGAGTGCCGAGCGGTTAGTGTCTGGCAGCGATCTTCCGGTTGATGTCAGCCGCGAACCGCCACAGGGCCTGGCTCTCAGCACCACTGGCACTGTTCGCGGACCTCGGACAGCAGCAGGTGCGGCCCTGCCCCAGGCACACGATACCGGCCCGGCGGCAGAGCGCGGGCGCCACCATGTCGCCGGGAAGAACGCTAGCTCTGCTCATCGGTCGGCGGCTCCGGCTTGCTGGCCTCGGTGGGGGCCTCGTCCACCGCCTTCTTGATCTCACCGGTGGCGTCGGAAGTGGCCTTCTTGAACTCGCGCAGCCCCTGCCCCAGCCCCCTCATGACCTCTGGGAGTTTCCGCCCACCAAAGAGCAGCAGGATGATCAGGACAATGACGATGATTTCGCCTGCGCCCAGTCCGAACATGGCAAACGCCTCCAAGCACGCGGCCTACTGTCAGTAAAACCGAGGACGCACACTAAGGTTCCGCGGGCGCCGGGGCGGCCGCGGGCTGCGGCTCGCCCTCCGGCGTCAGGGGTTGCACCTGCACGCCCTCCACCAGCTTCTCCACTTCTGCCCTGTCGCACAGGCCGGCGCCGAACTGCGCGGCATTGACGGTGCCGGCCGCGACCGCCCACCGCAGCCGCGCCTGCAGGGAGACGCGCGAGAGACTGGCATGCACCAGCCCGGCGACCATGGCATCCCCCGAGCCAACGTCGCTGACGGCGTCGGTCTGCGGCGGCTTCGCCCACCAACTCCCCGCCTCACCGGTGACCGCGATGGCGCCCTGCTTGCCCAGCGAGGCCAACACCATCTTGATGCCATAGCGCAGCAAGTCACGCCCTGCCTGCGCCACCCCGGCCGGGACGCTCAGTTCGCTCCCGGCCAGCGCGTTCAGCTCATTGAGGTTGGGCTTGAGCACTGTCGGCCCGGCCTGCACGGCGGGGGACAGGTACGGCTCCCGCACGTCCAGGATAACAGGCAGCTTCCGCTCCTTGGCGGTGAAGATCAGGTCCACATACGCATCGAACGGCACCCCGCGCGGGGCGCTGCCGGCAATGACGACCATCTGCGCATGCTGCAGCAGGCGGCCCCACTGGTGGCTCAGTTGGCCCAACTCACTGGGCGAGACCAGCGGCCCGACTTCGTCAAGCTGCGTCTGCACCTTGGTCGTCTCATCCACGATGTTCAGGCAGGTGCGCGAGTCCTCGGCGATGCGCACGAACTCGGTGCGCACCCCGTCCGCCTTGAGCATGCTCGTCAACGCCGCGCCCGTGTGCCCGCCGCAAAAGCCTGTCACGATCACTTCATCGCCCAGTTGGCGCAGCACGCGCGCGACGTTCACACCCTTGCCGCCGGGAAGCACCCGGAAGCGGCGCGGGTGGTGGTACATCCCCACGGTGAAGTTGGAGACCAGATAGGTCCGATCCAGGCCGGCGTTGGCCGAAAGCACGAGAATCACGACGGTGTCACCTTCGAGACGCGGCGGAGCGCCGTAGGGGCGCCGGCTTCCAGCCGGCACGGCATGCCAGCAGGATGCTGGCGCTCCTACGGCTCGCCCCGCCCTGACGATCTAGTTCAGCAGCTTGCCGATGCGCTTGAGCGCCTCCTGGATGTTCTCGACGGAGTTGGCGTACGAGAAGCGCAGATGGCCGTCGCCATACTCGCCGAAGGCCGTGCCGGACAGACACGCCACGCCGGCTTCCTCCAGGATGCGCTTGGCTAGCGTCCGCGAGTCGATGCCGGTGCCGGTGATTTGCGGGAAGACGTAGAACGCGCCCTTGGGCCGCAGGCACTCGAAGCCCTTGATCTCGTTGAGCCCGTCCACGATCACATCGCGGCGGCGCTTGAACTCGGCCACCATGGCCTTGCTCTCGTCCATGGGGCCCTTGAGGGCGGCGATGCCGGCCTTCTGCACGAAGACGGTCGTGCAGGAGACGCAGTTGGTCTCGAGCTTGGCGATGGAGTCGGCGACCTCCTTGGGGCACACGCCGTAGCCCAACCGCCAGCCGGTCATGGCGAAGCTCTTGGAGAAGCAATCCAGCAGGATCGTGCGCTCCTTCATGCCCGGCAGCGCCGCGATGCTGTGGTGCGTCCCCTCGTACAGCACGGCCTCATAGGGCTCGTCACTCATCACGATGATGTCGTTCTTGATGGCGACCTCGGCGATGGCCTCCAGGTCCTCCATCTCCAGCACCCCGCCGGTGGGGTTCTGCGGCGAGTTGATGATGATCATCCGCGTCTTCGGCGTGACGAGGTCAATCAGCTCCTGCGGGTCCAGGCGGAAGTCGTTCTTCTGCCGCAGGGCGATCGGCACCGGCTTGGCGCCCACGAAGTTGATCATCGACTCGTAGATCGGGAAGCCCGGGTTCGGGTAGATGACCTCATCGCCCTCGTCCACGCAGGCGGTGATGCCCCAGTAGATGATGGGCTTGGCGCCCGGGACAATGACGACCTCTTCAGGCGCGACCGGGAAGCCGCGGCTGGTGCTGATATGCTCGGCCACTGCCTCGCGCAGGTCCGGATCGCCGGCCGAGGGGCCGTAGCCGGTCACACCGGCGGCCAGGGCCGCGCAGGCGGCATCCTTGATGTGCTGGGGGGTGTCGAAATCGGGCTGGCCGATCTCGAGATGGACGATGCTCTTGCCCTCGCGCTCCAGTTGCTTCGCGCGGGCCAAAACTTCAAAGGCGGTCTCGGTTCCGAGCCGCTCCATTCGCTTTGCCAGATGCATGGGTGGTTCCTTTCGGTAATCGCGTAGGCGCGCCGGTCCCCGGCGCGCAGGGGGAAGAGCAGCATGCCCGGGCCGTTACCCGGGCCGACTAGAGCCGCCCTGGTGGCATCCTCGGTGTAGGAGTTGTGCGGTGTGTGGCGTCATGATGGCTCCGGCGCACCTAGCGCCGCCTGTGCGACTTCACGGTACGTGACGAACCGCACCGGGTCGTGCTTCTTGCGGACGTGCTCCACCACCGCCGGCAGCGTCGCCAGCCCCGGATCGTGCCGCGAGTGCGTGTCCGGGTGCAACGCCGGCGCGTAAAGCAGTCCTCCCATATCATACACGAAATCCAGGCAGTCCTGCAAATGCCGAATCCAGCCGGCCAGCCCGCGCCCCTGGTTGTCGAACCAATGGCGGTCGGAATAGCCGCTCATCGGGATCTCCAGCAGCCCGTTCGGGTAGGCCCGCGGCTGCATGTGCTTCATCATCATGTAGGCATTCTTGTCCGCCACGACGTCGTACTTGCCTGTCGGGGACTTCGTGGCGTAGTGGGTGCTCACGAAGCGCAGGCCGGCCGCCGAGGCCATAGCCTGCACGTCCTCGCGCCCCTCCAGTCCATCACGGTAGCCCCCCGGCCCGCGGAGGCCCATCGGACGGAAGCCCAGCGTCTGCTCGAACAAGCGGCTGGTCTCCCCCACCTCCCGCTTCACCGCAGCGGCATCCCCTGACAGCAGCGACAGGTGGCTGTGGGTGTGCTGGTCCAGGGCATGCCCACGCCCCGCGAGGTCGCGCAGCACATCCACGGGCCCTTCGAGCGTCTGCCCCAGAATGAAGAACTGTAGCCGCGCGCCGGCTTGTTCCGCAAGGCCGGCCAGATCGAGCATCGTCTGGAGCACGCGGTCATCAAGGTGCCCGTGGGTCGTGCCGGTGGGGTTGGTGTCGGCGTAGGCGCCGATCATCTCACAGTCCCAGCCGAGGGCGACAGCACAGCG
>CAZZDO010000140.1:0-12072 GCA_964653205.1 uncultured Armatimonadia bacterium | reverse complement strand
TGCCCGCTCGTGGCGTGACCGCCCGCGCCATCGTGCTGGGCCTGCTCTCGATCGTCGCGGTCATCCTGCTTATCCACTGGGCGGAGTTGGTGCTGGGCGGCGCGCGCGGGCACAGCGCCATGGCGAACACCAGCGTCCCCCTAGGGACATTCGCCGCGTTGATGCTGATCGTGTCACTCAACAGCCTCGTCGGCCGCTGGCGGCGGAGTTGGCAACTCTCGTCGGGGGAACTGGTCGTCATCTACGCGATGACGGCCGTGGCGACGGTGCTCGCCTCTTCGGGGGCCATCCATTTCCTCGTGCCGGCCATGGCCGCGCCGCTGGGCTTCGCCTCGCCGGAGAATCGCTGGGAGTCGCTGTTCTTCCAGTACATCCCGCACTGGATCGGCCCCGACGACCCGCGCCTGCTGCGACGCTTCTTTGAGGGCGGCGAGCTGCCCGTCAGCCTCTGGCTGGGGCCGGTCACGATCTGGTCGGGCTTCGTGTTCACGTACGCGGCCTGCACGCTCTCGCTGGTACTGCTGCTGCGCCGCCAGTGGATCGAGAGCGAGCGGCTCACCTTCCCCACCGTCTACGTGCCGCTGAGCATCACTGAGCCCGACGGCGCCTTCTGGCGCAACCGCGCCGCGTGGATCGGCCTCGCGATCCCCTTCCTCATCGGCACGATCAACACGCTGAACGTCAACTTCCCGGCGGTGCCAAAGCTCGAGGTGCGGCGGATTGACCTGTCGTCGCATTTCGGCGACCCGCCCTGGAACGCCATCGGGGGGCTGGCCATTTCCTTCTACCCGTTTGTGGTCGGCCTGGCGTTTCTGCTGTCCACCGAGATGACGTTCTCGTGCTGGTTCTTCTACCTGATGACGAAGGTGCAGCGGATCGTGGGGGCGAGCTTCGGTGTGGCGCAGTGGGGCACCGGCGGGCTGGCGCGCTTCCCGTTCGAGAGCCACCAGGGCGCGGGGGCGTTCGTGGCGCTGGCGGTGCTGGCGCTGTGGATCGGGCGCAAGCCGTTGGCGCAGACCTTCCGCGCGGCGTTCGCGGGCGTGCTCACCATCGGGCAGGGCCCGCCGGGCGCCGGGGGCGAGGCCGTGGACCCGACCGCGCGCCGGGCCGTCTGGGGCTTCTTGCTCAGCTTCGCCTTGCTCGTGGGCTTCTGCCGCGCGGCGGGGATGTCGTTCTGGACGCCCGTGGTGCTGCTGGCACTGTCGCTGGCGTACCTCATCGCGGCCAGCCGCATCCGCGCCGAGACGGGCAACGCCTGGCTGTTCGGCCCGGACGTGGACCCGCAGCGGCTGATGATCACGGCCGTCGGGGCGCGTCACATCCTGCCCCGCGACCTGACGATCATGGCCTACCTCAACGCCGTCTCCAGCTTCGACCTGCGCTGTGTCTCGATGCCGCACCAACTCGACGCCTACAAGCTGGGCGAGGCGCGCAAGCTGGAGCGGGGCAAGCTGACCGGGGCGCTACTCCTGGGGCTGGCGGTGGGCATCCCCGTAGCGTTCTGGCTGGGGCTCGTGATCTGGCACGACATTGGGGCGCTGGCCAAGGGCGAGTCGTGGCGGACGATGATGGGCAAGCAGCCCTTTGATCGGCTGCAGGGCTACCTGCGCAACCCGCAGCCGGCCAATCCGATTGAGCTGGTCTTCGTCTCGGCCGGACTGCTCTTCACCGGCTTCTTGCTCGTCATGCGCACGCGGCTGCTGTCCTGGCCGTTCCATCCGGTGGGCTACGCCATGGCCAACACCAACAGCATGGGCAGCCAGTGGTTCCCGTTCCTGCTCGCCTGGGCCGCCAAGAGCCTGATCCTGCGCTATGGCGGGCCGAAGCTCTACCGCAAGGCGCAGCCGTTCTTCCTGGGGCTGGTGGTCGGGGACTTCCTTAACGGCGCGCTCTACACGATCCTGGGGTGCTTCATCAGCACCATGAAGGTGTACCCGATCAACTGGTAGGGCCCGGCGGCCGTGGCTTTCCCCCCGGCAGGTAGACGAATCCCTCACGCCCAAACACACTACCCAATGAACGCCCGCCAAGGAAGCGCCTGCTGTGAGTGAACCCGACCGCGAGTTGCTGGGACGGCTGGCGCACGGAGACATGGAGGCTCTCGGCGCGCTGTACGACCGCCACGCGCGGCGGGTCTATCATGTGCTGCTGGCGCGCGGGCTGCGCGACGAAGAGGCGGACGAAGTGCTGCCCGAGGTGTTCCTGGCGCTGGCGGAGTGCGGGCGGAAGCTGCGCGGCGTGGAAGACGCCCTGGCCTACCTGCTGGGCATCGCCCGACACCTGGCGCATCGCGTCCGCAAGCAGCGCCCGGAGGGAACCCCGGCAGCGCCCGAACCGGAGAGCCGGGACGACGACGGGACCGTGGCGGCCATGCACCTGGTGCGCCAGTTGCCCGTCGAACAGGCCGAAGTGGTGGTGCTGAAGGTGTGGCACGGCTTCACCTTCGACGAGATCGGGCAGGTGCTGGCGGTGTCCCCGAACACAGCGGCCAGCCGGTATCGGTACGGGATCGAGAAACTGCGTGCGATGTGGGATGAGGGATAGATGAGCGACTTCGAGTTGCGGATGGCCAGGACGCCTCTGCCTGAACCGCCCCCGGGGCTGCGGCCGGCGATGTTGGCACGCGGGCGGCGGGAGCGGCGCTGGCGCACCGTCGAGCGGGCCTGGCGCTGGACCCTCGTGGTGGCGGCTGGCCTGCTGCTGGTGCTCAACCTGCATTTCAGCCGCGTGCATGAACACGAGATGATCGCCCTGATCGGGCCGCCGGGGGTCGAGCGTCCGCTGGAGGCGAAGGTCTTCGTGCAGAGCCTCGAGCACCGCCGGCACGTGCTCACGGCCGCATGTAGCGGCGACTTCCCCAGCGCGCTGAAGGAGGACCTGCTGTGAGACACAGCCGGACTCTGAGCGGACTGACGATTCTGGGCCTGATTGTGGGCACGGTCTTCGTGTTGGGGGCGGCCCTGTGGACTGTGACCAACATGGCGTACAGCCGCAAGCTGGAGCGCGAGCTGGCCAGCCTGCGCGCCGACGGTTACCCGCTAACGCTCGCCGAGATCAAGCCCAAGCCCGTGCCCGAGGCCATGAACGCCGCGAACGTCTACATGCCGCTGTTTGACGTGAACTTCGATCCGCTCAAGGGGTCCCCCGGCAATGCGCCCGAGAGCGGCCTGCGGCGCTTCAAGGTGGACAAGACCGACCTGCCCGACGTGCTGGCTGCGCAGAGCATCATCGAGAGCCCCGAGGCGCAGACGGCCCTCGCCACGCTCAAGCACGCGTCGTCGATGCCGTTCTGCGTCTTCCCGTTGCGCTGGGATGACACGTACAACGCGCTCTTCCCGCACCTGGCGCAGTTCCGCCAGGCTACCCGCATGGTGTGCGCCCAGGCGGTGCTGCTGAGCCACCAGGGCCGGCGCGCCGACGCGCTGGATTGGCTGGGGGTCGGGCTGCGCATGGCCGACCAGGTGGCGCAGGAACCGACGCTGATCGCGCAACTGGTGGCCATCGCCATGCGCGCCATCACTGAGAAGGCGGCCCGGGACATCATCACCGAGGCCGACCTGTCGCCGACGCTGGCGCGGCCGCTGTACGACCAGCTGGGCCAGACCGATCATGTCCAGACCTACAAGCGCTCAATGGAGATGGAACTGGCGATGGGGCTGACGATGATGGAGCAACTCGGGCGGAAGCCGGGCGACTTTGAGGCCATTTTCGGCGAGGCGGGCTCGTTCTATCCCGCACCGGTGGAGAAGCTCATGGCCACCGGCCCGGGTCGCACCTGGCTCAAGCTGGAGCAGGCCAACTACGCCCACTACATGCACGAATCGCTGCAGTCCGTGGACAAGCCCTACCGCGAGACCGCGCGCGCCAAGCCGGCCCCGATCCCGCCGCGCTTCGGCACGGTGCTGAGTTCGATGCTCATCCCGGTCTTCAGCCGCGTCAACATGAAGCGCGACCAGTCCATCGCCACCACCCGCCTGCTGCAGATCGTGCTGGCGCTCAAGGCGCAGAAGCACTCGCTCGGCAGCTATCCGGATGCGCTCTCGGGCCTGGTGTGGCTACCGCCGACGCAGGACCCCTTCAGCGGCAAGCCGTTCACGTACCGCCGCCAGAGCAGCGGGTTCCTGCTCTATGGCATCGGCCCGAACCTCCAGGACGACGGCGGCAGGCCGCCCAGCAAGCCGGGGAAGATCGGTGAGGAGGGGGACATGGTGTGGCGGTGTGCGAGGTAGCGGGGGCCGCCTCTACTCGAGGGGCTCGTCGGCCAGACGCGCCATGATGCCATGGAAGTCCCGGCGGTCAGCGACCATGCGGACGCGAATCAACCCCTTGGCGCGTACGACACCGTACCCGATGCGGTAGTCACCAACGCGGAGGCTGCGCCAGCCCTTGAGGTTACCCGTCAGCGGCTTGGAGCTCGGGGGATACGGATCATCCGCCAGTGCGGTCAGGTGCGGGTATATCATCGTCCGCACATCAGGCGACAGCTTGTTGAAGGCCGCCGCGGCTGGTGGCGACACGTGGACGCGGTACCTCATCGCGGCTTCGCCGGATCAAGCTCTTCGATGGGAATCCACTCGTTCTCGCCGCTGGCGATCTGGGCCTCGATGTAGGCCACCATCCCGGCCTCCACCAGCTCCTCGGGAATGTCGCCGCCCTCGGCCAGCCACTGCTCCAGGCGCTCCCGTTGGAACCGCCATGCGCGGCCAACCTTCATGGCCGGGATCTTGCCCTGACGTGCTTTCTCGCGCAGGGTCTCGGGGTGAATGCGCAGAAACCGCGCTGTCTCATCAACGGTCATGATGTGGGCCATGACTGTAAGCTCCTGTATATGAATGTACAGGACTGTATTATACTGCACAGCCACTAGAGGCGCAAGCCCGACGCCGGGGAGGAGAGAAGGAGGGCGTCGTGTCCCCAGCCCTCACGGGCTGGGCTAACGTGTGTCGCGTCTCCGGCGCTTGGGGTCACAGAGACGAGATCTCCGGGAAACATGCTGCCATCATCCCTGCCAGTACGAGAAGATAGCAGTATGTCTGGAAGCAGATGAAGTCGCATAGCTCGGGATTGTCGGTCATCTTCGCCGAGGAGTAGCCGATCCCGCCATCTGGCAGCGGGATGAGATTCCAGTGGGAACTGAGCGGGTCGCCATGCACTATGTGGTTGAATAGGTCGCATATCTGGGCGGCAATTGCAGCATCGGCTTTGCCGCTCATTGTCTCAAGCATCACTCCCAGCCTCGGTCGCTCGCGGTGTTTCCACCCGTCTTCCCAGGTGGTGACTGCGTCTGGGTTAGCATGGAGATACGAGATGATGGCGGCACGCTCTATTAGCGGTCGCATCAGCACCAATGCGCCGAACAGGTAGCCTTGGCGAACTAGTTCGCGGATCGTCAAGGCAAGGTTCACGCCCTGCGGGATGATCTGGCAGGCGGCTCTCTGGAGGCCTGACAGCTCCGAGAGGTGCGAGAAGGCCGCAGTGATCTGGTTGCGCTCGAGGCAGGAGAGGATGACCTGGTCGAAATGGTAGACCAAAGCTCTACCGAGGTAGGGCTCGTTGTCTGGCGTGTAGACGGCTTGGTCAGGCGGCTTCATGTGGATGCCTCTTCTCTCCGTGCGTGCTGGCCTCGTGAAGCTACAGCTTCTCCTTCCCCCGCAGCACATCATCCACCCGCACCTGTCGCCCCGTCTTCTGCGCGATCTGCGCCGCCTCGATGACGCCGATGTGGTAGACGATGTCGTCGTAGCTGCGCGGGGGCTGGCCCGTCTGGATCATCTGCTTGAAGTTCTGCAGGATGCGCTGGCCGCCGTAAATGAACTCGAAGTCGCCGATGGGGTTGCTGGCGAGGGCGCCCTGGGCGCTGTAGCCCGCCGCGTAGAAGTTGCAGCGCTCCGGGAAGTGCTCCACGCTCGTGTTGAGAATCATCACTTCCTTGCCGGACTTCATGTGCAGGTGCACGTACTCCAGCGGCAGCGTGCCCATGCACTCGATGAAGTCCACGTCGCTGCCGAAGAGGTTCAGCGCCAGCGCCACGCCGTGGATGAGATAGGCCAGCCGGTCCTCGATGCCGGCGAAGTCGCGCGCCCCGAGGTTCTCCTGGGAAAACGCCCCGCCCACGCCCTTGACGACGCCGACGGTGGCGTCGCCGATCTCGGGGAAGCGGGCTTTGAACAGGTCCGCCGCCGGGACGACCGTGAGAATGCTGGAGTTGTACATCGGCGTCCCGTGCTTCTCGGCCAGCTTCACAATGGCCCGCGCGTCCTTGAGCGTGCTGGCAAAGGGCTTGTCCACGAACGTCGGCACCCCGGCCTTCAGGAAGGGGGTCGCGAGCTGGAGGTGATCCCCACCGCCGCCGTCGCAGTCGGAGATGAAGATGGCGTCAATGAGCGGGATCATGTCCGCGATCTTGTCGCACACCACGGGCTTGCCCGAAAAGGTCGCGGCGAACTGCTCGGCGCGCTCGCGCTCAGTGTCATAGCAGGCCGTGATCTTCATTCCCGGGACCTTCGGCAGCTTCTCCAGGTCCCACGGGTTGTAGATGTTCTGGTAGTAGTGGGCGACGATGTAGTCGTGCTTCACGAGGCCCGCCGAGTCGAGGTCCTCGTAGCCCATCTGGGCGCCGAAGTAGTAGCCATGCGTGTCGCAGCGAATGACGCCGACGCGGATCTTCCTGGCCATGGTGGTCTCCTCCAATTGTGTCAACGCAACGATGATGGCACCCGCCCACTGCGGTACGCCCGACACTCCTGTCGGGCAGAGCGGGCGCGACGCGCCCGACAAGAGTGTCGGGCGTACCGTGATGCGCCATCTCACGGCATGTACGGCCGCGGCGCCACCGCTCTTGCCTCAACCTCCAATGTCGCGGGCAGCAGCCCCGGCGCCGTCGCGGTGACGGTGATCGTGCCCGCCTGCCCGCGCCTCGACTGCACGAGCGCCTGGCACAGGCCGTTGAACGCGCGGCGGTGGTTCGCGCGGTCATCTTCCTTCGCGGTCGGGTCGCCGTTGCCGACGCCGAGGATGCTGGCGTTGTCGCTCACGCTGAACGTGACGTGATCGTCGGCAATGGGCATCACGCGGCCCTCGGCGTCGTGGATCGAGCACGTGATGACACACACGTCCTCGCCATCGGCGGCGACAGTCGGCACGTGCGGCGTCAGGCGCAGTTGGCGCGCCGGACCCGTCGTCTCCACCGTCGCGGTCGCGACCTCCGCCCCGCCGTTATAGCCCTTGGCCAGCAGCACGCCCGGCTCGTACGGCACTTCCCATTCGAGGTGGCTGTTGGGCTCCAGCGTGCGCCGCCCCAGGCTCTGCCCGTTGAGGAACAGCTCGACCTCCTCGCAGTTCGTGTGCGCCCAGACGGGGATCGCCTCGCCCTCGCGGCCGGGCCAGGTCCAGTGCGGCAGCAGGTGCAGCACCGTCTCGCCCGACCAGCGCGCGCGGTAGTAGAAGAAGTTGTCCTTCGGGTAGCCGCACGTGTCCATGATGCCGAAGTGCGAGCTGATGCACGGCCACTCGTACGGCGTCGGCTCGCCCCGGTAGTCGAAGCCCGTCCAGATGAACGTGCCGGCCATGAAGGGCCGGTCGGCGATGGGCTTCCACGCGGCCTCGGCGAGCGCGCCCCAGTCTGGCGCGTTGACGTCGTAGGCGCTCATGTATCCCTGCGCCGCGTCGGTAAGGTAGATGCCGCGCGTGGTCAGCGCGCTCGATTGCTCGCTGCCCAGGATCGGGTGCTCGGGGTGGGACTGGTGGTACTCGTCGAAGTTGCCGAAGCTGTAGTTGCAGCCCTGCAGATCGTGGGCCAGCGAGAACGGCCCGCCCCAGTTGCCGTGCATGGCGGTGATGGTCGGGCGCGTCGGGTCGAGCCGCTTCGTGAAGGCGATCATGCTGCGGACGATGCGTGTGCCCTCTTCGGTGCTCTGGGCCGGCTCCTCGTTGGCCATGCTCCACATGATGATGCAGGGGTGGTTGCGGTCGCGGCGGATCATGCTCTCCAGGTCGGCCATGTTCCACGGCGCGCTGGACAGATGCCGGCTCTCGTCCATCACGAGCATGCCCATCTCGTCGCACGCGTCGAGCAATTCCGCCGCCGGGGGGTTGTGCGCGCAGCGGTACGCGTTGCTGCCCATCGCCTGCAGGCGCGCGATGCGATAGCGCTGCACGGCGTCCGGCACGGCGATGCCCACGCCGGCGTGGTCCTGGTGGTTGCACGTCCCGTAGAGCTTGACGACGCGACCGTTGAGCATGAAGCCTGCAGAGGGGTCGAAGCGGATATGGCGGATGCCGAAGGGGGTTTCCACGGTGTCGGACACGTCGCCGCACGTGACGGTCGTCACGACGCGGTACATGGCGGGGTTCGTGATGTCCCACAGAACCGGCGAGGCGACGGCCACGACCTGGGCTACTTCGGCACTGGCGCCGGCGGGCAGCGCGTGTTCGCTCGTCGCTGAGCCGATAGTCTGCCCGTCCGGCCCGATGACCGTCGAGGTGATCGTCGCCGCTGCCTCGGCGTCACCATCGTTCACGACGGTCGTTGTGAGGTTCACGTTGGCTGCGGAGAGATCGTCGTTCAACTCCGGCGAGGCGAACACGCCCCAGTGGCCGACGTGCACGGGCGTCATCTTGCTCAGCCACACATGCCGGTAAATGCCGCCGCCCTCGTACCACCAGCCCTCGAACTCCGTCGCATCCACGCGCACGACGAGCACGTTCCGGCCGCCGTAGTTGGCCGCGTCGGTGAGGTCGAAGTGGAAGCTCGTGTAGCCGCTCTCGTGCCGGCCGAGAATGTAACCGTTGAGCCACACTGTGCAGTTGCGGAAGACGCCGTCGAACTCGATCCACAGGCGCTTGCCGAGGTCTTCGGCGGGCAAGTCGAAGCTCTTGCGGTACCAGCCGACGGCACCGTTCTTGAAGCCGTGGCTCACGTTGCCGGCCGGGTCGAAGGGCTGCTCCAGGACGAAGTCGTGCGGCAGGTCCAGCGCGCGCCACGCGCCGTCATCGAACCCCGGGGCGGCCGGGCCGCCGGCCTTGCCCGCCTTCACGGCGCCATACGTGTCGGCATGGTTGATGGCCGGGCCGGTCCGCAGGTCGCCGAGATAGAAGCGCCAGCCGGGGTCCATCAGCAGGCGCTCGCGGAGGTTGGTCATGGTGGGTTCTCCTGTAGGCAGTAGCATGCACCCCTCACCCCGGCCTTCGGCCACCCCTCTCCCATGAGACCTTCGGTCTCCGGGAGAGGGGAGTAACGTGCGGAGGCATAGTGGCTCTCCCCTTGGTTCTTCCGGATGAAGCCACAACGTGAACGGGCAATACTCCCCTCTCCCGGCGCTGCGCAGCAGCGCATGGGAGAGGGGTGGCCGAAGGCCGGGGTGAGGGCTCCGTCACCAGATCGGCTTCAGCTCACTCACCGTCAGCGAGACAGTCGCCCTCCCGCCCCGCGCATATACATCGAGCCCATGCAGCTCGTCGGACGGGATGATGCCCACGGGCATGTAGACCTGCCCGTCGCCCCCGAAGATCTCAATCGAGGTGCGGTCCACGATCAGGCGTAGCTTCAGCTTGCCGTCGGTCGGCTCCAGCGGCGCGGCGCAGCCCAGGCACGAGAGCTGCTTCTTGCCGGTGTGGAAGGTCACGGGAATCCCGCGCACGTGGAAGCCAACCTCGCCGGCCCCCTGCAGCGCGAACTCCGCCTCGAGGTCGAACAGGTCGCCGGTGATCCCCGCCAGCGAGTTCGTGGCCCCGGCGAGTTGCACGTTGCTGAACGTGTGCGCCTGGCCGTGCAGGCTGGCGACTTCGCCAATGGGGCGGACGCGCAGGCGCGGGCCGTCGGGCGTGCTGTGCAGCGTCAGTTCCGCCGCCAGGTCCATCATCTGGTTGAACGGCATCCCGGGCATCTCGACGGTGCCCCAGCCCATGACGATGCGCCGCCCGTCCGGCACGTCGTTGAACGTCTGCGAGGCGTAGAAGCAGTTGCCGTAGTGCAGGCGGTGGGGGCCCGCCTCCGGCAAGAAGGTCCGGCCGTCAAAGTTCCCCACGAGATACAACCCGTTGCCCCCGTAGAAGACCCAGCGCATCTCTTGCGCGTTGCCGTCCAGCGGCAGGGCGAAGAACTCCGGGCACTCGCTGCTGCCCTCGACGTGCACGTCGCACAGCTTCTCCCACTGCTTGAGGTTCGGCGACGCGAACAGCGCGAAGTCGTGCCCGTCCAGGTACAGCGCCATGATCCACTTGTGGTCGGGCTCGTACCAGATGACCTTCGGGTCGCGGTTGCTCCCGATGATGTGAGGCAGGACGGGGTTCCCCTCGTACTTGGCCCACGTTCGGCCGCGGTCGTTGCTGTACGCGAGGCACTGGGTGAACGGCTCGCCGGCGGCGGTGTAGATGCAGACGATGGGCTTCTCGGCGCCGGTCTGGAAGCCCGCCGTGTTCGCCGCGTCAACGACCGCCGACCCCGAGTAGCACGTGCCGAGCCTGTCCGGGTAGAGCGCGATCGGCAGCTCCTGCCAGTGGATCATGTCGGGGCTGACGGCGTGCCCCCAGTGCATGTTGCCCCAGCCCCAGCCGTACGGGTTGTGCTGGTAGAAGAGGTGGTATTCGCCGGCATGGTACACCAGCCCGTTGGGGTCGTTGTTCCAGCCCCGGCGCGAGGAGAAATGGACCTGCGGGCGGTACCGCTCGCGGTACAGATCGTCCGCGCCGCGCAGGTCCGCGTCATTGCGGATGGCCTTCAGCTCCGGCGTGTCGGAGTCGCTCTGGCTCGCGCTGATGGTGGCCTTCCGCCCGACGAATTCGCCCACATCCATGACGGTCCAGAAGTCCGGCTGGTCGGCGACGAGTTCGAGGTCGAACTCCCGCGTCGGGCCGTTCTCGATGGCGACGGTCAGGCGTTGCTTCGGCGCGCCGCGCCGGACGGGGAAGTTCAGAACACGCTGGCTCAGGGTCAGTTCCACGCGGCGCTCCTTCTCCTCGTTGGCAGTGGCGGGCGACAGCATGAGGGCCACGCGCGCGCATCGGCGCGGCGTGGTTCGGGTCCAGTCGCGGGGCCGAGGCAACACACGTGGCGGCGCTAGAGCCCGCTATGGCCCCACATCACGTTGCTGGGACTCTCAATGACGGTCTTGGGCAACCACTTGGCGTGCCCGTCCATGAAGACGCAGTTGCCGCCACCGTTGTGCTGTTCATCCGCAGGGCTGTAGGGCGGCCTGCAGCCGACCGTGCAGCAGGCGTCGCCGGCGGCGTTGCACGAGGGGCAGTAGTGTGTCCACGCCCATTCCGCGTCAATCGCCATCAGGATCTCGGAGGGCCGCGTGAACACCGGCAGCTTCCGTTGCGCCTGGCCGCCCTCCAGCCAGATATGCAGCATGGGCAGGGCGTAGCCATAGGACCCACCCCAGTACGTCCCCTTCATGCTGGGACACTTGAAGAGCTGGTAGTTCTTGATGTAGGGCTGGATGTCGTTGAACCACCAGTAGCGTGTCGCGCCGACGTCCTTGTACAGATGGGGCAGTGTCTCGTCGTAGTCCTGGACATACGATAGCATGCCCAGGCCGATCTGCTTGAGGTTCGACAGACACGCGGTCTGCCGCGCCTTCTCGCGGGCCTTGGCGAAGACCGGGAACAGAATTGCTGCCAAGATCGCGATGATGTGACTGCTGAAAAACCTCACTTCTTGAGAATACAGTACCCGCTACGAGCCAATGAACGCCATCTGCGGGCAAACCTGCTTCGGAAATGGGGGTTTTTCAGCAGTCACATGATGGCGATGACGACCAGCAACTCGATGAGTGTGAAGCCCTTGCGCATGTCAAACCTCGCCATGGGTGATCAACGGACCTGAAGGTCCGTCGCGACGGCGACCGGATCACAGTCTGCCGCGTAGGTTGCATTTCCCATCTTCGCCTCGAAGCCAATCCGCCCCTGCCCCGACTGCCGCGTCACCGCCGTGAAGCCGGTGGTCCCCACGGGCGACACCTCGATGAGGCTGTAGTGATGCGTGCCCGCCGCGTACTCGCGCAACTCCGGCAGCTTCAGCGTCGCCTTCTGCTCCTCCGTGGGCTGCTGCGCGACGTTCTCGGGCGAGCG
>CAZZDO010000139.1:0-12099 GCA_964653205.1 uncultured Armatimonadia bacterium | reverse complement strand
ACCCCGCCAGCCTAGGCTGGATCTCAACATGAGTCAAGCAGATAGCCCAGTTCTTAATTCGCCTCTGACCCTATTTTTCTGCCGTGTTTGCCTGCACCCCACTCTCCGGCTATAATGCAGGCAGTTTCCCCCATGGAGTGCCTCATGCTGCACAACGTTTTTGACTGCCATGTCCACACCGTGCGCTCGGCGTGCGGGGAGGACATCACCGACGAGTGGCTCTGCGCCCGCGCGCAGGAGAACGGCTGCGGCTTCGCCGTCACCGACCACACCATGCACCTGTACTACGAGCCGGAGATCGCCTGGGCGATGATGACCGAGGACGGCATCCGGTTGTTCGAGGAGCGGCGCCGCACCGGGCGGGACAACATCCGGCGCTATCTCGACGA
Organism: uncultured Armatimonadia bacterium; assembly: GCA_964653205.1. Lineage (GTDB taxonomy): Bacteria > Armatimonadota > Zipacnadia > Zipacnadales > UBA11051 > JAJFUB01. The sequence goes on along the minus strand of CAZZDO010000139.1, from coordinate 11,710 downwards.
CATCCGCGACTGCGGGGCGAGCAACATGCTCGTAGGCGTCGAGATGGACGTGCTGCCCGACGGGCAGATCATGTTTCCCGACGACTTGCGCGGCGAGGTAGACCTCCTCCTCGGCGCCACGCACTTCCTGCCGACCATCAAGCACAAGCGCGGGCCGGAGGAGGTCGAGGCCGAGTTCCGGCGGCAGACGCAGTGGCTGGTGGAGTACGGTGTGGACGTGCTGGCTCACCCGTTCCGCATTCTGCTGGGGGCGGGGCATGAGGTCAGTGATGAGCTGATGCGGTGGGTGGTGGACCTCGCGGCCGCGCATGACACGGCGCTGGAGATCAACTCCCACAAGGTCTTCCCCGACCACGATGTGCAGATGACGCGGCTGGCGCTGGCGCGGGGCCTGCAGGTGGCGTGCGGCACGGATGCCCACAACAGCCGGGAGTTCGGCGAGTTCGGCTACCACGCGGACATCCTGCGGCGGGTGGGCGTGGAGGACATGGAGGGCGTATTGTTCCGGGCGTAGGCCTTGCCGTTACTGGGACCGCGGGCGTCTCGCCCGCGAATTCGTTGACATCCCACGACTGACGGCTGCGGGCTGGAAGCCCGCGGTCCCAGTAACGACAACACCCTCCGGAGGAGCTACATGCGCACTGCCTGCTTGCTTGTCCTGTGCAGCCTCGTCATCGCTGGTGTCGCTCTTGCCGCCCCCACGCCGCTTCGCAGTGACAAGGACTGGGCCATCTACCCCCAGCAGACCGCGGCTGACTGGCAGGAGCTGATCGGCGGGAAGAACCTCGCCGCGGGTATCCCCGTCACGCTGCAGCCCGACCCCAACTACAGGCTCACGACCGACCCTGACGATGTGAAGCAGCTCACTGACGGCGCGCTGGCGGCCCCGGCCAGGGGGTTCCATTCGCTCAAGACCGCCGTGGCGTGGGCGTATCACGACCGGGTGCGGTGGCAGATTGATCTCGGGCAGGCGCAGGCCGTGGGGCAGGTCGTGGTCCGGGTGCAGGTGTTCGACGCCAAGAACACGCTGCCCAAGACGATCGCGGTGTCGCTCAGCGACGACGGCGCGAGCTTCGTGCCGGTGCGCAACCTGAGCCTGAAGGTGGACCCGGAGGACAACCCGGCGCTGACGTATGAGGCCCTGCCGCCGGACGCGGGCATCGTCGCCGTGCGGCTGAACCTCGGGTACACGGCGCGGCATGTGCGGCTGGATTTCGCGACCGACCAGATGATGCTTTGCAGCGATGAGCTGGCGGTGTTGGAGGCGACGGGGCAGGTGGCGCCGTTGCCGGCTCTGCCGGCCGGGCAGCGCGAATATGAGGACAACGTGTTCGACCGGCGCGACCAGTTCAAGCGGCTGACGGCGCCGGGGAACCTGCTGCTCGGGCTGCCGCTCAAGTACGCCCCGCAGCCGGGCTACCGCCTCACGACCGGGGAGAGCGACCCGAGCGACCTGACCAACGGGCAACTCGGCGAGCGGACCAATGAGCGCATCTGGTTCGAGCAGGGGGCGGTGACGTGGCAGGGCGCGCCGACGGTGACGATCTTCGCCGACCTGGGCGCGGCGCAGCCGGTGGATTGTGTGGTCGCGCGGTTCCTGGGCGGCGGCGAGCAGGGCGGGCTGGTGTTCCCCGATGAGATCCGGGTGCTGGCCAGCGACAATGGCGAGGAGTACTACCTGGTCTCCGCGCGGCACCGGCGGGGGCTGGACGACCTGTCGGCCGAGGCGTGGGACTTGCCCGAAGTGAAGGTGGCCTGGGTCCACAACTTCGTGCTGCCGGTGAAGGTCAAGGCGCGGTACGTGGCGGTGCAGGTGACGGCGCAGAAGCAGTTCATCAGCAGCGACGAGATCGCGGCGGTGAAGGGCGCGGACGACTTGCCGAACTTCCGTCCCGACCCGCAGAAGAAGGTCGAGATCATCACCTCGGGGGTGGCGTTCGTGCCGCCGGTGGGGCGGCTGCCGGTATGCCACAACCTGCCGCTGCGCGCGAAGTTCATGGACCTGGACGCCCGCTCCGGCAAGGACTACGCCGGGCCCTGCAAGTTCATTCTCGACATCCCCGACACGCTCAAGTTCGTCACCGAGGGCTACACTCCCGCGCAGGTCGAGCATGGCGGGAGGAAGTTCACGCGCTACACCATTGACTGCAACCGCAGCAAGCTCGCGGACTTCTACCTGCAGAGCCTGCTGCCCGATGGCAAGACCGATGTGCTGTACACGTACGGCGACTCGGGGGCCGGGCCGGAGAACGAGCGGGTCGTGACGTGGGAGTCGCTGGACATCCCGAAGGCCCGCCTGCCCAGGCGGCTGAATGTGACGCTGGCGTGGATCAGCAGCGAGGGGCTGTCCAAGAGCTGGCCCGACTACTTCGAGGCGATGAAATGGCTGGGCTTCCGGGGGGTGGGGTTCTTCCCGCGGTACTGGAAGGAGGCCGACGTGGCGGCCATGGCGGCCATCGCCGACGAGGCCCGGGCGCACGGGCTGCTGGTGGTGCAGAACGAGTCGCCCTCGTCGGCGCTCAGCAGCGACCGCAACCAGCCGGAGGTGCACTCGCAGTTCGCCAACGGCGAGGTCGGCGACTTCTGCCCCTCGTATCGCGGCCAATACTACGAGAAGGAACAGGCCTCCTTCGCCCAGCACGCGGTGTGGCTGAAGCCGGACTTGATCTATTACGACATCGAGGCGTTCTGGCACGGGGCGGTGCAGGAGGCGCAGCGGTGCACCCGGTGCCAGGAGCGCTTCCAGGCGGGGGGCTTCACCGATTGGGACGAGTTCCGCGCGGCGATGGGCAAGGAGATGCACGCGGACATGAAGGCGGCCATTGACAAGGCGCTGGCGGCCGCGGGCGTCACGAAGCAGATCACGTACGGCAGCTACCGGACCGATGCCATCACGCCGCTGAATGACGGGCTGTTCCGGTTCAGCAACCTGTACCCCGACCTGCTGCAGATGGCGATGCCGAGTCTCTACGTGGCGGGGAACGCGCAGGCCGTGGCCGACAACATCAGCCGCAATCGCGCGGCGATGACGACCAACGACATCGTGCCGTGGTTCAGCACCGGCACGTACGGCGAGTACGAGCCGGTCAAGACGCGCGACATGATCCTGGAGGCCTTCGCCAACGGCGCGAACGGGATTACGTACTACTACTACGGCAACTTCGATGCGGCGCACTTCAAGTACCACGCCGAGGCGGTGGACCTCGTCGCGCCGGTCGAGGATATCTTCATGGACGGGAAGCCGCTGGCGGGGCTGAAGGCAGACAACGAGAAGGTCAGGGTTTGCGGGATGGGCGTCGGTGGGGAGATGGCGGTGCTGGTGAGCAACTACCGGGGCGTGGCGGCGGGGACGAAGGTGACAGTGCGCACGGGCGCCAGGGCGGGGACGGCAGTGTGGGACTTGCACGCGAGGAAGAAGATCGGGGCGGTGGGAGCGGACGGGAGCTTCACGGTGGCGCTGGACGGCATCGCGGCGCACCTGTACTACGTGGGCAGCAAGTATGGCCGGGCCGTGACGGGCTAGACCATCTGGAAGTGAGCGCATGATTCCTCGCTTGACCCTCGCCGGACTCCTGTTGTGCGTCGCCGCCGTGGCGGCGCCGGTTCGCTCGGACAAGGACTGGGCCATCCACCCGCAGGTGCTTCCGGCGGATTGGGAGACGCTGATCCAGGGCGGGAACCTGCTGGCCGGCAAGGCGGCGCAGGCCCAGCCGCCGCCCAATGACCACAACACCGGCGGGGACCTCAAGTGCCTGACGGACGGTATGCTCGCGGGCGCGCAGGGCCGGATGTGGAGCGACAAGCGCGCCGTGGGCTGGGGTTACCAGCCCTATGTGCGGCTGACCTTCGACCTCGGGCAGAGCTGCGCCGTCGGCCAGGTGGCGATGCGCCTGCAGGTCATTGACGCGAAGAACCCGCTGCCCAAGACCATGACGGTGGCGCTGAGCAACGACGGGGACGCCTACAGCCCGGTGCGCAACCTGTCGGTGAAGGTGCACCCTGAGGACAACCCGGCGCTGACCTACGAGCCGGTGCCGACCGATGTGCCGGGCATCTACGCGGTGGTCCTGAACCTGGACTACCAGGCGCGGTACGTGCGGCTGGACTTCGCGCTGCAGGGCTTCCTGGTGACCGATGAGGTGGCGGTGGTCCCGGCAGTCGGGGCGGTCAAGCCCTTGCCCCCCGCGCCGCCCGGTAAGCGGGAGTACCGCGACAACGTCTTCGACCGCCGCGACCAGTATCTCAAGATGATCGCTCCGGGGAATCTGATTCTGGGCAAGCGGTTGCGCTACTCGCCCGTGCCGACGCAGTACCTGAACGTGGACGAGGCCGACCCGGCGCAGCTCACCGACGGGAAGTTCGGCGAGCGCACCGATGAGCGCATCTGGTTCGAGCGGGGCTGCGTGGGCTGGCAGGGGCCGTCGCTGATGACGATCTTTGCCGACCTCGAGCAGCCGGAACCCATCGGGTCGGTCGTGATCCGCCTGCTGGGGGGCGCGGAGCAGAACGCGCTGGAGTTCCCCGACGAGATCAAGGTGCTGCTGAGCCACGACGGCGAGAGTTACTACCAGGTGGCCGCGCGGCACAAGCGCGGGCTGGATGACCTGTCGGCCGAGGCGTGGGACCTGCCGGAAGAGAAGCTGGCGTGGGTGCACAACTTCCAGTTGCCGGTGGGGCGGAAGGCGCGCTATGTCGCGGTGCAACTGCGCCACCAGAAGCAGTTCCAGGTCAGTGACGAGATGGCGGTGGTCAAGGGCCCGGACACTCTCCCGACGTTCCAGCCCGACCCGGCGAAACAGGTCGTCATCGTCACCGAGGGCGTGGCCTTCACGCCGGTGTGGGGCAACGTGATTCCGGTGTGCCAGAACCTCCCCCTCCGCGCGCGCTTTCTGATTCAGGACGCCCGGGCGGGGGCGGCGGCGAAGGAGCCCTGCAAGCTGGTGCTCGACCTGCCCGACACGGTCAAGTTCGTGGTCCCCGCCGACCAGCCCGCCAGCGAAGTCACGCACGAGGGGCGCACGTTCAAGCGCTACGTGATCAACTGGACCGGAGAGGGCACGGACTTCTTCCTGCAGAGCCTGTTGCCCCCGGGCAAGACGGACGTCCTCTACACCTCCGGTGACAGCGGCAACGGCCCGAAGAACGAGCGGAAGATCACGTGGCGGTCGCTGTTCATCCCGAAGGCCCGCGTGCCCAAGCGGCTGCACGTCAGCCTGTCGTGGCAGGAAGCGCCGTGGCTGTACAAGCGCTGGCCTGACTACATCGCCGCGCAGAAGCACCTGGGCTTCAACGCCGTGGGGATGCAGCCGTGCTACTGGAGAGAGGCGAACGTGCCGGAGTACCAGAAGGCTCTGGCGGCGATCCGCGCGGGGGGGCTGAAGCTAATCCAGATCGAGTCGCCGGCCGGGGCGCTCGCGCCGGACCGGACGCAGGAGGAGATCAAGTCCATCCTGCCGGGCGGGAAGTTCGGCCACACGTGCCCCTCATATCGCGGGCAGTACTACCAGAAGGAGTTGGCCAGCTTCGCCCGGGCCGCCGTGTGGATTGACCCCGACGTCATCTTCTACGACATCGAGGCGTTCTGGCCCGGGGCGGTGCAGGAGGCGGAACAGTGCAGCCGCTGTCAGGAGCGCTACAAGGCCGGGCACTACCAGGACTGGAACGAGTTCCGCGCGGCGATGGGCCGTGAGATGCATGTGGACCTGAAGAACGCCATCGAGCAGGCCCGGGCCGCGGCCGGCTACACCCGCCCGCTGGTCTACGGCAGCTACCGCACCGAGCCCCTGACGGAGCTGAACGACGGGCTCTTCTCGTTCGACAACACGTACCCCGACCTGCTGCAGATGGCCATGCCGAGCCTGTATGTGGCGGGCAACGCGCTGGCGGTGGCCGAGAACATCAAGGGCAACCGCGCCCGCATGAAGGCGAATGACATCGTGCCGTGGCTGAGCACCGGGTGCTATGGCGACTACGACCCGGTGCGCACGCGCGACATGATCCTGGAGGCGTTCGCGAACGGGGCCAACGGGATTACGTACTACTGGTACGGTCACTTCGACGCGGCGCACTTCAAGAGCCATGCTGAGGCGATAGACATCGTGGCGCCCATCGAGGACCTCTTCATGGACGGGAAGCCGCTGGCGGGGCTGAAGTGCAGCGATGAGAGGATCAAGGTGTGCGGCATGGGGATGGGCAACGAGCGGGCGGTGCTGGTGAGCAACTACCGGGGCGTGGCGGCGGGGACGAAGGTGACGGTGCGGACCGGGGCCAAGGCGGGGACGGCGGTGTGGGACCTGCACGCGAAGCGGAAGGTGGGGGCGGTGAGGCAGGATGGGAGCGTCACGGTGGCGCTGGACGGCCTGGCGGCGCATATGTACTACGTGGGCAGCAAGTACGGAGCGGACGTGGCGCGCTAGACACGCCACGGAGACCTTTCGGAGGCATACCTATAATGTGCGCGCAATTGCTTGCCGGTGCCGCTAAGGTCGTCATCACCCCGCCTGTGGGCCTGGACCTGTGCGGGTTCGGGGGGCGGCCGGGGCCCTCGAACTCCGTGCATGACGACCTGTGCGCCGGGGCGTTGTACCTGCAGTCCGATGAGCCCGTGCTCATCATCACCTGCGATCTCATCGGGCTGGACCGCGAGACCGTGCGCGAGGTGCGAGCCGGGATCGAGGCGCAGACCGGCATCCCCGCCGGCCATGTCATGATCGGGTGCAGCCACACCCATTCCGGGCCGGCGACCCCGTGCATCGCCAGCCTCGGCAAGGTGGACCCCGACTACCTGGCGGTGCTCAAGCGCAACCTCGTGGGACTGGGGCGGATGGCGTTTGACGGGCGGCAGCCGTGCGCGCTGGGGACGTTGCGCGAGCCGGTGTCGGTGGCCGTCAACCGGCGGGAGATCGGGCGCGACGGGAACATGCGCATCGGCCGCAACGAGCGCGGCACCACCGCCCCGTGGGTGGACGTCGTGGCCGTGGACACCATGGCCGGCCAGCCGCTGGCGCGGTACTTCGTGCACGCGGCCCATGCCGTGACGCTCAGCGGCCTGGACATCTCGGCCGATTGGCCGGGCTATGCCCAGCGGCTCGTCGAGCGCATCTACGGCGACGGCTGTGTCGCGATGTTCGGCCAGGGGTGCTGCGGGAACATCAACAGCGAGCCGCGCGGGACGTTCGAGATCGCCGAGGCGCAGGGGCGCGTGATGGCCGGGGCGGTCGTGAAGGCCGCGGAATATGCGGCCAAGGAGCCGGAGGTCACGATCGGTTGCGCCAGCGAGGACCTGGCGCTGCCGTGCTTCGACCCGCCGTCGGTGGCGGAGGCCCGGGCGCAGGTGGAGGCCATCAAGCAGGTGGCGGAGGGCCGGGCGGAACACAACCACGGGTTGGACATGATGGACGCGGGGGACCTGGCGTGGGCCGAGCGGATTCTCGCGCTGGCGGAGGCGGGGGCGACGAACCTGACGCGGGCGTACGAGGTGCAGGCCATCCGGCTGAACGACTTCCTGCTGGTGGGGCTGCCGGGCGAGGTGTTCGTGGAGTACGCGCTGCAGATTGACGCCGGGGCGCCGTACGCCGAGACGGCGACGATGGCGTACGCGAATGACAACCCCGGGTATGTGCCGACGGCGGCGGCGTACGTGGAGGGGGGCTATGAGGTGACGCACGCGGTGCGCTTCTACGGGGACACGATGTGGCGGCCGGAGAGCGAGCGGCTGATCGTGGAGGCGGCGCTGCGGCTGGGGCGGGGGCTGCGGTAGCGGGAACCCGCCAGCGGAGCGGCGACGTTGTAATTGCTGCGACAAGTCTTCTCACCGCCGCCGCGCCGGGTCGGACCGCAGGTGGAGCGGGCCGGGTCACGCCGGGCCGCCGCGGCGGCTTGAGGAAGGAACTTCAGGATGAAGATCAAGACCGGGCCGCTGCTGGTTGTGGGCATGCTGATCGTGTTGGTGGGCATGACGGTGCTGCTGACCCCGGCGCCGCCGCCGGCGCCGGAGGGGCACGATCATGACCACGACAAGGAGCAGGCCGCCGAGAAGCCGAAGTCCACGACGCCCGAGAAGCCGGACCTGGCCAAGATCAAGGGGATGATCGCGGCCGACAACATGCATGTCGTCGGTGACGGCTTCGAGGAGTTGCAGACGCTGGTGGCGCTGTCGCGGACGGCGGAGGAGAAGCAGGTCGTCAAGGACTACCTGATGAGCCTGCTGAAGGACCCGCGCGAGGCGGTCCGCAGCCAGGCGGTCGGCATCGTGTCGAGCATGGAGGACGTGGACTACCGCCCGATGGTGGCCCTGGCGCAGAGCGACCCGAGCCCGGAGGTCAAGCAGGCCGCGATCCAGGCGCTGGCCGGCTATGACGCCGGGGGGCCGGTCGAGCAGGTGTTGCGGCAACTGAGCAAGCACCCGGATGCGGGCATTCGCTCTGTCGCCATCGTGAGCCTCACGCAGATGCTGTCGCGGTCGGGCAGGGCGGGGAATGACGCGCTGGCGCTGCTGCTGGGGCAGTACGACAACGATGCGAGCGCCAAGACGGCCATGAGCTTCCACGCCCAGGGGGCCAGGGCGTTGCCGACGCTCGTCAAGACGCTGCAGACGAGCCCGAGCGGGCCGACCCGCCAGGCGGCGGCCCTGTGCATCGGCCTGATCTGCGCGGGCTACAACCCAAACATCGAGAAGTTCGCCAAGCAGGCGCAGGTGACGCACCGGCAGGACTATGGCCATCGCGCCAGCAACCCGGCCGGGGTGGCGCCGCTGGTTCACTGCTTGCAGACCGACCCGTACCCGGCGGCGCGAGAGATCGCGGCGCAGGGACTGGGCTACCTGGGCGATGCGCGCGCGGCCAAGCCGCTGGCGGCCGCCCTGCGCGACCCGGACGCCGCAGTGCGGCGCCGCGCCGCGGCCGCGTTGATCACTCTGCCGACGCAGTCGGTCATCCCGGAGCTGTCGGCCGCGGCGACCACCGACCAGGTGTGGGAGGTGCGGCGGTTCGCCGTCGAGGCGCTGGGGTGGAGCGGCGACCCCGCGGCCGTGCCGGCGCTGAACAAGGCGACGACCGACCCGGTGCCGGAGGTGCGGCGGTATGCCGCCGTGCAACTCGGCAAGATCGCCGATCCGTCGTCGCTGGACGCGCTGGCGGGGCTGCTCGGAGAGACGCCGGACCCGGACGCGGACGTGCGCTGGGCGGCGGTCATCGCCCTGGGCAAGCTGAAGGACAAGCGCGCGCAGAAGGTGCTCATCATGGCGCTGTCGGACCCGTCGCCGCAAGTGAGCAACTCGGCGGAGCGGGCGCTGCAGCGGCTGGGCATCGCGAGGACGGAGCAGGAGGGGTTCGCGGGGTAGCCTGCCGGCCGGTAACAGAGAACATGAGCCGGGCGCACCGTGAGGGTGCGCCCGGTTTGATTCGCGGTGTGGGTTCGGGGACGAACCCACCTACGCGCGGCGGCCGTAGACCGTCACGCGCGGGACCATGATGCCGTTGTCGCGGGTGCCGAGGATGATCTGCCCGGCGTTGAGCGCTTTCGCGTCCTCGTACTGGAGGATCTTGGCGTCCCACACCCACACGCTGATGCTGGGGCCGCGCTTGCGGACCATCAGGCGCAGCCAGTCGTTGTGCTCGCCGGATTGTGGCAGGCGGTAGGGGGACTGGGCGGTGATCTGGCCCTGCCGGCGGAGCACCGTGTAGGAGCTGCTCTGCCCGGCGAAAGCCACCTGGTAGCCGCTGGAACTCGAGGCGCCATCGGCGCAGAGGCCGAGGTAGACGTCGCCGAAGCTCTCGCTGTAGCGGTTGCCGCCGGTGGGCATCATCTTGGGGGCCACGTACATCACGACATCCTGGTCGCCCGTGTACCCCGCCTTGGTGCTGATGAGGGCGTAGCCGCTGCTGTTGTAGCCCGAGAACCAGGCCCAGCCGGGCGTGCACGACCAGCGGCTGGTGATCTCCCAGGTGCCCTGCCGCACCGACCAGTCCGTCGGCGCGGTCTCGAAGGTGTAGTCGTTCACCAGCGGCGTGGCCACGGCGATGTCATCGGCGAAGATGGGGCTGCCGCCCTGATCGAGACCGAGGCCGTCGAGGCCCGGCAGCGGGGAGGGGTCGTTGAACACCGCCACCGGCTCGTGGTTGACTTCCATCATTAGCTGCATCCCCAGCCGGACCAGGGCCACCGCGAAGGCGTGGCCGGGCTGGACCGGGGCGTCGGCCTTGACGACGACTTTGCCCAGGCGCTCCAGGACGAGCGGCACGCGATCAGCGGCCCAGTTGCGGTCCACCGTGAGGGTGTAGCCGCTGTCCTTGCGCTGGTCGCGGGTGAGGTAGAGAATGGCGCGGGTCGTCGGGGCGTCCTTGGGGTGGAGGCCGACCTGGCAGTCGAAGTCCTCGGGCAGATAGCCGTGGTGCCAGAAGCAGTTGAGGTCGGCGGGGTCGGGGCGCCAGGCGCCGCTGCGCCCGGCCCACGTGTGGCGGTCAATGATGCCGGCGAACGACGGCGTCGGGGCGTCCACCAGTTGGGCGTTGGGCTCGGTCTGGGCGGCGTAGAAGTTGCGGAAGACGGCGGGCTGGCTGCCGCGGGCGTACAGGCCCACCAGGCCGTTGCGGTGGCCGGGGTCGAGCACGTCAATGATCGGCTGGCCGTCCACCGCGGCCCAGAGCCGCCCCTCGCGCACCTCGGCCTGCAGCTTGTGCCAGCGGCTCGTGTCGCCCGCCACGGGCTTCTCGACCAGGATGGCTCCGGGGCTGCCGTGGCGGTAGAGCCGCAGGCGCAGCTTGCCATTCTCATTCATCAGCGCCATGAGGTAGTACGCCCCGGCGTCGGCGTAGCGGAAGTGCAGGCCCGCCGCGGCCGCTTGGCCGACCTTGACCTCGACCTCGGCGGAGCAGTCGCCGCCGCTTTCGCCCCAGGCCGGGAAGGCGCGGGCGCCGCGGCTGCCCGAGGCGCGCAGGCCGTCGCCGTTCGCCTGCCAGTCGCCCGCCACGATCATCAGGCGGCTGACGGCGTTGCCGGCCAGGGAGGCGGCCGTCCACGGGCGCACCTCGATGTCGTCGAAGTTCGCCTGGCCCTTCTCGCAGTAGAGGCCGATCTGGCCGCAGAGGCTGTCATGTTGCTCGGTCCGCAAGACGACGCGGCCGTCGAGCAGGCCTTCGAGGACGGGGCCGGAGGTGCGCAGGCCCAGGCGCTGCCAATCGTCGCGTTTGGCCTCGACGGGGGCCTCGGCCAGCACCTTCGCGCCGGCAGGCTTGACATCCACGAGTTGCAGGCGCGGCTTGTCCTGCTCGAAGGTCAGGCGCAGGGCCAGGCAGTTGTCGGGCGCGCGGTAGTGGGCCACGAGCGCCACGACCTTGCCCGCGCACTTGACCGAGGCGTCGTAGGCGTAGTCGCTCCAGAACCACGCGCCGTTGAGCGCCAGGGCCTTGTCCGGGGCGGTGCCGACGAAGTCGAAGGGGTTGGCGCCCATGTCCGGCTTGCCCTCGGCAGCCATGATCTGCCACTTGCCCACCGGCTGCTGCCATTCGGCCTCGGTGCTGCTTTCGCGCATGAAGTCGTCTTCGAAGAAGACCTGCCCGAGGGGCTGATAGCTCGGGTCGGTCAGGCCCTGAACGGCCAGCGCGCCCTGCTGGGATACGCCGTCGCAGGCGCTAAGCACAACCTGCCCGTTGGCGGATACCGAGAGCGCGCCGAAGCGCCGCATGATGAGCACGTCCAGGTCGCCGGCGGG
>CAZZDO010000138.1:0-12106 GCA_964653205.1 uncultured Armatimonadia bacterium | reverse complement strand
GCCTCGACGATGTCCTGCAGCGTGCCGAAGCAGTACAGCCAGTAGCCGGCGCCCTCGACGCCCGCGCCCTCTTCGGCGGCGAGGTCAAGCATCTCGATGGTCCTGGCTCGGGCGAAGGCGAGCCAGTCATCATTCCCCGACACCAAAGCCGCGAACGCCAGCCCCGAGTTCAGCACCGCCGTCCAGTTCGAGTTCAGCGCATTGCCCCACCAGCATCCCGCCTGCGCGCCGGTGTAGATCGTCTGCCCGCCGCGCTCCGCGATCATCGCGACAAACTCCGCGCGCTGCGGCTCCGACAGCCGCGGCCACAGCCAACTGACCGCGTTGGCGCAGGCTTTCGTCGTCTCGGCGGTGCCCAGGTCGGCGGTGTCCTCAGGGTACATCGCGTTGTGCTCGACGAAGTCCCACCGGGCCTCCGAGGCGCGGATGAAGTCGAGGCACGCGAGGGCCTTGTCCGCGAAAGCGCCGTCGTCGGTGACGATGTAGGCGAAGGCGAGCGACTGCGCCTGCTCGGCGACCTTGCGCATCGTCTCGGTGCTGTCCGCGCCTGACTGCATGGGCCCAGTCAGCGACTGCCGCAGCGGCTCGAGCGTCTGCTGCCGCCACGGGGCCAGCAACGGCTGCTCCAGGTTGCGCCGCAGGCGGTCGCGATCACGCCATACGCCCCACAGGTCGGGACCGGTCTCGCTCACCGCGCGACCTCCATCTTCATGTCGTCCACGTAGAACACGGCGGTGTCGGTGGCGAGGCTGATGAAGCCCATCCACGTCAGGCTGCGCCAGTCGGCGGTGCCGAGGGCGAGGTCCGCGAACGTCTGTGGGGCCGCGCCGGGGGCGCTCACGGCGAGCTGCCACGTCCCGGCTTGCTTGCCCAGCGGGCACGTGAGGTCCAGGCCGACCCACTGGCTCAGCGGCAGCTTCGTCAGCGTCTTGCCGCCGACAACGAGCGCGCCGTCACCCATGATCCTCAGGCTGGGCCCGACGTTGTACGGGTTGGAGCTGTCGCGCCATTCGTGCCACAGGATCGCCCCCGGCTCCGTCCGCACCTTGAAGCTGTAGCGCACCGTGCCCTTGCTGTAGCGCGGCTGGTAGTACATGTGCGGCTGCCACTCGCGGTCCAGGCCGGGCGCGTCGGTGAACCTCAGGCTGTGCTTCCCGGCGCCCGCGGTGGCGTCCGTCACGCGGATCGAGGCCCCCTTGTCCTCGCCGGAGACGCGCGCGTTCGCCGGCTGGTCGCCGACCTTCGTCGTCTCGAAGTCATCGGTCACAAGCAGCGGCGGGGGCGGCTTGGGGACCTCGATCGGCGGGCGCACAATGCCCTTGGACAGCGCCACCCATTTGGGGTCGCCGTAGAGGCCGGCGGGGCTGATGTCAAAGGGCTTGAAGCCGATCTTCGCGACCACCGAGTCGTTCTTGAGGCGGAAGTTCAGCCCCGGCGCGTCCACGAACAGCGGGTCAGCCACGAGCGAGCCCTCGTCCTTGCCGGCCGCCTGCCAGTCGGGGAACTCCAGCCCGTAGAAGTCCAGCTCGTTGCCGGACGTGTCCCAGTAGAGGTTATCATGCAGCGTGAAGCGGTCGGGCTTGAGGTTGCCGCCCAGCGGCGTGCCGTTGTTGGTCAGGACCACGTTGTGCTCGAAGGTGAGGTCGTTCCCGATGTCGGTGCGGGAGCTGATGATGTTGGCTTCCCACGAGTACGCGAAGATGTTGTTGCGGATGGTGTTCTTCTGCCCGTAGTGCTGGTGGAAGCCCCCGGACTTGGTGTTGTAGACGAGGTTGTTCTCCAGGATGATGTCGCTGCTGCCCTCGTCGGTGTACAGGCCCCACCCGCCGTAGCTGTACGAGTAGACATCATGGATGTGGTTGAAGCGCTCGACCGTGCCGGGCGAGATGCCCAGCGAGTAGATCCCGCCCATGTCCGACAGCACGCCCTTGCCGACGTTGTGGATGTGGTTGTACTCGAAGATGTTGTCATGCGCGGTCGTGGCAGCGTAGCCCCAACTCCACCCGACCGAGCACCCGCTGTACTTGAAGTCGCAGATCTCGTTGTGGGAGACGGTGTTGAGGCTGCTGCGGCCGATCCACGCCCCGATCCCCGCCTCGAACACATGGCCGCCATCGTGGATGAAGCAGTTGTCCACGACATTGCGCTCCGCCTGAAGCGCCGGCTCTTTGGGCAGATACGTCTGGCCGATCCGCACGCCCCCGCCACCCAGGTCGTGGATGTGGCACGTCTGCACGCGGTTGCCCTTGCAGCCGTCGCCCAGGATCATCCCGTACTCGCCGACGTGGGCGATCTCGCAGTTCTCAAAGCGGCAGTCCACGGCCCCGCTGACAACGACGGCAGCGGTGGTGTGTACGGCGGCCTGGCCATCGCACACCTTGTCCGGGTCATGCTGCCAGTCCGCGTACTGGAAGCTCAGGCCGCTGAGGGTGACGTTGCTCACCGGCAGGCCCAGTGCCGCGTCGCCTTTGATCTCCAGCAGGTGCTGCAGGCGCGGAGCGATGACGGTCGCCTTCGTCATGTCCTCGCCGGGCAGCGGCCAGTAGTACACCCGCCCCTCGGCGCGCGACAAGTACCATTCGCCCGGCACGTCGAGCGCCGCCTTGGAGTTCTCGACGAAGTAGCGCCCGGCGCGGTCCCAGTAGCCGATGGGCCAGCCCGACGGCGCCCGGAAGCGCACGCTCTTGTCCGCCTCGTTCAGTTCCTTGATCCAGTGCCGCGAGGACGTCCACGCGTGATAGACGATCACGTTGACATCGTCGAGTTCGTCCCAGCGCTTCATGTCTTCGTCGCTGTAGGTGAAGCCGATCTTCGTCTCCGGGTCGCTGCGGCTGTCGCGCCCCTGGAGGGTCTTAAGCAGCCCGCCGACCTTCAGGTAGCCCTCGTTGGGCGTGCGGGCCCGCGTGCGGCGCTGGCCACTGACGAAGAGCTGCCTGAAGTACCCGTCGCCGCTCTTAGCGCCCGGCACGTCCGCGACCCAGAGCTTGCCCTCGCCCTTGCGCCAGCCCGTGACGCGCGTCCCGCCCGAGAACACGGGCGTTTCGCCCTTCATGGCGATGTAGAGGACAGGGCAGGCGGCGCTGCCGGAGTCCTCGGGTCCAAAGACCAGCGGCTCCGTCAGTGAGTATGTTCCGCCGCGGATAGCGACCTTCAGCGGCCCCGGCGCGCCCTTGAGCATCGCGGCCCGGACCAGCTTCTGGGCGGCGGCGATGGTCGCGACCGGCCCGTCGGTCTTCGCCTTGTTCGGGTCGGGGAGCTTCCCCGACCACGCATCGTTGCCCGCCGGCGAGACGTAGGACACGAGCGTGCCCGGCGCAGCGGCATGGCACAGGGACGACAGGAGCGTCAGCATGAGAAGGACGGTGAGTGTTCGCATGGCAATGTGTTCCCCGGTCTGCCGGAACTGACCTGCCCAAGAAGGCCATGGCGTGCTGCGGGGGGAACTTACCTACGCTTCCGTTGCTACTATCTCATGGGTGATCTCACATGATCCGCATCGTGCTGGCCCTCACGTGCCTGCTACTGGTCTCGGCCGTCGTGTCGGCGGATGACGGCGCCGAGATGGCGGTGGTCCCGGCCGGGGAGTTCACCATGGGCGGCCCCGGCAAGGCCATTGACGAGGACAAGCTCGAGGCCCCCGAGCACAAGCTCACGCTCCCGGCCTTCCTGATTGACAAGTGCGAGGTCACCACGGCGCTTTACTGCCGCTTCCTGAACGAGACCAAGCAGACGCCGGACGCCGCCCGGGGCTACTTCGGCCTGCCCCAGTACGCGCCCATCGCCTACGCTGGCGGGCAGTGGCAGCCCGCCAAGGGCAAAGAACGCTTTCCCATGACGAACGTCACATGGCCGGGCGCCACGGCCTACGCCAGGTGGGCCGGCAAGCGCCTCCCGACCGAGGCGGAGTTCGAGAAGGCGGCGCGCGGCACGGACGGACGCAAGTTCCCGTGGGGCGCGGACTTCAACGCCGGCCTCATGCGCTTCGGCCAGGACAACATCGGCCCGGTCGGCGAGAAGCCCGCCGGCGCTTCCCCGTACGGCTGTCTGGACATGGCCGGCAACGCCTGGGAGTGGACCAGCAGCCTGTTCCGGCCCTACCCGTACGTCGCGACCGACGGCCGCGAAGACGCGACGAACACGACCGACCGCCGCGTGGCGCGGGGCGGGAGTTGGACCGGCGAGCCGTACATCGCGACGACAGTGTATCGTTTCCGCCCATGCCCGGACGACGCCTATCCGTTCCTGGGCTTCCGCTGCGCGAAGGACGCGCCGTAACCAGACGGACTTCGTCGGGGATTGAAATCCCCGCCTACCAAGACCGTCCCTCCGGGACGGACGACTCGCGTCCCGGAGGGACGCTATCCATAGACGGGGGTTTCAACCCCCGGCACGTTCGCGACGAACCTGACTCGCTGGAGGACTCCCATGCTCGCAAAGCTGCCGCTCCTGCTCATCATCCTGCTGTTGGCCTCACTCGCCTGCGCCGCGCCGGCGAAGCTCTACGTCTCCCCGAAGGGGAACGACGCCTGGAATGGCAAGGCCTCGACGCACAAGGGGGCCGACGGGCCCTTCGCGACGCTGGCCGCCGCTCGCGACGCCATCCGCGCCATGAAGCAGGCCAACGCCCTCCCCACCGGCGGCGTCACGGTCATCGTCGAGGGCGGCGTCTATGAGATGCCTGCGACGTTCGAGCTAGTCGCCGACGATTCCGGCACACCCGAGGCCCCGATCACGTACCTGGCCCGGCCCGGCACCGAGGTGCGGCTCGTCGGGGGCAAGCAGGTCACGAACTTCGTCCCCGTGACCGACCAGGCCGTGCTGTCCAGGCTGGAGCCCGAGGCGCGCGGAAAGGTCATGCAGGCCGACCTGAAGGCCCTGGGCGTGACAGACTTCGGCCACCCGGCCGCCGACGGGCAGCGCCTGGAGCTGTTCTTCCAGGACCGGCCCATGAAGGTCTCGCGCTGGCCCAATGAGGGCTTCGCGAAGATCGTGGACGTGGTCGGCGGCGCACCGCACAAGATCCACGGCATTCCCGGCGACAAGATCGGTCTGTTCACCTACGATGGCGACCGGCCAGAGCGCTGGGGGGACGAGAAGGACCCGTGGGTCCATGGCTACTGGTTCTGGGACTGGGCCGATGAGCGCCAGCGGATTGACAAGATTGACACACAGAAGAAGACCATCGCCCTCAAGCCGCCCTATCATGGCTACGGCTACCGCAAGGGCGCGTGGTGGGCCGCCTTCAACATGCTGTCGGAGGTGGACGCGCCTGAGGAGTACTATCTGGATCGCGACACGGGCCTCCTGTACTTCTACCCCCCCGCGCCGATCAGCGGCGGCAGGGCGCTCGTGTCGGTGCTCCCGGCCATCATCACCACCAAGGACACCGCCAATCTGGTGCTGCGCGGCTTCACCATCGAGGCCAGCCGCGGCACGCCGGTCAACCTGGGCAACTGTGACAACGTGAAGCTGGTTGCCTGCACGATCCGCAACACGGGCGGTTCCGCCGTCGGGATGTCAGGCAAGAACAGCGCCGTCATCGGCTGCGATGTGTACGAGACGTGCAACGGCGGCATCCATCTTAACGGTGGTGACCGCAAGACGCTGACCCCGGCCAACCTGCTCGCCGAGAACAACCACGTGCATGACTACGCCCGCTGGAAGCGCGTCTATCAGCCGGGCATCACGTTGCACGGGGTGGGCAACATCGCCCGCCACAACCTCATTGACAACGCCCCGCACATGGCCATGGGCTTTGGCGGCAACGACCATCTCATCGAGTACAACGAGATGCACAGCGTGTGCTACGAGTCCAACGACGCCGGGGCAATCTACACCGGCCGCAACTGGAGCATGGTCGGCACGGTGCTGCGGTACAACTACCTGCACCACATCAACGGCCGCGAGGGCAAGGGTTGCGTGGGGATGTACCTGGACGACCAGTTCGGCGGCACGCACATGGACCACAACCTGTTCTTCAACGTGACCCGCGCGGCGATGATCGGCGGCGGGCGCAACTGCACCATTGACAACAACATCTTCGTGGGCTGCGTACCGGCCACGCACGTAGATGCGCGCGGGCTCGGCTGGGCCGCCGGCGGCAACCCGGGCATGGTCAAGTCCCTCACCGACCTGCCCTACAAGGAGTCGCCCTGGAAAGAGAAGTACCCGTGGCTGCTCACGCTGCTGGACGATGACCCGATGGCCCCCAAGTACAACGTCATCGCTCGCAACATCGCCGTCGGCGGCCGCTGGGGCGACTTCGAGGGCAAGGCCAAGCCGCTCGTCACGTTCACGGACAACACCATCGTCGAGAAGGCGGACGATCCGCTGGTGCAGTTCGCCCACCCCGAGAAGCTGGCCGACCTGAACGGCACGCCGCTGGCGACGGACTTCGCCCTCAAGTCCACCTCGCCGGTGCTCAAGCTCGGCTTCCAGCCCATCCCGATGACGCAGATCGGCCTGTACAAGAGCCCCGACCGGGCCTCGTGGCCGGTGAAGAGCGAGGTGCGACCGCTGCTGGGCCCGCCGCCGGCGACCGCGAAGGCGGTGCGGACCGGGCTGGTGACCGCGAAGGTGGCCCGGCGCGCGGGGACCGTCGCCATAGACGGGAAGCTCGCCGCCAACGAGTGGGCCGGAGCGGGCCTGGTGCTCGAGCAGGGCACGGACGGCACGAAGCAGACGCCGGCCAGCCAGGCGTGGCTGTCGTGGGACGACGAGGCCCTGTACGTCGCCTTCGATAACCCGGTCAACCCCAAGTTCCCGATCCGGCCCGGCAACCAGTGGGGGCAGGATGACGCGGTCGAGATCGCCCTCGCGAACCTGCTGGCCAGCAAGAACTCGCCGATCATCGTCTTGCGCGGCTTTCCCTCGGGGCACTCCGAGAGCAGCGACGAGGCCGGCGCCGCGGCGGCCGTTGCCAAGAAGGCCGGCGAGGGCGTGCAGTACAAGGCCGTCGTTGTGGACAGCAAGCGCTGGACGGCGGAGTGGCGCATCCCGTGGGCCTCGCTCAGCCTTGACCCGGCCAAGAGCCCCAGGCTGCACTTCAACCTCAGCGTCCGCAAGACCGCCGATGACCAGTGGATCGAGTGGCAGGGCACCGGCGGCTGCACCTGGCAGGTGGACAACGGCGGGATCATTGAGCTGGTGAAGTGAACTCGTGGCGGTGAGCGGCTCTGCCGCCGTTGCTCCGCAGTCTCGAGTCACAGACCGGGGCGCACCCGTCGGGTGCGCCCCGGTGGCGTGAGGCCGGTGGGAGGAGCCCGCTCAGTCGTCGGTGCTCTGGATGATGATGCGTGGGTGCACGGACTGCGGGCTTACCGGCGCGGCGCCGCCCACGACCAGGGCCGGGTGCGGCGCGCTGACTGCGCTGGTCTGCGCAACCCCCACCGGCGCGATGACCATGCGGTCGCGGATGAAGATGTGTTCGGGCTCGTAGTCGAAGATCTGCACGACGCTGCGGTCAGTCGTCCACCCGTCCTTGGTGACCTCGATGGTGAACTCATCCACGTCGCCGGCGTAGTTCATCACGACCTGGTAGAAGTCGCTGACCCAGTTAGCCAGCCACCCGAGCCACTCGACCGGGTAGCCGTCGCCCAGCGGGTGGAACTGGTCGTCGGTGGTCACCAGGTCGTCCGTCCCATCCACGGTGATGGTCGCGCCCCCAACCGGCCAGCCGTCCGGGTCCCGGACCTGCAGGATGATCGTCAGGTCCTTGTACTGCGGATACTGCGGGTCCCCCAGATCCAGCCCGTTGTCGTCGTCAATGATGCCGCCGCAGCCGCCGAGTAGGAGGCCGAGCGCCAGGAACGCTGTCACGGCTAGAATGTACCGCATGCTCGCTCTACTCATCGGGATCACCTCATTCTTTCTACTATAGCTTATAGTAGGTAGATGCGCGGCGTCAAGGATTTATTCCCATGGCTTTGGAGGAGTCGGTAGTTCGCCGACGAAATGGCATGCACAGGGAGAGTGCCGGGCAGCCGCAGCGGGGGAGAATCGGTGGCGCATGGGCCGGGAGGGTTCGCGTCCTATGAGTAACGCTTCTTCGTCTGACAAGCTGATGGATGTGCGTATCAGTCCCGCGGTGGTGGTGGTGGTGCTGGTCCTCGTGGCGGCCATCCTGATGGCCCTGTACCTGATGGTCGTCGCCAAGGCGCCCGGCGCGCCAACGGAGGCCGCCAGCGTGGGTCCCGGCCCGGGCATGCCCCCGGTGGATGCCGCCATGCCGCCACACGGCGCAGCGACCAGCGCCCCCGCGGTCGAGCCGGCCAAGCCAGCGGGGGACCAGGGCAAACCCGCGACCGACCAGGCCCCCGGCCAGGGGGCCGAGAAGCCCCCGACGAAGGACGGATAGGGGGCACCCACGGAGACGAACAAGCCGCGTCCAGCCGGACGCGGCTTGTGTTGCGGCTGCTGAAGGGGCTACCCCCCCCGCGCTCTACTCCTCGACCGGCTCCAGCTTGGACTTCAGCGTGATGAGCAGGGGCATCTCGAAGCCGCCCATGTCCACCCGCGCGTCCACCTTCACGATCGCCTCACTCTGTGTCACGCGCGACTTGGCCATGTCGTACTTCTGCGTCATCTGGGTAACGCTCAACTTCGCGCCCTTGACGTCCACTTGGGCACCCGGGGCCATCGGGTTGGGGATCTTGAAGTCCGGCACCACCGCCGCGGCCGTCGCGGCGATGGTGGCCACGTCCCCGTCCACCTCCACCAACTTCCAGCGCGTGTTGATCGGCACGTCGCCCATGCCGGGCAACGGATAGACGTCCTCGTAGGACCATTCCTCGCCGCACGCCACCGGCTGCACCGGCAGCCGCACCATGTGGGCGATCACCACGACAAACTGCAGGGGGATACCCCCGGTCTCGGCCCAGTCAATGATGGCAGCGTCCCGAGCGTCCGGCAGGGTCATCTTGCCCCGCTCGTCCACGATCACCTTCATCGGCCCGGGGTCCCCGGGCTGCGAGGCCTGGCCGTTGAGGTTGGCGTGGATGTTCTTAAGCACAACCTCGCTGGTCGCCTTCTTCGTGTCCGCGTCCACCGACAGCACATGCATGTCCACATCGGCCGCGGCCTCGCCCGTGATGCCCATGGCCTGGCCCTGGACCAGCGCCTCCACCAGGGCGCCGGACAGCTTCTCCTGCCACTTCGCGTCGGCCACGGGGGCGTAGCGCAGGTCATACCTCTGCTGGCCGTAGACAGCGGTCAGGCAGCACAGCAACAGCACCGGCAACAAGCGCAACGTTTTCATGAGTTCCTCCGGGATCTTCGGGCACCGCGCAGTCATTGGACTAGACCGAGCTTGCGGGCCAGTTGTTGCAGGAAAGGCGTGGCCTGGCGGTCTATCGCCGGGCGGTCGCCGATCAGGCGCTGCACTTGCGCCGCTTCACAGAGCGCCTCGCGCTCGTCGAGCACGCCCACGCCCACGTGCAGCCGCCGGAACAATCGCCGCAGATCGGCCACGGCGGTCCTCTCGTGCCAGCGGACCTGCTGCAGCACCCCGGTCGGCCAGCGGCCCCGGATGCCCAGGGCATACACGCCGCCGGCGCCGGTCGGCCCCACGCATGCCCCCCGCTGCCCCAGCGCGATGAAGGCGTGGTGCAGATCTCGGGTTGAGAGCTGCGGTGTGCGCAGCCCGACGATCAGCGTCTCATCCTCGGCGCCCGGCGCCAGGAACAACAACAAGTTGTCGAGCCGCTGGGCCAGCGTCGCCCCCATCTGCGGCACCAGCAGCCAGTAGTCAGCCGTGATTTGGCTGTACCACTCGCGCCGGTCCGGGTAGGCCAACAGCCAACTGGGCGGCGGCGCGCCGGGTCCAGGGCGGAATTCCTGGCAGACCGCCACCGTGTCCTTAAGGGACGCCTCCACCAGTTCGGACTGGAAGCCATCCGCAGCCGGCAATGGCTCCGTCAGCCCGAAGGTCTGGTCCGCCAGAATCGCCAGTGTGCGCTTCATCGCCCGGAACTCGAACTAGAGTGACTGCCAGCGCCCCCCCGAGACGCTTCAGTATACACAAGGAGTTCCGGACGAACAACATCTTACCATGTTAGGCATGCCCGGCTAGGGCGCCGGGCGGATGATATGCGGCGTGACCAGGAGTACCGGATGTGACGAGCGGGAGATCTTCGTCTCGCCCAGCAGGCTGCGGAAACGCTGGGTGGCCTCGTCCGCCGCGCGCGTCATCCCGCCGATGACCATGGACTGGCCGTCCGGCACCCGCACCTGCACATCGGTCATGACCGTCTTGGTGATGGGGATGCTGCTGCCATCGGGCGCCGTCACCGCACCCACCGCGTCCGTGAGCGTCGGCACCAGGTGCATCGTCACCGTGTCATTGGCGGTGATCCGCGGCAGCACCCAGAACTCAATGCCGGTGAAGATCGCGTACGGCTCGATGTCCACGTGCCGGTTGCCAAAGACGTCGTAGCTGGCGTGCGCGACGAAGAACGGCAGCACCTGCCCGAAGGACACCGTCGCCGGGGTGTTGTTGAAGGTCGTGACATTGGCCCCGACAACATTCTTCCCGCGGCTCCGGCGCAGGTCCAGCCCGGTCAGCGCCGCGATGTCCCCCAGCCCCCACCGCACCATCATCCCGCTCGCCGGAGCGTTCCCCACGGTGCCGACCTGCAGGTTCGGGGTGAAGTCCTGGAAGTCCACCCCCCACTGCTGCACCTGCTCGGTGGGGTCGTCCACCATCCGCAGGTCAATGTTCACCATCGCCTGGGGCTTGTCCAACAGGCGGATGATCTCCTCGGTCTGATCCAGGGCGTCCGTGCTGCCACGGAGGAGGATGGCATTCTGCTGGACGATCGCCACCGGGGGCTGCGTCAGGCCTTCGGGCGGGATCAGCGCGGCCGGCCCGCTGGTGGGGTAGCTGCGGCCGGAGGCGTTCTGGAACCAGCGGCCCTCGCCGTCCGGCAGGCGCCGCGCGGCCTCCACGACCGTCTCATGGACAAAGACATCCGGGTCGGGCGCGACCCGCCCGGGGACGATGCCACCCAGCAGCCCCGCGATGGCCTCGGCGTCACCGAAGTTCAGCCGCACCATCCGCATCTGGCCGCCCTGTCCCAGCGCCGCCGTCGCCGCGGCAACCAGCAGCGCGATCATCGCGCCGCGAAGCGTCTGCATCGCCCGTCTCCTGCGCAGGTCTGGCGACATCCCTGACGAATACCCATTTTGACCCCATGGACACCAAACAGTTCCCCTGGAATGAGATGTGCCGCCCGCCCCGCATCGGCCTGCTGCTGCTTGGGCACCGCGACTACCCGAACGACATCGGGCTGCACTTCGCCCGGCAGGCCGCCACCGCGCTGCGCGAAGCCGGCTGCGAGGTCCTGTTCGACGCGGAAGCCCGCGTGGACGCGGCCTCGGCGGAGACCGCCGCCCGGGAGTTGCTGAAGGGCGAGCCCGACGGCGTCATCGTCTGCCCCGGCACGTGGCTCGAAGGCGACACGGCGCTCGCCGCCGTCCGCGAGATCGAGCACCTTCCCTTCATGCTGTGGGGCCTGCCAATGTGCGACTGGGAGGGCCGACGCGAGTCCACCGGCTCCTTCGTGGCGGCCTGCTCCCTCAAGGGCCCGCTGGAGCGCATGGGCTACCGCTTCCGCATGGTCATCGGCTTGCCGGAAGACGAGGCCACGCTGGGGAGCTTGACAGGCTTCGCCCGGGCCGCCGCGGCCCGGCAGCAGCTCAAGCGCACGCGCCTGGGCCTGATGGGCTATGTCGCCATGGCCATCTACGCCGGCACATTCGACCATGTGCTCCTGCGCCGGATCGTCGGCCCTGAAGTTGTGCACCTGGACACCAGCAGCCTCATCCGCGAGATCGAGACGGTGGACGACGATGCCGCGGCAGCGTGGCTGGGCGGGGTACAAGCCCCCGCCCTACAGGCGCAGGTCGAGACGACGGACGAACGGCTGCAACTGGCCGGGCGCATGACCGAGGCCCTCGCCCGCCTGGCGCAGCGGCACCATCTCCACGGCCTGAACGTCAAGTGCCAGTACGAGCTGTCCCAGGAGTACGGCATGACGCCGTGCCTGCCGCTGGCGCTCCTGGCCGACGCGGGCCTGATCGCCAGTTGCGAGGGCGACATGATGGTCCA
>CAZZDO010000137.1:3319-12186 GCA_964653205.1 uncultured Armatimonadia bacterium | reverse complement strand
CCCCCACGTGTCCTGGGCCGAGCAGAACGCCGAGGACTGGTGGACGGCGGCGAAGCAAGTCGTCCCCGAGGCGCTCGCCGCCGCGGGCCTGACCGGCGCCGACATCGCCGGTATCAGCATTGACGGCACCGCGTGCACCGTCGTGGCCTGCAAACGCGACAGCACGCCCCTGCGGCCGGTCATCCTGTGGATGGACCAGCGCGCCTACGACCAGGCCTGCCGCGTGACAGACACGAAGGACCCCGTCCTCAAGTACGTCTCCTGGCAGGAATCGCCGGAATGGATGATCCCCAAGGCGTTGTGGCTGCGCGAGCACGAGCCGGCCGTCTACGAGCAGGCCGACCTCATCATCGAGGGCGTGGACTGGCTCATGTACCGCCTGACGGGCGAGTGGACGGCCTCGCTCAACAACGTGACGGCCAAGTGGAACTACGCGACTCCCGCCGGCGGCTGGCCCGACCATCTCCTGGACACGCTGGGCTTTTCCGAGATCAAGGACAAGTGGCCGACGATGGTGCTGCCGATGGGCGAGAAGGCCGGGGAGTTGACGGCCACCGCAGCCCCTGACCTGGGCCTCGCCCCCGGCATCCCTGTGGCCGAGGGCGGCATTGACGCCTACTGCGGGATGCTGGGGCTCGGCGTCGTGCGCCCGGACCGCATGGCGCTGGTCATGGGCACCTCGACCTGCCACGAGGCGCTCTGTGCCGAAGGGCTCTTCGAGTCGCACGTGTGGGGGCCGTACCCGGACGCCCTGCTGCCGGGGACGTGGGTGCTGGAGGGCGGCCAGACCGCCACCGGGGCCATTGTCACGTGGCTGGCGGACAACTTCGGCTATCGCGAGCAGGTCGAAGCCGAGCAGCGCGGCGTAGATCGCTTCGCCATTCTCGACGAAAAGGCCGCGGCCGTCCCGCCCGGCGCGGAGGGCCTGACGCTGCTGGACTACTGGCAGGGCAACCGCACACCGGTGCGCGACCCGCTCGCGCGCGGCGCCGTCTGGGGCCTGAGCCTCAAGCACGGCATCGGGCACCTGCTGCGCGCCGTCTACGAGGGCACGGCGATGGGCAGCCGGCACATCCAGGAAGACCTCAAGCAGGCGGGCTTCGAGCCCGATGGCGTCTATGCCTGCGGCGGCGGCACCCGCAGCGCCCTGTGGCTGCAGATCCACGCCGATGCCTCCGGCATCCCCATCTACCTCACCGAGGAGCCGGAAGCCACAGCGCTGGGGACAGCCATCCTGGCGGCCACGGGCGCGGGCCTGTTCGGCAGTCTGACCGAGGCCGCCGACGCCATGGTAAAGGTCTCGCGGGAGATCGCCCCCGACTCGCAGATGAAGGACTTCTACGACGGGCAGTTCGACCGCTACCTGCGGACGTACCCGGCGCTCAAGGACATGATGCACGAGGCGGTAGCAGAACATTAAGGCGATTGACGGTGTCGGAAAGGCGGAGTAGAATGCCGTCGCCGCCCCCCTCGCGGCCGGAAGTCGTTCCTACGGGGGTTCGCGGCAGGGAAGGACCGCCCGCGCGTTGGTCGTCTTGCGCTCGGGCAGCGCTACAAGGACCTATGGATTCATTACCAGGTAGTACCAACTTAGAACCCGCGAGACGCGCCGCGCATCGGTGGTCGAAGGTGCCGGTGGCCGGGAGGGATGTGCCGTGACGCAGGCCTGATCGCCTGCCGCTGCCCATCCGTCCGTCTTCTGGCCCACCTCACCCGCCCCGAGGTGGGCTTTTCGTTAGGCCGGCAAGCACCCGCTTTCTGCCGCCCGAGACTCCCCCATACCTGCCCGACGCCTCTCCGTCCACGACCCCGCAAGGCTCGCGGGGCACCCTAACATGGGGACTGCACCATGACCGAAGCTGAAATCCGCAGCCGCGCCGTGGAAGCTCACGACGTCGCCGAGGCCATTCGGGCCGCGACGCGCTCGCAGGTGCGCGGGGCGCTGGAAGGCCTCATCTCGGGCTTCCACCCCATAGACATCGCCTTCGCGATGAACGAGCTGGAGCCCGAGGAGCGCTCGTCCGTCTTCCGCCTGCTCACGGCCGATGACGCCGGCGTTGTGCTCGAAGAAGTGCGCGATGACATCACGGCCGATCTCGTCGAGGAGACCCCGGACCGGGAGCTGGCCGAGATCATTGACGCCATGCCACCGGACGCCGGGGCCGATGTCGTCGAACTGATTGACGACGAGCGCGTCCACCGCGTGCTGGCGCACATCCCCGACGAAGAGCTGGCCGAACTGCAGGCCCTGCGCCAGCATGGCTCCGACACCGCCGGCGGCCTGATGAACAGCGAGGTGCTCTTCGCGCCCCAGGACCTGCAGGTATGGGCGCTGCTGGCCCATCTGCGCAACAGCGACATCGCGCCCGAGATGCTCAACTATGTGTACGTGGTGGATGAAGAGCACGACCGCCATCTCGTCGGCGTCGTGGACATGCGGCAGTTGGTCAAGGCCGAGCCCGGCGCCCGGCTGGGCGACTTCATGGTGCGCGATCTCGTGACGGTGCTCCCCGAGGAGGACCAGCAGCAAGTGGTGCGGCTGTTCGACCAGTACGACCTCGTGTCGCTGCCGGTCGTGGACGACGCGGGGCGCCTGCTCGGGGTTGTCACCGTGGATGACGCCATTGACGCCCTGCAGGAGGAGCACCTCGAGGACATCTCGGCGATGGCGGGCACGTCGTCTGAGGACCTGCTCTCGCAATCGAGCACGCGCGTGGCGGGCCTGCGGCTGCCCTGGCTGGGTATCACCTTCCTCGGCACCCTCGTCTCGGCCCTGATCATCCAGCATCTGGGCGATCATGTGCTGGCGCGGTATCTGGCCCTGGCTTCGTTCATGCCGGTCAACGCCGCGATGGCCGGGAACGCGGGGCTGCAGTCCTCCACGATCGTGGTACGAGCCCTGGCCCTGGGGCAGGCGCACTTCCAGTCCATCGGCAGGTTGCTCTTGCGGCAGTTCGGCACCGCGGTGATCATCGCGACGGCGTGCGCCGGCGCGGCTTCCGTGGCGGCCGGGCTGATGCTGGGGGACTGGTACCTGGGGCTGGTGGTCGGCGTGGCGATGCTGCTGTCCATCCTGTGGGCCACGACCACGGGCGCCAGCATCCCCCTGCTCTTTGAGCGCCTGGGCATTGACCCGGCCATTTCGGCCGGGCCGGTCGTGACGACCGCCAACGACTCCGTGTCGCTGCTGCTGTACTTCGGGGTCGCGACGCTGCTGCTGAAGTTCCTGAACGCCTGAACGTCAGGGATGAACCAGCACCAGCCGGCAGTGCAGCATCACCATCAGGAGCGTCTGTGACAGCGCCAGGAGCACCAGCAGCGGCCGCAGCGGGCGCCCGTCCAGCTCAGTCAGGGCCATGGCCGCGCCGGGCATGAGCAGGGCCATCAGGAACAGCCAGATCCGCCCGACCTCCCCCAGCGTCGAACCGGACAGCCACACCAGTCCCAGGGCCAGGAACGCGCCGGCCGCAAAGTGCCGCGCCGTGACCGGCAGCCGCGGCAGCATCGGAAGCACCGCCAGCGCCGCCCCGAGCAGCGCCGGCCCCATGAACAGCACGATCTCCCACAGGTTCCCGGGCAGCCACGCCCAGTAACTGCGCTCGTAGAAGCCCATCTCCCCCGCCTGGTTGTGCAGCATCTCCCGGATGTTGTATGGCAGGTTGTAGCCGGTCGCGACGTACATGACCAGCCAGACCACCGCGAAGGCGCCCAGGGCCAGCGCCACCCCGGCCACGGACTGGCGCCGCTGCTGCCGGTCCCGCCACGACGGGACAGCCGCCGCGGCCATGGCCACGGCGACGGCAATGAGTCCCACCGACCAGAAGACGGCCGCTGCCATGCCCAGGCCGGCCAGCGCGTACAGCCACGGGCGTCGGTCGCGCAGCGCCACCAGCCACAGGGCCACCGGTGTCACCGCCAATACGGCTCCCCACCCGTCAATGCTGGGGATGAAGCCTGTCAGCGACGGCAGCAGCATGGTGCACCAGGCTGCCACCAAACCCGTCCTGGGCCCGTGGAGGGCCTTTGCCGCGAAATAGACCGGAACCGGGAGCAACGCGCCCAGCAGCGTCAGCAGCAGCCCCAGCACAAACGCCGGGGCCATGTGCTCGGCCTTTAGGCTCGGCATGGCATGCCAGCGGGCGGTTCGGTGGAAGATGTGGGGCGTCAAGCCTTCGTAGGAGGCCACCCACCGTTCCACCGCGCTCGTCAGGCCAGGCAGGTGGTCGAACAGCCGCAGCCCCAGGTAGTAGTAGACCACGGGGCCGGGCGGATGGGTGGCGACCCGGATCGGCATGTAAGGGGCCTGCTCGGGCCGTCCCGACATTGCCCGCAGCACTGGCCCCAGCCCCGATAGCGCCGTCGCATAGCTGAAGGACCCGGTCGTCATGGCGCTGGCCGTGCTCTCGGCCACGTGCAGCACCGGAAGCGGCTCGCGCATTTGGAGTAGCAGCATATTGGCGCCCGTACCGAGGCAACAGGCCGCGATCAGACCGGCTGCCAGCCGGCGCGACACCGAGGGCCGCGCCAGGGAGCGCAGCAGGATCAGCAACGGGATCAAGGCCATGAAGGGGACGAGGCGCACGACGGGATGACAGCTCAGGTCGTCGCTGCGCCAGGGCCATTCCCACTGGCCGGCGATACCCGTCGGCAACTGCCACACGGCCAGCAGCACGAGCACGAGCACACTCGCCACCAGGCCCAGCACAATTAGCGCCAGCGCGATGCGCTGCCGGAAGCTCATTGCAGGCGCGACTTCGGGGCTCGGTTCAGTCACCGTGTCCATGGACCGCCAGAGGCCTGTGCAGAGGTGATGTCGGCGTGCTCGGAGAAACGCACCTTGCCCACGGGGGCAGGGCCGCGACCGGGACCCGCTCGAAGGTGCAACATCATGGGGCGGGGCCGAGGTTCCGGAAGCCGGGCGTCGTCACCCGGCCTGAGGTGGGAAAGGCCGGAGGGGATTCGCCTGGGGGCTGGCGACGTCCTTCCCGGGCTTAGGCGGGTATGACCGCAGACAGGGGGCAGCGATGGTTCGCCGGCTCGGCAGACTTCTGACGCAACCGGATCTTCAGGCACTCACCTTCGTCCTCGCCTTCTTCTCGGTCGTCTACCGCAGCGCGGTCTGGCAGGGCCGCCACTGGCTGTTCGCCGACAACTCCTTCCAGAACTTCCCGTGGCACTACTGGGTCTTCAGCCACGCGCGGCACGGCGGCCTGACCGACCCCTGTCAGGCCATGAGCCTCGGCTTTCCGCTCTACGCCGAGCCGCAGGCGCAGTGCTTCTACCCCTTCAACACCGCCTGGTGGCCCATCGGCGACCCCTTCGTCAGCTTCACGGTCAAGATGCTGCTGCACATGCTGGCGGCCACCGTCGGGATGTACGTGTTGGCGCGGCAGGAGCGCCGCAGCCCGTTGGCGGCGGCGGGCGCGGCCGTCGTCATGTGCGGCAGCAGCTACATGGTCTATCGCGTCATGCACGCCCCGATACTGTTCGGCCTGGCCTGGCTGCCGTGGATCGTCCTGCTCTACCTACGGGCGCTGCGCACCGGCTCGCGGGCCGCGTTCGTGGGGATGACGCTCTGTGCGGCCATGCAGATCCTCGCCGGGCACCCGCAGCGTGTCCCCTACACGGTCCTGATCTGCCTGATCCTGGGGCTGTTCTCCGCCTCGGCTGCGGACGGGGCCACGGCTGGCGCAGTGCGACGGCGCGCCCTGGGCCTGATCGCCGGCGCCTGGGGCCTCGCGCTGGTCATCGCCATGGTGCAGTTGGCCCCGACGTACGAACTGTACCTCTACGGCGCGCGCGAGGCCGGAGACGTTGGCCTGGTGCGACAGTGGGGCGCGACCTTGCGCGAGGTCGCCGTGGACTTCCTGGGCGGCCTGCCGATTGCCGTCAAGGCCGAAAAGACCGCCTTCATCGGCACCGTGGCATGGGTGGCGGTCGTGTATGCACTGTGGCGCGGGCGGGACCGGCGGATGCGGGGCTGGCTGACCATCGCCCTGATCGGCCTGGTCCTGTCGTGGGTACAGGGGAACCCGCTGTACGCTGTTGTGGCGCACGTGCCGGTGTTCGATCTCCTGCGCGCCCCCTCCCGCATCGGCTTGCTGCTCGTGTTCGGGGCGGCGATGCTCGTGGCCGACTTCCTGGACCGCGCCCGTGAGGGCCAATGGCAGCCGCTGCTGGCCGCCGCCGCAGGCGTCCTGGTGCTCCTGGAACTCGTGGCCCTCGGGGCCACCGGCAAGCTGGGGCTGGGGCCCATCGGGCCCACCGATCCCCTGGGCTGGCAACTGGTGGCCCTGATCGGCTTTGCAGCCGCCGTAGCGCTGGCGTTCCGGCGTGGCTCACCGGCCCGATGGTTCGGGCCGGTCGTGGTGCTGCTGATGTGTGCCGAACTGCTCCACTTCAGCGAGGGCGTCAACCCGTCCTACACGACGCAGCAGTGGCTGGCGCAGCCCGGGCAGCGCATCTACGAAGTCGCGGCTCGCTGCACACAGTCCGACGGGACGGCCTTCACCCGGTGGCAGGACGGCCTGCCGGACAACGTCGCGATCTACTACGGCGTGCCACAGCCGCGCAGCTTCACCCCGGCCGCCTCGCCGCTAACAGAGACGGTCAGCACGTGGTTCTATGGGCCTAGCTCCCAGCCGGTGCTTTCGGCCTTCGGGGTGGGCTGGGTGGCCGGGCCGCTGGAATGGGGACGGAACGAAGGCCTGGAACTCGTGGGCACCGTCGGACGGTGGTCCCTCTTCCGCAACCCCCTGCCGGCGCCGCACGCCTACATGCCCGAACTCATCACTCCCGGCTCCGCGGACCGGGCGGCCCTGATGATCACGAGCTACGGAGTGGACCCGCGGCGGCAGATCGTGCTGCCCAGCGAGATCATGGGGGAACAGCCCGTGGTCTGCCCGAATGCGCAGGTCACGGTGGCTTCCGAGACCAACACGCGGCTAGTGTTGCGGACGCGCACGACGGCCGTGGGCGTCGTGGTGGTCACGCGCCTGTGGACCCCCCAGTGGGAAGTCACGGTGGACGGGCAGCCGACCAAGTGCATCACGGCCAACTCCGTCCTGCTCGCGGCCGCGGTGCCGCCCGGCGAACACACCGTGCAGTTCGACTGGGTACCCAATGTCCGCGCACCGGGGCTAGTCTCGCTGCTGGGGGTGCTCGGCTGCCTGTTCTGGCTGGGAGTGGAGATCCGGCGCAACCGTCACTTGACGCCATCTCCGCCGCTCGACGCGGAACCGTTGCCCCCCGCGGATTGCTCTAGCTAGTGCGATGCTCGGATGCGGCCCCCACCGCGTCAGCCCCACCAACCACCAGGAGCCAAGCCATGGGCCTGATCGTCAGCCGTGAAGCCTTTGCCGCCTTTCGCGACACCCTCAGCCCCAACGCCCGGGTCGTGTTCACCAACGGGTGTTTCGACCTGCTGCACGTGGGACACATGCACCTGCTGAACTTCGCCCGCAGCCTCGGCGACACCCTTGTCGTGGGCCTGAACTCCGACGCCTCCGTCAAGCGCTACAAGGGGCCGGACCGCCCCGTGGTGCGCCAGGAAGAGCGTGCGGAGATTCTCGCCGCGCTCGCCCCGGTGGACTTCGTCATCATCTTCGACGAAGACGACCCGCGCGAGACGATCAAGGCCGTCAAGCCGCGTTATCATGTCAAGGGCGAGGACTATGCGGGGAGACGCCTGATTGAGGCTGATGAAGTCGAAGCCCACGGTGGCGAGGTCGTGCTGGCTTCGCTGGTGGACAACCGCTCCACTACGCGTCTCATCCAGGGCCTGCGCTCGACGACCGACGACAGCGGAGCGAGCCGGTAGATGCTGATCCGTCTCGACGAGGGCGAGCATCTGGGCGAAGTCTGCGACGGCGGCGACCGCTACGACGTCTACCGCGACCGCGCCACCGGCCTGATCTTCTGCCGCCCCTTTCTGTCCGAACTCCCGGACTACAAGTGTGTCTATGACGGCGACGAATACCATGTGCGCCGGCAGCAGGAGGTCGGGCACGTCCCCTATCGGGAGCGCTTCGAGCATGACCTGAAGATCGCCCGCCCGCGCCTGCAAGCACTCCGCGAAGTCTTCCCCAACGTGGACAGCCTGCTGGATGTCGGCTGCTCGAACGGCGCCTTCGTGGCCGCGGCGCTGAATGACGGCCTGGACGCCTACGGCTGCGAGATCAGCCCGAACATCCTGCGCTGCGCCGAGGAACTAGACGCGCGTCTGGCCGGGCGGCTGTTCGTGTATGACTTCGAGACCGGCGAGGCCGAAGCCACCGCCCCGACGCTCCCCCCGTGCGCGATGCGCGCGCTGGTGCTCAACGATGTCATCGAGCATGTCATTGACCCGGTGGCCGGGCTGCAGCATCTGCGGCAGTTCGTAGGCGACGGCCCCGCGGCGCTCGTGATTGACACCCCGGATACGGACAGCGAGGGCTTCCGGACGCTCGGCGTCAACTGGCATCACGTCCGCCCCGTCGAGCACGCCTACCTGTTCAATGAGCGCAACCTGATGGACGTTGTGCGCGCTGCCTACCCGCAGGCGGAACTCCTGCGCGCGACGCGCCCCATCCCCGGCAAGGTGGTTGTGTACGTGCTCATTTGATCTTCCCCGCCACAAACGGATTCCAGTACGTGATGAGCCGGTACCACGCCAGCGGGCTCAACCCCAACACGAACAACAGGAATAGCACCCCCAGCGGCAGCCACAGCTTTCGCGGCACGATCTGCCTCAGCCCCAGCGTCAGCCCCACGGTCAGCCCCGGCAAGAAGGGCAGGAGATAGCGCCCGCCCTGATACACGCCGATGTGGATGAAGATGGAGATGTGGATCGCCATCGCGAGCAGCAGGCCGAAGCCCGCCATCGGCAG
>CAZZDO010000137.1:0-3219 GCA_964653205.1 uncultured Armatimonadia bacterium | reverse complement strand
TACAACATCAGGTTGCGCCCCAGCCACCAGCCACACACCGCCAGCGCCGCCACACCCGCCGTCGCCAGCCGCACATGGAAGCCCGGCTGGCGGAAGAACCCGCGCCCGTGCTGGATCAGCAGCGCCACGAGTATGACCACGAGCCCCGGCGGCAGCGCGGAGGTCTTCATCAGCGTCCCGAAGCCCGCCACGGCCCCCCACAACGCCGCGGAGCGCCACGAGCGGTCGTCCCACTGCCGCACCACAACCAGATGGAGCAACAACGCCGACATCACGAGCAGCCCGACATCGTTGTTGAGCGCCCCGGCGGGGACGAACAGGTGCGGCCACCACGCCGTCAGCGCGAAGGCGAACAGCGTCGGCCCGCGACGGTTCCCGCATGCCCGGGCGATGACCGGCAGCCACAGCCATAGCGCCAACAGGATCAACGGCGGCGACACCAGTCGCAGCGCCCGGAGGGCCGCCATGTCACCCCACGGCCGGAAGATCAGATAGACGGGCGTCAGCAGGGCGTAATACAGCGGCGGGTGGATGTCCAGGAAGCCGCCT
Organism: uncultured Armatimonadia bacterium; assembly: GCA_964653205.1. Classification (GTDB taxonomy): domain Bacteria; phylum Armatimonadota; class Zipacnadia; order Zipacnadales; family UBA11051; genus JAJFUB01. The sequence continues at coordinate 2,670 of CAZZDO010000137.1, read as the reverse complement.
TCGGTCCCCTCGTCGCCAATCGGCAAGGCCCGGTGCGTCGCCAGGAACTTCACATAGGGGAAGTGCCGCGACGTTTCATCGGGCGCGTGGCCGAGCGCCATCGTGAAGCTGTACGTCAGGGCCAACGCGAAGTACACGCCGAGAATGGCCCACACGAGGGGATCGCGGCGGGGCTGCCAGACCGGCGGCGGGGCCACGGCCTCGTCGGAGCAGAGGGGTTCAGTCATGGGGCGGGTGTCCGGATGATGTCGCGCACAGCGGCCAGCACCTCATCCACCGTGATGTCGCGCATGCAGCGGTTGTCACAGGAGAAGTCCACGATCTTCTCATTGTAGACGCTCAAGCACGGGCTGCAGTACGGCGCCTTGTACAGGTTGCGGTGCTGCTCGCCGCGCAAGCCGTAGAGTACGGGGGTCTCGGTGCCGAACAGCGCGGCCGTGGGCGTGCCGAGGCATTCCGCGAGCGGCACCGGGCCCGAGGCGCAGGCCACGAGGGCCGAGGCCAGGCTGATGACGGCAGCCAACTCGCCCAGCGTCGTCTGGCCGGCCAGCGAACACACCCGCGTGCCCGACGCGCATCGCTCGACGATGCGCTCGACGTAGCCCACATCGGACGGTGCGCCGACGAACACACTGGCTAGGCCCAGCTCCGACGACAGCCGGTTCGCCAACTCCGTCCAGCGGTCCTCAGGCCAGCGCCGCAGCACCGCACCCAGATCGCTGACATTGGGCGACAGCGCCACGAACGGCTGCCCGGCGCTCAGACGCCGCTCCGCGAGCTTGCCCTGCACCGCCTCGAGGTCGGCCGTCTCGACTCGCGGCGCCACGGGCAGGTCCGGCTCACAACGCGCCCCGGCCTTTTCGGCCAGCGCGCAGAAACTCTCGGTGATGTGCCGGTAGGCGTTGAAGTTGCAGCGGTCGGTGAACAGGTCGCCGGCCGAGATGCCCCGGGCGAAGAAGCCGATGCGCCGCGGCGCCCCGGAGAGATACGTGAGCACCACCGGCAGGCGGGAGAAGAACTCCAGGTCCAGGCAGAGGTCCACGCGCTCGCGGCGGCAGCCGCGTCGGAAGGCCGCCAGATCGGCCAGCGCCGCCCCCAGCCCGTTCGTGCGGATCGTCCACACTTCATCCGCGAACCCCAGCGCTTCGGCAGCCCACCGGTTCGGGGCGAAGGTCAGGAAGAGCAGCCGTGCGTTCGGGAAGGCTTCCTTGAGCGCGCGCTGCACCGGGCCGGTCAGGAGAACGCTGCCGATCCCCCATAGCTTGATGAGCAGGATCGCGCGCGGCGGGTCGGCCGGTCGGCGCCGGAACAGCCGCCCCACCGTCCGCCGGTGCGCGGTCAGCAGCCAGCAGGCCAGGACCCCCAGAAAGCGGTCCACCAGACGCATGAAGTGCAGGCTCAAGGCGCAGCGGTCTCCTCTTTGTTGGCAACGCGGCGGAGCCCTCGGCAGTTCCCCCCGTCGGCGGTCTGTTCCTCCGCCGGCGGCGCGTTCGCGCCTTGTCAGTACGTGCGGTTTGGAGTAGACTTAGCCTAGTAATGGAGCGGAGTTCCACCGGCAGGGCTACGCACTGGCGGGCTTTGTTGGTGCTCATGAGTTCAGGAGGCGAGTGACGTGACGGATGTTTCTACCTGGCGCAACAAAGTCGGGCTGGCGGAGATGCTGCGGGGCGGCGTGATCATGGATGTGACCACCCCCGAGCAGGCCAAGATCGCCGAAGACGCCGGCGCCGTGTCGGTCATGGCGCTCGAGCGTGTGCCCTCCGACATTCGCAGGGATGGCGGCGTGGCCCGCATGGCCGACCTCTCGGTCATCGAGAAGATCATGGAGGTCGTCACGATCCCCGTGATGGCCAAGGCCCGCATCGGCCATTTCGCCGAGGCGCAGGTGCTGGAGTCCGTCGGCGTGGACTTCATTGACGAGAGCGAAGTGCTCACCCCCGCCGACGAGCAGTTCCACATCTGGAAGCATGACTTCAAGGTCCCGTTCGTGTGCGGCTGCACGTGTCTGTCCGAGGCGCTGCGGCGCATCGGCGAGGGCGCGGCCATGATCCGCACCAAGGGCGAGGCCGGCAGCGGCAACATCGTCGAAGCCACGCGCCACATGCGCACGGTCATGACCGAGATGAAGCACCTGACGCAACTGCGAGCCGATGAACTGATGACCGAGAGCAAGAACCTGGCCTGCCCGTTCGACCTGTGCCAGCAGATTGCCGAGACGGGCAAGCTGCCGGTGCCGAACTTCTCGGCGGGCGGCATCGCCACCCCGGCGGACGCCGCGCTGATGATGCAACTGGGCGCCGAGGCGATCTTCGTGGGCAGCGGCATCTTCAAGAGCGAGGACCCCGAGGAGCGTGCCAAGGCCATCGTCCATGCGGCCACGTACTACCAGGACCCGGCGGAGGTCGCGAAGGCCTGCAGGGGCCTCAAGGGCGCCATGGCCGGCCTCGATGTGCGCACGATGCCCGACGAGGAGCGGCTGGCGAACCGAGGGTGGTAACGATGTTCGATCGCATCACGTTTGAGCCGGGCAAGATGGGTGGCAAGGCCTGCCTTCGCGGGCTGCGCATCCCCGTGTCCGTCGTCGTGTCCATGGTGGCCGCTGGTGAGAGCGTCACGACCATCCTGCGCGAGTACCCGGACCTCGAGCGTGAGGACATCGAGCAGGCGCTG
>CAZZDO010000136.1:0-12209 GCA_964653205.1 uncultured Armatimonadia bacterium | reverse complement strand
TCCCACCCGCGCGTTCAGCACCGTCGCCGGGAGGCGGCCGGGGAACCAGTACCGGCGGTCCAGTGCCCGCAGCAACTGGAACGTCGCGGCCAGCAGCGCCTGGTCATCCGGGGCGCTGATGACGAGGTTGGCGCGGTCGAACGCCACCCGCACGGGCTTGCCCGGCGTCAGGCTGAACCGCACCATCGCCCCGTGTACGGTCTGCCCCTCCTCCACGATCGGCAGCAGCACCTCCGACGGTGGCTGTTGGACATGGCCCGTCCAGTAGCGGAAGTACTCCTGCAGCCGGAAGGCGGCGTGGCGGGCTGTCTCGCTCGCGCCCGGCGGGATGACGAGGGTGACGTAGGGCTTGCCGCTCTCGATGAGCGCATACTCCAGCAGGTCGTCGTCCTTGAGTGCGAACAGCTTCGAGGCGAACGTCACCGTGAGGTTCGTCTGCGGCTTCAGCGTCAGCTTGATGTCGCCGGTTGGCGTGCAGGCGACGGCCCTGCCGCCCACGATGGCGGAGGCCACGCACATGCCCTCGGGCACGCGGACGTGCAGCGTGGCCGCGCCGCTGCCGGACAGCTCCGCGTTCAGCACCCCGCCGGCAATCCCCATGCCAGCCTCGACCTTCGCTTCGCGGAGCCCTGCCGCCGGCGTGATGCTCATCTGCGCCCGCAGCAGCACCGGCGTCCGCACCGGCACGTTGAGCGGGATGACCGTCTCCCCCTTCACGATGCGGTTGGTCATCTCGGCGCTGCCATAGCCGCTGAACAGCAGTACATTCCCGCCGAGGCGCTTGTTCTCGACGGTCACGTCGCCATTCACCAGTTCCCCCGTCTCATGCGCCACCGCGAGGATCGTGCTCAGGCCCGTGCCATAGCGTGACGACCACAGCGGCTCGGGCACGCGTACCGCCGGCACCGGCTGCCAACCCGTCTGCACGCACTCGACGATGGCCGGCAGCCAGCGCACCAGCCGCGCGACGCCGTTGGTGAAGAGTGGGGGCGGGATGTAGCCGACCCGCAGGCTCTGCAGCAGCGTGAAGTCGGCGAGCCCCTGGTACACGCGCGTGAGTTGCTCTTTCGTCACCGTGTCCGGGTCCACAAAGTCCTCGAGACCGTAGCCCTCCCACCACACCAGCGTCTTGTGGCCCATCTTCCAGCGCAGCCGGTCGCCGCTCTCGCGGGTGCCGTTCCACGGGTTCGCCTCCAGCATCGCGCTGTCGCAATGCGCGCACGAGGCGAACGTGCCGTAGGACATCGGGTTGGCGACGACCGCGAGCGTCCGCCCGTCCTTCTTCAGCGTGTGGACGTAGTCCATCAGCGCCGTGACGGCTATCGACTCGTCGCAGTACACGCCCACCTGGTCGTCCCAGGCGCGATGGGGGAGCTTCGGCAGCGTCGGGCCCAGATACCGGCAACCATCGCCGGCGGTGTCGAACGCGAAGCCGGAGAGGTCCAGCGTGCGCGCTACGTCCGCGAGGTCCTTGAGACTCTGGTCGCCGAAGCTCGTCATGCGCGGGAACATGCGCAATTCGTTGTCGTGGCCTGTCACCCACGGCGTGTCGAAGTAGACCTTGGCCTTTGGGTCGGTGGTCAGGGCATCGGCATAGCGGTCGCGCGCCAGTGTCTCTTCGCACCAGACTTGTGAGGGGATGTAGAACATCATGCCGACATCGCAGCGTCTGGCCCCGTCGGCGAAGCGTTCCGCGCGCCACTTCAGGTACTGGTCGCGCGGGAGGGAGCGGGTCTTGTCTATCGGTCGGGCAGACTTGTAGTCCCACAGCTCCGGTCGGCCGACGATGTCGCCCGTGCGCCGGAATGGCGCATAGCACCAGTCCCACCCGCCGTACAGCCGCCGCGTGACTTCGGGCGACCAGTTGCTCGCTGGCCAGGCAGCGTAGATGGCGCTGCCGAGGCTGGCGCGCGGGTCCACGTCCGGCCGGGCCACAAAGAAGCTCGGGAAGCTGTCGTAGTAGGCCTCGAAGGCCTCGTACTTGCCCCACTCGCCGGGGGCGGCGAGCGTCACGAACCGCACGGTCTCGCTCTGGCCAGGGTCGAGGACGATCCGCGTGAGCGTGGCCAGCCGCGCCTGCGCCTGCGGCCGTGGCTCGTACTCGTGGCGGAAGTAAGACACGAGCTGGCCCGGGTCCAGGCCGACAGCCACGGTCGTCTTGCTGTCCCACGCACAGGTGATCGGCATGTTGCCGCGCAGACGATCCGAACTGACGAGCTTCTGCGGGTCGGCGAAGTCGTCCCAGCCGTCGAAGACGTGCAGCGGGCCGGTGCGCTGGAGCAGCAGTTCCGGACCCAATTCCAGCCACTGCTGCGCCGGGCCCGTGTTGGTGCAGGCCACTTCCCAGACGATGCAGCGGCCCGCCTCGCGGAAGGTGACGGAGACGGTGAGGGGCTGATCGGTCCGGAAGCTCCAACGACCGGTGGCGGTGGCCTGCCGCGGCTGCAGCTTCACTGGCGTCCGCTCTTTGCCGAGGGTGACGGTCAGGCGGCCGCCCTCCAGCATCCCGCCAGCCGCCTTCAGGAGCGGCACTGGGAGGACGGTGGACGGCGGCGTTGGCTGGGCGACGGCGACGGTCGCAACGAGAGCCGAGAGAAGCGAGAGGTAGCGCCTTCTCATCTCACTGCACCTCCCCTTCGGGATAGCGCCGCACAATGACCTGGCCGTCCCCCAGCGTTGCCGACACCTCATACACGGCGTCGGTCGCCTGCGCCTTGAGCGCGGTGCCGAACTCCGTTGTCCCGGGCTTCAGCCCGCCGCTGTCGTAGACGGGCCTGTCGTTGCCGACGGCCTTCACGACCACGCGGCTCAGCGTCTCGCCGGGCGCGGCCTTCACGGACAGGCTCAGGTCCGTCGCGGCCAGCCCCGCCCAGAGGTCATCGAACGACACCTCGCCGGGCTGGAAGTACAACCCGAGGCTCAGCGCCACCGCCTTCATGCCCTCCGGCACGTTGACCTTGAGCCGGAAGGGCAGCCAGGCATTCGGGTCGGGCCCGCCGAGGGCATCGGGGGGCAGGAACACCGGCACGAGCCAGTGCCCGCGCATGGTGCCCCGGTAGAAGCGCTCATCTACCGCCACCCGCCGCCCGTCCGGCAGGGCGATGCTGCTGTTGGCATACACCAACAGCTTCCCGGCCGCCAGACGGGAGAACCCTCTGAACAGGTACGCTCTGCCCGGCTCGACCGGCACCGCCTGGTTGTAGTAGCCCGACATGACGCCGGTCTTGGCCTTCATCCACAGGCACTTGCCGGAGCGGCCGCCGTCACGCCAGCCGGTCTCGAAGTTCTCGGGGTTGGCGGTGCCGAAGTTCCAGTGGGCGGGTTGATTACCTGCGCCCTGCTCGACGCCCGGGTTCGCGATGAGGTTCGCGACGGGCAGCGGCGGATCGCCGGTGAGGGTGATCTGCGCGGCACAGAGCACGGACACGGCGCCGAGCAGTAGGACGAGGGCAGCAGCGGCTCGCATGGCATCACCTGCAGGTATGGCCTGGGCAGTAGACAACTATATCAACGCACTGCTGCTACTGGTTAGAGAGGGAACATGTCGAATCCTCCGCTCGCCGCACTACTGGTACTGTGCCTGGCCGTGCTGGTTGCTCCGGCTCGAGCCGCCGACCGGCCGACCCGCAAGGTCTTCGCCCACTACATGGTCTGCATCCCGCGCGCCGGCGGCGGAGCCACCGTGCCAGACTACCTGGCCGAGATGCGCGAGGCACAGACGCGGGGGATTGACGGCTTCGCGCTCAACTGCGGCGGGTGGAGCCTGCGCGAGCCGCACTACAAGGCCCGCACGACGCTCATCTACGAGGCGGCGAAGCAACTCGGAACGGGCTTCCAACTGATGATCTCGGCCGACTACGCCAGCGGCCTGACGCTGGAAGAGACGAAGGACATGATCGTCTCCTTCCGCGACCACCCCAACCAGTTCAAGTGGGACGGCAAGCCCGTGCTCTCGACCTTCTGCGGGGAGGGCGCGGACAACAAGCACGGGCAGGAGATCATTGACATGCTGGACCGCGAGTTCCCCGACGGGCGGGGCGGTCGCACGGTTGTCTACGTGCCCTACTACTACCCGCGGCCCAACATCACCGAGATCCCGCAGCCGGCGCACGTGGATCAAGTCTTCAGCACCTTCCCCGGGCTCGACGGCTTCTTCTACTTCGGCGCGGCGGGGTATGGGCCGGAGTTGGCCAAAGCCAACGCGCTCCTCGCCGACAAGTGGGTGGGCGCGGGCAAGATCTTCATGGCCTCGGTGACGCCGTTCTACCGGGGCTTCGGGGGCAACTACCGCGTGTACGAGACGCGGGGCTTCGAGGCCATGGCGCAGGAATGGCTGGCGGCCATCGAGCACCACGCGACGTGGGTGGAGATCGTCACATGGAACGACTGGGGCGAGGCCAGCTACCTCTGCCCCTTCGGGAAGCCGGCCGACACGGAGCACTGGGGCGGGCACTGGGGCAAGATGGTCTCCCATGAGGGCTTCCTCGATGCGATGCGCTACTACATTGACTGGTACCATCGCGGCTCGCCGCCGCCCATTGAGCGCGACCAGATCTTCTATGCCTACCGCCTGCACCCGAAGGCCGCACAGGGGCGCATCAAGCCAGGGGAGGAGACGCTGGGCCGACCGAGCCGGGCCGACGCGCTGGAGGACAGCGTCTTTCTGATGTGCCTGCTCACGGCCCCGGCGCAGCTCAGGGTCCACAGCGGCGACACGTCGCAGACCTTCGATGTCGCCGCCGGCGCATACTATCTCGCAATGCCCTTCGCGCTCGGGAAGCAGCGCTTCGTACTCGCGCGCGACGGAAGGACCGTCCTGGACAAGACCGGCGAGCACGAGATCACGGCTGACGCCTGGAGCAACTTCAACGTCTTCGCCGGCAGCGCCGCCGCGGACTGAAAGGGGACCCGCCATGAGCGAACCGGAAGCACCGGCCTGCGGCCGGCTCATCGCCTGCGATGCCTTCATGGGCGCGCCGCCCGTGCCCGGGCCGGACTATCTGCCTGACGTGGGCGACCTCCTGGCCGAGATGACGCGCCTGCATATCAGCGCCGCCGTCGTGCGCCACCGGGCGTGCCTGCAGGTCTCGGCGCACCTGGGCAACGACGTGCTGATGGACGAGATCGCCGGGCACCCCGAGTTGTTGCCCGCCTGGTTCGTGAGCCCCGACGGCCGCGAGCCGCAATTCGACCCGGCGTTCACGCTCGGGCAAATGATTGCGGCTGGCGGGCGGTTCGCATGGGCCAACCCCACGGCTGAGGGCTTCTCGCTGCAGCCTTGGTGCTGCGGGAGACTCTACGCGGCGTTGGTGGAGCGCCGCGTGCCGCTGCTGGTCGAATACGCCACCACCAGTCTGCAGGACCTGCACGAGGCGATGGCGGCCTTCCCCGAGTTGCGGGTGGTGCTGCTGCAAGTGCCGCGGGTGGGCCGCAACCGCCTCGTCGAGCCGCTGCTGGAGCTGCACCCCAGACTCCATCTGTGCTTCGCCCCGGCGTTCTCGGTGCATGAGTACTGGCCGGACCTGTGCCGGCGCTTCGGCCCGCACCGCTGGCTGTGGGGCACGCACTACCCCGACGCCGAAGGCGGCGCGGCCGTCACCGGGCTGATGTACGCCGGGCTGGACCCGGAGGCGCTCCAGGCCGTCGCCCATGGCAACATCGAGCGGCTGATGGCGGAGGTGATCCTGTGATCGGCGCTGACTACTTCGAGCGGCAGGCCTTCGCCGGCGCGCCCCTGACGGACGCTGTCGTGATAGACGCCCATGGGCACATCGGCGACAACCAGGCCTTCGCCTTCGTGGACACCTCCATGGAGGCGCTGGTCGCCACGATGGACCGCCTCGGCGTGGATGTCGCCTGCGTGAGCAGCATCCCGGCCATCTACGGCCAGTCGGCGCGCGGCAACGACGAGTTGCTCGCGGCCATCGCGGAGTATCCCGACCGGCTCTTCGGGTACGTCGTCGTGGACATCGGCTACCCGGAGCGCATCCCGGCCGAGTTGGACCGCTGCCTGGCCGGCGGTGTGCGCGGGGTGAAGATCCATAGCTCGAGCGGCCTGCCCTACGCCCACCCCAACTACGAGCCGGTGTACAACTTCGCGGCGGCGCACGGCCTGCCGCTGTTGGCCCACACGTGGAGCGACCAGGAGCTGGACGACCTCGAGCCGCAGTTCGCGCGCTGCCCGAACGTCAATTTCCTGCTCGGGCACGCGGGGGCCGTCGCCCGCGAGCACTACGTCCGCCTCGCCCACCAGTACCCGAACGTCTACCTCGAGCTGTGCTTCTCCGTCTGTCCGCGCGGGCTGGTGGAGTACTTCGTCGGCGAGGGCCTCGCGGCCAAGATGCTGTGGGGGTCGGACTGCATCTTCATGAGCATGGAACAGCAGATCGGGCGGGTCATCTTCGCCAAGATCAGCGAGGCCGACAAGCGCCTGATCCTGGGCGAGACGGCAGCGCGAGTGCTGCTGGGGAAGGGACCTGGCCGGTGAAATTGACTCCCACACGGTGTCTTGATAGCATAACCAGACCCCCGGTCTGACCAGACCACAACGAAAGCGGTGTACCAGATGCAACTGAAGAACCCGGGCGCACAACTCTACCTTCCCGACGGCTCCGACCCCGCGGCGGCCCTCGCGCGGACCACGCAGATCGCCTTCATGGCCCACCAGGACGACATCCCCATCGGGGCGATGTGGGGCGTGTTGCAGTGCTTCGGCAACCCGACCGAGTGGTTCACCGGCGTCACGGTGACCAACGGCGCCGGTTCGCCCCGCGACGGCCTGTATGCCGACTACACCGACGAGGAGATGCAAGCCATACGGGCGGTCGAGGAGAAGAAGGCCTCCTTCGTCGGCGACTACAGCGCCTGCTTCCTGCTGGACTACCCCAGTTCGGCGGTCAAGGATGCGGGCAACCCAGACGTGGTGGCCGAACTGACCGCCATCCTCGACGCCGCCCGCCCGCGGGTGGTCTACACCCACAACCTCGCCGACAAGCACGACACGCATGTCGCCGTGGCGCTGCGGGTCATCGCGGCGATCCGCGCGCTGCCCGCCGACGCGCGGCCCGAAGCCGTCTACGGCTGCGAAGTCTGGCGCGACCTGGACTGGATGACCGACGAGGACAAGGTCCTGATGGACTGCACCGCCCACGAGAATCTGGCCGCGGCGCTGATGGGCACGTACGACTCGCAGATCTGCGGCGGCAAGCGCTACGACCTGGCGACCGCCGGCCGGCGCAAGGCCCACGCGACCTATCACGCCAGCCACGGGGTGGATGTCTACGAGTCGCTGAACTTCGGCATGGACCTCACGCCGCTCATTGAAGACGTGGAGTTGGCCCCGGCGGACCTGCTCGGCGTGTACATCGAGCGTTTCGCCGATGAGGTGATGGGCCGCGTGGGGAAGATGAGCTGAGGCCGCGTAGGTGGGTTCGTCCTCGAACCCACGGCGGCGCGATTGCGGGTTCGTCCTCGAACCCACGGCGGCGCGATTGCGGGTTCGTCCCCGAACCCACAGCACCATGGTTGCGGGTTCGGGACGAACCCGCCTACGCGGCAGGGAGACACCCATGAAACTGGTCGAAGTCCACGGCTCGGCCCGCGACATCGGCCGCGCCACCGGTGAGCATCTGCGCGACGAGATCCGGGAGATGCTCGACATCTTCGACGAACACGGGCGCCCGGCGGAGTTCGCCGGGCGTCTGCCTGTTTTCGTCGAGACGTCGCGGCGCTACACGCCGCTGGTGCTCGAAGAGATGGACGGCACCGCCGAGGGGGCGAACGTGGCCCCCGACGACATCTACCGGCTCAACTTCCCGCTCTATCCCGATGGCGTCACGCTGAGCGAGGGCTGCACCAACATCGTTTTCGCTTCCGGGCCGGACGGGCCGGTGTGGGGCAAGAACAACGACGGGCAGGTCAAGCAGCGCCACCTGCCGCCGTGCGCCCGGCTGATCCATCGCGACGGGGCCATCCCGTTGCTGACCTTCACCTTCTGTGGCATGATCGCCACGCTCGACGGGATGAATGCCGCGGGGCTGGCGCTGGGCCACTCCTCGGTCGGCACGATCTTCCAGCAGAGCGACCACCACCCGCAGATCCGCCACTGGGGCTACGAGGGGATGCTGACGTGCCGCACCACGGGTGAGTTCGTCCGACACGTGTCGGCCCTGCCGACGCGCGACAAGGGCTACTCGATCGTCTGCGTGGACCGGGCGGGGACGACGTGCTCGATTGAGGCGCCGGTGCCGGTGGTGCAGGTGCGGCGGTCGCGCCACCCGGACGGCCACATGCACTGCGTGAACTGCTACCAGCTCCCGCACCTGCTCGGGGCCGACTGGCGCACACCGGAGGGCAAGCGCAACGCGCAGGCGCGCTGGGAGTTCCTGGACCGGTTCCTCGAGGCGAACGACGACTTCAGCGCCGCGGGGATGCAGCGGCTGCTCTGCCGGCACGAGTACCCGGAGATCTGCCGCCATGCGTCTGAGGATGGCTCAATCACGGAGTACTCGATGATCGGGCTGCCGGCAAAGGCGGAGGTGCGCTACCGGCACGGGCTGGCGTGCGACGGGGAGTATGAGGTCGTGCGGTTCTAGCGGCGTGCGTGAGGCCGCCGCAGGGCGCAGGCCTAGTGCCCGTTGCCGCCCAGCGGCCAGCGCCCCGGCTGGCGACGGACCACGCTGCGCGCGATGGTCTGGTTCAACTCCCGCATGGTCACCGGCTTGGCCAGCACCGCGTCCACGCGGCCGTCGTTCTGGTCACTGAGGTTCTCCCCCCAGCCGGTCAAGAGCACCACGGCCGCGTCCGGCTGGAGCTTGCGGGAGAAGTAGGCGACCTCCCAGCCATCCATCTCGGGCATGACCAGGTCCAGCACCAGCGCATCAAAGCCGCCGTGGTAGCGCAGCAGCCCCAGCGCCTGGCGGCCGTCCACCGCTTGCACGACGCGGTGCCCGAGGTTCTCCAGCGATAGCGCCAGTGTCTCGCGCATCCCCGGCTCGTCGTCCACGACGAGCACATTGAGGTTGCGCAGGACCTGCGGCTCGTCTTCTTCCTTGCCCCGCAACTCGCGGCGCACGGCACGCAGGTCGGCGAGGGGCATGGTGAAGGCCGCCGCCAGACCGCCCAGCTCGGACTTGCCCAGCGTGAGCCGGCCGCCTGAGCGCGTGACAATGCCGTGAACGATACTCAGGCCAAGGCCCAGGTGCTCACGCCCCTTGGTGGTGAAGAAGGGCTCCAGGGCCTGCTCCCGGGCGTCAGGCGGGAGCCCCGGGCCCGTGTCGGAGATGCGGACCAGCCCCTGCTTGCGCTCGCGCTTGACCTCGACCTTCACCTTGCCCCCTTCGGGCATGGCTTCGCGCGCATTGGCGAGCAGGCTGGTCAGAACCTCGCGCACATCGCGGGGGCTGGCGAGGACGTGCAGGTCGGGGGCGCAGGTGAGCTGCAGCTCGCAGGCATGGCGCCCGGACGACGCACTCTGGTCGAGACCGTTCCAGAGTTCGTGAGCCACATTGTGGACCAGTTGGCCGAGGTCGAGGAGGTCTTGGTCCGGGTCGGGTCGGGCGCCGCTGAAGTCCGCCAGGTGTTGCACCAGGCGCGCGCCATCGGCGGCGGCGCGACCGATGCTGGCCAGCGCGCTCTGGGTCTCCTCCTCCTGAGCCGTGCCGGCGCCCATTTCAGCGCGCAACAGGATCGTCCCGAGCAGGTTGTTGAAGTCGTGGGAGAAGCCCTTGATGAGGTCCGCCTGGGCGCGGAGCCGTTCCTGGCGGAGGAGGCGTTCCTGCTCGTGGCGCTGGCTCGCCATCTGGTCCCGGCTGCTGCGGCACTGCAACTGCGCCAGCGCCAGGCTGCTCACCAGGGCCAACTCGGGGGCGAGATCCGCCGGCAGGTGGCCGTTGGATTGCGGGCACGTGGCCAGGCAAAGTCCCTGGCCGCGCTCCCGGTACACGAGACTCCAGCCGGCCCCGGCGGGGGTCTGCAGGCGACAGGGAACGGCGCTGCCGGCCACCTGGCCGGGCAGCGCGCGCCACGCCGCCAACTCGTCGGTGGTGGCCTGCAACGGCTCCAGCAACCGCCCGTTCCAGTGGAACAGGGCGGTGTCACTGGTGTTCAGTTCGGCATAGGCGTAGTACTGCAGGCCCGTCTGGTGCTCTACGGCGTGGACGCTGGTGGTTTCTGCCATGATGCCTCGCCTGACTGAGATCGGCGTCCCTCCCCTCCTGCGGCCCATGGGGTCGCTTGGTGGATGCCTCTACCAGTCCAGGCCTCTGGCAGCGCACTTCCCTACGTCGAGCCCAGCATACAGGCCTGCCATCAAACGGCTGACAATGCCGAGTCAAGATGAACTCAAGGTGGACTGACGAGGGACCGAGAGCAGCCCTGTGGCGGCGGCCGGGGAGGAATCGGCCCCTGTCGCCGCCAAGTTCTCCCCCATCCCCATGGGAGCGAGACACATGCGAACGACGCTCTGCCTCTGCCTTGCACTGGTGTCGGTGGCGGCCTACGCAGCCCCTGCGACGCAAGTGATCGCCGATTTCGAGACCGGGCCGGCCTGGCCGGGTGCGTCCCTGACCCCCGCGCCGGTCCACGGCGGCAAGCAGGCCCTGCTGTGGGAGAATCTGCCCCAGAACGGCTCCCTGCGCTTCGACAACGTGCCGACCGACTGGACGCCCTGGGATCGCCTGACCTTCTGGCTGTACAGCGAGAAAGCCAACGGGCAGCGGCTGACGCTGGTCGCCAACTCCGAGAACCCCGCGAATGGCAAGGACTGGGACTACTACTTCCACCACTTCACGGTGGACTGGACCGGCTGCCGGCAGATGACGCTGCGCCGGGGGGTGGAGCTGCAGGTGTCGCGCCGGCCGCTGGGCTGGGACCAGATCCAGAGCCTGACCCTCAATTCCGGCGGCTGGGATCACAGTGCCCTGGCCGACACGCGACTCGTGCTGGATGACGTGAAGCTGACGCGCGACATCCTGAGCGTGGCGGCCACCGGCAAGGCCGTGTCGGCGGACGGGCAGCAGGTCACCCAGCGTGTGCGCATCACCTCCCGGGGCGACGTCCCGCTGGCGTGCACAGTCAAGGTCGCTCCGCCGGAGCCGCGACTCTTTGCGGTGGGCGTGGATAAGCCAACCGTGGGCCCTCTGGCGCCGGAGCAGTCCGCCGAGGTGCAGGTGACGCTGCGCCTCAAGCCGGGCGTCAAGGCCGAGCCGCTGACCATCGAGACCGTGTGCCTGGAGGTGGCGCCCGTGCAGCCGGGTCAGGAGCCGATGAGCGTCGAGCTGTCCGCGGCCGTGCCGCTGCCGCCGCGCCCGCACCCACACCTTTTCCTGACCGCTGAGGGCATCCAACGGGCCAAGGACCGGGCCGCGAAGTATGACTGGGCCAAGGGCATGCTCGCCGGGATCGTCGCGGCGGGGGACCGGGCCCTGAATCTCAACGTCGCCGACATCCCCGACCACGGTGGGCAGTGGTGGCATTACTACGTCTGCAAGGCCTGCGGCTTCGGCCTCAAGCGCATGGACGCCACCCACCATGAGTGCCCCAACTGCAAGCAGGTCTACAGCGGCTGGCCCTGGGATGATGTGGTCATCAGCGGCGTCCACTCCGGCTTCACCCGCGCCGTGCGGGAGTTGGGACTGGCGTATGCCTTCACCGGCGACGCCAAGTACGCGGCGAAGGCGCGGGAGATCCTGCTCGTATATGGCGAGAAGTACCCGACCTTCCCGCTCCACGACGTGGGCGGTGGGCAGGGCCGCAGCGGCGGGCGGCTGTACGCCCAGACGCTCGATGAGTCGGTGGATGTGATCGGCTCAGCCTGGGGCTACGATCTCCTCTACAATGCCCCGTGCTTCAGCGCCGAAGACCGCAACAGAATCGAGAACGGCTACTTCCGCGAGGTGTGCCGGACCATCCAGCGCCATGACGCGGGCATCTCGAACTGGCAGAGCTGGCACAACGCCGGCGTGGCCGCGGTGGGCTTCTGCCTGGATGATCCGGAGCTGATGGGCTGGGCGATCAACGGCAAGAGTGGGCTGCGCTTCCAGCTTGCCCACAGCGTCCTGCCGGACGGCTGGTGGTACGAGGGTGCGGTGGGCTACCACTGGTATGCCCTGGACGCCCTCCGCTACACCGTTCAGGCAGCGGCGGGGGCGGGGATGGACTTCTACGCCAACGCGGCCTACAAGTCGCTGTATGAGGCCCCTGTGCTGTAC
>CAZZDO010000135.1:9672-12332 GCA_964653205.1 uncultured Armatimonadia bacterium | reverse complement strand
TGCGCGCGGGCCAGCGCCATCGCGCGCCCCACGGTCGCCACCGGCGCGCTCTTCGCGCCCGAGGCGGCGTCTTTGCCGTGAGGGGACACGTAGACCGTCACCGGCGCGGCGGCGACGGCCAGTGAACACAGCAGGGCCGCGACGGCCGCTGCTGCCAGCCGGCAGGTTGTCAGGTGTTCCATGGTCACCTACTCCTCGGAGCGTGGATGCAGGAAGCCGGAGAAGAGCCAGGCATAGAGCATCAGGCCGGACACCGCGCCGAAGCCCAGACGGAAGGGGATGGAGGCGAGGGGGCCGGTGTGGACGGGGCTGACGAGGCCCTCGACCAGCCCGGCGAAGACGAACATGGGGATCGTGCCCAGCGCCAGTTGCCCCGCTTGCTTCCCCGCCACCCGCAGGGCATCGCGCCGCAGCATGTCGCCGGGGCTGATCAGCGCCCAACCCAGCCGCAAGCCCGCCGCTCCGGCCACCACCACCGCCGAGATCTCGACAACGCCGTGTGGGGCCACGACCGCCGCCATCAGGGCAAGCTTGCCGTGGAACGCCCCCAGCCCCAGCGCCGCGCCCAGCATCAGGGCGTTGCGCCACAGCACGTAGAACGTGCCCACCCCGGCCGAGATGCCAAAGGCGAAGCACATCAGCGCCACCTGGATGTTGTTGGTCATCAGGAGCGTCGAGAACCCGCCGCCACCGAACAGGCCGGCCGTCGGGGCGAAGTACTGCCCCGGCTCGGTCTTGCTCTTCAGGAACTCCTCCATCGCCGCGCGCAGACCGGGGCCGACCAGCACCTCCGACCAGGCCGCGTTCTGGCTGGTCGTCAGGTAGCCGACGGCCCCGCCGAACACGAGGATCGCCAGCGATACCAGGAAGAAGCCAAAGCACTGGCGGAAGGTCAGCGGGACTTCGTGTGCGAAGAAGCGCAGGACATCGGGGCGGCGGCGGGCCGGACGGGAGTAGATCTGGGCGTGAGTGCGGGCGACGAGCTGGTTGAGGTACAGTGCCAGGTCGTCCCGCTGGCGCGCGCGGGCCAGCGACAGGTCGCTGGAGGCGGAGCGGTACAGGCGGCTGAACTCGCGCAACTCTTCGGTGCTGAACGAGCGCAGCCCCTGGCCCTCGGCGCGGTGCAAGAGCTCCGTCAGCCGGTCCCAGTTGGTCTGTTTTCTGTCACGACGTTGGTTGTTCATGGGCGCCCGCATCGCGATAGCCATGGGCCGGTGTAGGAGCGGTCACCGACCGCGACCGGAGCCTATCGCGGTCGGTGACCGCTCCTACACGACCGTCAACGGAGCGACATGAGCGACGACCAGGTTACCATCGAGACGCCCGAACACATCGAGGTCCACTACGAGCTGGCCGGCATCGGTTCGCGGGCCCTCGCCGGGCTGTTCGACTTCATGCTCCAGGCCATCATCACGGTGCTCATCGTCATGGCCCTGGTGTGGTTGGGCGCGGTGCTCAAGCTCCAGGACTTCCTCGGCGTGGTCGGAGCCATCATCATCGGCAGTACGGGCTTCCTGGCCTTCACGGTGTACTACGTCATCGCCGAGATGCTCACCGGCGGGCAGAGCCCCGGCAAGCGCATGGCCGGGCTCCGGGTCGTCGGCATAGACGGCCGCCCGCTCACGTTCCTGCAGTCCGCCCTGCGCAACATCATTCGCGCCGTGGACATGATCCCCTTCTTCTACACGGTGGGGCTCATCGCCGTGTTCGCCAGCCGGCGGGCGCAACGGCTCGGGGACATGGTGGCGGGGACGATGGTGGTCAAGGAGCGGCTGCATGACCTCCCGGAGCAGACGCCAACCCTCGACGTCGAACTGGCCATGCCCGCCCCGCTCGCGCTGGCGCCGGAGGTGGACGCGCGGCTGCGGACCTCGCTACACCTGCTGACGGCCGCTGATGTCGCCGCCGCCGAGCGCATCGTGGAGCGCCGCCACGAGCTACAGCCGGCGGTGCGGCAGCAACTCGTGGGGCAGATCGCCGAGACGCTGCTGGCCAAGATGCCCCAGGTCCCGGCGGCCGACTTCCCCAACCCGGAGCGCCTCCTTGAGGCGGTCGCCCGCCTCTGGCGCGACCGGCCGCTCTAACCCCCTCAGTCCGCGTATTGCTGCAGCGACTGCTTGAACGTCAGGTACCGCGACCGGTACTTGCTGTACGCCGCCTGGTTCTTGTACTTGTAGCCGAACACCCAGCGGGTGCCGCACATCGCGTCGCTGTAGTCAGCGTACGAACGCGTGTAGTCGGGGCCCTGGCGGGTGACGTAGATGATCGTCCGGCTCCGCGCGGTCTCGCGGCTGTAGCTCGTCTGCACTTCGCCCGGCCGGCGGTGGATCCACCTCGGCTCGCCGGACCACTGCGGCGAGTAGACGTAGAACTCGACCAGGCCGTCGGGCGACAAGAAGCTGACGGCATCAACCCCCGGGCCACTGGCGCTTTCCTGCTGCGGTTTGACGGTGAAGCTGGCGGGGTACTTGATGTCGAACCAGGCGCCCTCGTACTTCTTGAAGTCCTCGGCGTGGGCCAGGCTGGCGACGAGAAGGACGACGGGAATAACCCAACGGGTTGCTCTTGTCACGGCAAACCTCCTACGCGGGCACGGGGCGTCAGTCCCGGTATGCTCCGCTGCGATGCACGATCTCTACGATGAAGACGACGATGCGGTC
>CAZZDO010000135.1:0-9572 GCA_964653205.1 uncultured Armatimonadia bacterium | reverse complement strand
CCCCCGACACTCAACCCCTACAGATCAAACCACAACTCGACCTCGATGTTCTTGGTGAACGGCACGCCGATGCCCTCGGCGTGCGCCCAGCTTGGCGGCTGGGTGAAGACCGCGGCCGCGATGTCCGTGGAGGCCTTGCGCCCGCCCGGCAGTTCGATCTCGAGCCAGAACCGCCGCACCTTGAAGTAGTCGCCACCGGGGTTCAGCAGCGTGAAGACGTTGCGGCGGCCCAGCTTGGCGATGGCCTCGGCCGTCAGCGGCACACTCACTCGTTCGTCCCACACCCCCTCCACCTCCCGGCCCCCGGCCGGCGCCATGTAACCGAGGTTAGCGCCATTCACGACGGCAAAGGTGCCGTACTGCGAGCCGGTGCCCGACAGCCCGCAGCCATCATAGACCAGCCGCCCCTTCGTGGCGCTGCGGAGTTCGTCAACCGTGAGGCCCTTGGCCGGGAAGGGCGCCGGCTCCCGCCGGCAGTATTCGCCGTCATCGTCCAGCCGCCGCGTCAGCATGGGCTTGAGCGACTCGACCCGCATTTCCGCCCAGCAGGCCCAGTCGCCCGAGGAGTTGTCGGCTACACCCACGTCCGAGATCAGCTTGAGGCTGGTCTTCTGCCCGGCCCACGGTGACAGGTCGCCCTCAATCGGGAGCCACTCGTGCTTGAGCACCGTCTGCTCGCCGACGATGGTCTCCTTGCCGGCGGCGTCCACCACGGCCATCTTGTACAGGATGCCGTCGCCCAGGTCGCTGCCATCGCCCTTGCCGACCACGGCGCGGAAGGCGGCGGGCTGCTGCGGCAGCGCCACCGGGGCGTACTTCAGGAAACTGTAGCCGACGCCGCCCTCATAGGGCGGGTGCATGAAGAAGCCGGGCTTGCTGACATCGCCCGAACTCGACGCGCGGGCTGACACGAAGCCGCGCGTCTCGCCGAAGTCATTGGTCTCCGCCGCCCCGCGTAACGCCATGCCGGTGACATGGTCGCTCGGCAGCTCGATGAGCGTCTGCGGCCCGAGGATCGTCCGCAGCCCGCGTTCAACCCTCTGGCGCAGCTCTCCGGCCTGGAGGTCTATGGCCAGCATGACGGAGTCCTCGTGCTGCGGGGCGCCCAGGTCGAAGCTGACCGTCCGGGCGACGTGCGGTTCCAGCGGAACGGTCTGCTTCTGCCCGAGTAGGCTCACCGTGAAGTCGCGCTTCTCGGCCAGGTTGCTCGCCAGGCCTACCTGCAGCGTGTTGCCCTCAAGCTGCACGGTCGCCGCCGTCAGGGGGGCAATGGTGAAATCAATCCACGCCCCCTCCGCCTCCTGCCACAGCCGCTGCCCGGGCTTGGCGTCCGCCGGGACCGTGACCTGGTGCTGCTCCTTGCCCTGGATGGTCACCGTCTCGCCGGGGATGACTGCATCCCGCGCGCACTGCAGGGCCGTCTGTGGGGCGGGGGCTTGTGCCCCGCCCGTGGTGAGCATGTAGCTGAACGCGTCCTTGACCGGCACGACGTACGTCAGCCCCCGCGACACGCGCACCTGCGCCGGGCAGATCTCCTGGCCTGCCTTGTCCAGCGCCACGGCCTTGGTCGCACTGATCGCGAAGCCACAGTCGGCGCCCTGATAGGGGATGATCTCCCACTGGTCTTTGCCCACAGTGCGGCAGATGCCGATGCCGTCGGAGGCGGCCTGCTTCTGGCGCGCGAAGTGCCCGCGCCCGTCCACGTAGAGGTAGGCGGGCGAGATGGACAGGTCGTAGCGCGGGGTGTTGGGGCCGCTGTCGCCGCTGAAGACGCTGATCGTCTTGTCCTTCGTCCACCCGGCGTAGCCGTTGGGCGGCAGGTCCAGCCCCAGCGCCTTCATCCGCTCGGTCCGGTTGCCGTTGACGACCGTCACGGTCCCGTTGGCGTAGGTCGTCACGACCTGCGAGCGCTTGTAGTCGCCGGTCGCGACCGCCTGCGACGTCGTCAGCAGCTTGCCGGCGGCGTTCACGTAGCGGATGTCCTGGGCGCTGACCTGCGTGTAGTCGCTGTGCAGTTGTTGGAGCATGAAGTAGCTGCGGAGGGTCTTGTCAAAGCCGCCGGCGCTGGCCAGGAAGCCCGGGTGGCCGAAGGCCACCGTGGCGGCCAGGAAGCGGTCCGTGTAGGCGTCCTTCTCCTCCCGTGTGGTGCCGGCGGGCTCATCGCGGCCGTAGAACATGCTCTCGGCGCCCATGCCGAAGTTGCAACACAGATCGTGCATCTTGCGCAGGTCCAGGTCCACCAGCCACGGCATGTCGGGGATGTCGTAGCCGCGGTCCTGGGCGTAGTTGCCGTCGGTCAGCCCGCTGTACCAGAAGTGGTGGTTGCCCTCGGAATACACCGGGCCGTTCCACGCCTTCTTCTGGTGCAGCATGATCTCGCCGTAGCTGTAGAATGTGGCGGCGAAGGTGCCGCCGCCGGGAACGCGGTGGTCGTAGTCCGTCCGGCTCCACGGCGAGACGGCCGTGTGCACATCGCAGTAGGCGGTGCTGAACTTGAACTTGGACTGGATGATCGGCGCGAGCTTCGCGCAGTATTCGACCGCCCGGGCCGGCTTGGGCGCATAGCAGCGCATCCACGCTCCCTGCAACTGGTTGTCCGGCGTGCGGCCGATGAGATCGGGGCTCCAGAACTCGTTGACCGGCGCGAAGTCCGTATAGTTGTTGTAAGGCCCATAGACGAACCCAAGCTTGTCCTGCATCAGCCGGGCGTAGTCATACTGCCCCTGGTCCCCGCCCTTCTTCGGGGCGGCCTTCGTGCGGAACGTGAAGCTCTCCCCGCCGTCGCGCCACCCGGTCTCGTGGTCGGTGATGAGGCACTCCCGCATGCCGTAGCGCCAGACGTTGGTCCAGTACGCGGCATCATGCTCGCGGTTGCTGGCCCCGTGGGCGCGCCACACGTGCGTCCCCGCGATGCTCTTCCAGGGCGACACGGGGTTGGCCGGCGTGGGCAGCATCTCCTCATAACGCGGAGAGAGCGTCACGAAGAACCGCTCGTACACGTCGTTGCGCTTGCCGTCGGTCTTGGCGATGTAGCGCGCTCCGCCCTGGTAGCTGACCTGCCCCTCCTTGATCTCGTTGACGGCGAAGGGGAGTGAGGCGTTGGAGAGATACCAGTCGGTGTTACCGGTCAGGAAGAGGGGCTGGTCGGACGGGCCCATGACGACCACGGCGGGGCGCGCCGGGTCGTAGTGATAGAACGGGTTCGTCACCAGCCGCGGGTTGTCCACGCCCTCGGCGTGGCCATACCGCACCTCACTGACGGCCCCGCCGGGGGCGAGCGTGTCAATGACCAGCGACTTGTTCCACAGGCGGTAGACGTACGTCACGTCCGCGGTGCCCGCGGGGCTCGTCAACCGCCAGCGGCAGGTCAACTCGCCGTTCTTGAACTCGTTGCCGAGGGCCTCGCGTCGCGTACCGTCGCCCGCCGGAGGACCGGCGGGCCTACGCGGCTCTTCGAGGTACGCCCCGCCGTCCACGAGCGGCCGGATCGTCCTGCCGCCGCCCTGCCAGAACGCCGTCACATCCGACCACGTCCCCGTCTTGGGCGTCACCTTATAGACCAGCGTACCGTCTGACCCCTTGTAGGTGAACACGTAGGCCTCGCCCTGCTTGACGGCGGAGGTCTTGAAGTCCTTGGTCAGGTTGTCGGGGAGGATCGTCTGGGCGCGATTGGGGAAGGGCAGCTTGCCCGGGCCGGTGTTGGTGCCGACGGTCTGGCCGGGGAACATCGCGATGCCGCGTTCCGGGCGGGGCTCGAACTTCAGCGGCGGGAACTGCTCGGTGAAGACCGCGAAGCTGTCGAAGAACAGCACCCGGTCTTCCTTGTTGCGCCCGCCGGTGACTTCGAACCGGACGAAGCTCGCGCCGTCCTTGACCATGCCAATCTGCTCGGGCGTCAGCCGCCTTCGGCACAGGAACCACTCCGTCCAGTTCACCCACGTCAGCGGCACGCGCACTTCGCGGCCCTGGGAGTCCAGGAAGAGCGCCGCGATGCTGACCGAGGGCGTGTTGGGGTTGGGCGAATAGCCCCAGTTGTTGCCGTAGATCCAGCAGGAGATGGCGTCGAAGGGCCCGGGGATCTTGATCGGCTGGGCGGGGCCGAAGTTCAGCGTCGGCGGGCTGCCGGTGGCGCGGTATGTGAGCTTGGCGACATACTTGTCCCAGATCTGCTGCTCGCGCGTGCGCTCCAGCTTCGCTTCCATGTTCTGGAGGTTGACGGTCCAGCCCGTCATGTCCTCGAAGTCCACGAGCGGGGGGTTGTCGTCCTGGGTGCGGTTGGCCCAGACCATCTCATAGGGCCGCTCGCCGACGACTTCGTCAGCGGCGTGTGCGAGGCCGGCGATGAGTAGCAACGGAATGAGGAACCACATGGTACGCCTCCTGAAGGAACGACTTGAACAGGATGAGAAGGATGGTAAGGATAACGGCTAAGGATGACGGCTAAGGAATTGGGTCAGGTTGAACTGGGGCCGGGCGGGAGCGCCGGCAGCGCTTCCAGTCTACCTTCGGCGGCCCGAAGTTCACCAGCAGGCCGACATCCAGATTGCTGGCGTTCAGGTAGTTGATCAGTTGTGCCTGGTGCTCGGGAATGAGTTCCTTGGCAACCTTCAATTCCACGATTACCTTGTCTTCTACCAGCAGGTCCGCATAGAAGTTGCCCACACACTGCCCGTGGAACAGGACGCGGACGGGCGCCTCAGTCACCACACTCATCCCCTTCTCCCGCAGGACCAGCGCCAAGGCATGTTGGTACACAGACTCCAGAAACCCTCGCCCTAGCTCCTTTGACACCTCAAAGCATGCCGAAATGATCTCATGCGTCACTTCACCATGCTGCATTTCCCCGTCTTGTGTCATGCCGTGTCCCCCATCCTCAGTCGTTCATCCTTGCCTCTATCCTTGCCATCCTCAACATCCTGTTCAGAGTCGTTCAAGCGCCGCTCGCAGGTACCTTGCATTCCGCGCCATCCCCTCCTCGGGCTCGGGCAGTTCCGGCCGCCAGAACTTCTCATATTCATCTGACAAGTACCCGTCGTACCCGTGTTCCTGCAGAATGCGCAACACGGGCAACCAGTCTATCTCGCCCTCATCCAGGAAGTTGGCTTGCGGCTTGCCGTCCACCCACACGAGGTTCTTCATGTGGCAATGCAGCACGTACGGCGCCTGTAGCCGGACGGCGTCGAGGAGGGCCGTAGGAGCGCCAGCATCCTGCTGGCAGCCGTTGCCGTTCTGCTGGCAGCCGTTCGATGCCGGCTGGAAGCCGGCGCTCCTACGGCCTGCCGCCACCACCCAGTAGTGATCCATCAGAATGCCGAAGTTCGGCCGCACCACCTGTTCCACCATCGCCACCGTGTCTTCCGCCGTCTGCGTCAGCGTCCCCGAATGGTTCTCCAGCGCCAACTTCGCGCCCAGCTCCTCGGCGATGTCCGCGGCCTGCTGCAGGCCGGCTACCGTGCGCTCCCAGATGTCCTCCCGCTCGCGGTCACCGGCCGGCCACACCCCGCCCGTCGCCCGCACCAGCGGGCAGTTGAGCTGCCGGGCAATCCGGCACGTCTTGCGGAGGCCCGCCAGCGTCGCTGCCGTCGCCTCGGGCGTGGCGTAGTCCTTGTAGTACGGTGTCAGGCACGCGATGGCCACACCGGCGCGGTGGGCGGCCTCGGCGATCAGCTCCACCTCGAGGGGCTCGATGGTCTCGGGGTCCATGTGCCCGTTGGCCGCGCAGCGAATCTCGATGCCGTCGAGGCCAAGGCTCGCGCAGAACTTGAGCGCCTCGTAGATGTCCTTGTCCGGCATGCCCATGGTGTGTCCGCAGAGTTTCATGGGGGGCCATTTCGGCATCGTGGGCGCGCCTTCCTGTGTGCGCCGGAGGACCCGCGCACCGTCGCGACGAAACTGGGCCCATGCCCACCAACCTGCTCTTCATCTTCTCCGACCAGCAGCGCGCCGGCGACATGGGCTGCGAGGGCAACCCCCAGGCCCTCACCCCGCACCTGGACCGCATGGCCGCCGAGGGTGTGCGCTTCACCAACGCCGTCAGCACCTGTCCGGTCTGCACGCCGTACCGCGCGGCGTTGCTGACTGGCCGCTACCCGCTGTCCAACGGCATGGTCATCAACGATGTGCGCCTGCCCGTCACGGAGACGAGCATCGCCCACGTGCTCCGCGATGCCGGCTATGTAACGGGCTACTTCGGCAAGTGGCATCTGGACGGGCCGTACCGGGGCGGCTGGACCCCGCCCGGCCCGCGCCGGCAGGGCTTCGATACCTGGGCCGTCGCCGAATGCTGCCATGACTACATGAAGGCCTGGTACTACCGCGACGACCCCGAGCCGATCTGGATTGACGGCTACGACGCCGACCACTTCACCGACCTGGCGGTAGACTTCATGCGCGCGTGGGCGCGCCGGTCCGCCGGCGGGCAGAAGCCCTTCTGCGCCTTCCTGTCGTGGGCCCCGCCACACAACCCATACGAGGTCATGCCGGACGAGTACAAGGTCCACGACCCGGCGGAGACGATCCTGCGGCCCAACGTCCCGGCCGAGGACGACGACCTGGCGCGGACGCAATACGCCGGCTACTACAGCCACATCACGGCGCTGGACCGCAACCTCGGAAGGCTGCGGACCGCGCTGGAGGAGTTGGGCATCGCCGAAGACACGCTCGTCATCTTCACCTCCGACCATGGCGACATGCTGCGTTCGCACGGGCTGTACGAAAAGCAGCTCCCGTACGAGGAGAGCATCGCCGTGCCCTTCATCGCCTGCCAGCCGGGGACAGTGCCTGCCGGCCAGACGCGCGACACGCTCCTGAATGTGCCGGACCTCATGCCGACGTTGCTGGCGCACCTGGATGTGGCCTGCCCCGACACCGTCGAGGGCGCCGACCTGTCCTTCGCCCTGCGCGGCCGCGTGGGGCACGAGCCGACCTCAGCGTTCCTGGCCAACCCGGTCCCCTTCATGCCGGGCCGCATGATCCCCGAGTGGCGCGGCGTGCGGACGAAGACCCACACCTACGTGGAGACGCTTGACGGCCCGTGGATGATGTACAACAACGTGGCTGACCCGTACCAGATGAACAACCTGGCCGAAGACGCCGCCGTGCCGGAGCTGCGCGAGGTGCTGCAGGGCGAACTGCAGGGCTGGCTGGCGCGGCTGCACGACCAGTTCCTGCCGCTCGAGGCGTACGTCGAGCGGTTGGGCTTCAACCTCGCCCCGAGCGGCCACCCGGTGTACTACGGCGAGGTCGGCCGCCACGACCCGAACTAAGGGGACTGTCCCCGGAGTGCGGCGCAGCCGAACGCAGGGGGCTGTCCCCGTCAACAACCAAGAGATACCAATGACCCACCACTACCTCAATCCCAGATCCGGCGCGCATCCGT
Organism: uncultured Armatimonadia bacterium; assembly: GCA_964653205.1. GTDB lineage: Bacteria > Armatimonadota > Zipacnadia > Zipacnadales > UBA11051 > JAJFUB01. Next base: position 2,194 of record CAZZDO010000135.1, on the reverse strand, counting down.
TCACCCTTACGGACGCCCCGCGCCCGCACCTCTTCCTCATCAGCGTGGACATGATCCCGCGCGAGAGCACCGACCCGGAGAGCCCCTTGCGCGCGCATCTGCGCACGCCGAACATGGACCGCCTCTTCGCCGACGGCATCCGCTTCAGCCACGCCTGCACCACCTCGCCGCTGTGCGGGCCGTCGCGCGCGGCGTATCTCACCGGGCGCTACCCGTACCTGACCGTCAACGAGGAGCGCGCGCACGACGGCTGGCAGGCCACGCTACGGCCTGATGACGCCATCTTCCCGGAATACCTGAAGGCAGCAGGCTACCTCACCAAGCACGCCGGCAAGGGGCACATCGGCACCGAGAAGTTCCTCGATGCCTTCGGCGAGAACGATGCGCCGTGGAACCGCTGGGCCCCGCCGCTGGGCGATGACGACGCCTACCTGGCCTACCTCAAGAGCCTGGGGCTGGAGCCGCCCGAGTGGCATGAACCGCTGGTGGGCCTGCGGCCCGACGGCGTCACGCCGGGCAACAGCTTCGGGGGCTGGGTGCGGCAGGGGCGGGGTACAAGCCCCCGCCCTACAGAACAGCCCTTCCCCTTTGAGGGGCTGTACGACACGTACTTGGCGGAACTGGCGGCGCGGAAGCTCGGCGCCGCCCTGCGCCAGCGCGCGCCGGACCAGCCGCTCTATCTGCAACTGGATTTCTTCGGCCCCCACCAGCCCTTCATGGTCCCGGAGAGCTACAGGGCCCGCTTCGCAGAGCTGCTGCAGATCGTCGCACTGCCCGACAGCTACGAGAAGGCCCTCAGCGGCGTTGCGCCCTGGCCGCGCGTGTACGAGTTCTACCGCCGCAACTGGGGCCTCTACGATGCTGACCTCGCCCGCCGCTACATGGCGATGAACCTCCTGCAGGTCGAAGTCCTCGACGCCTCGCTCGGCCGCTTCCTGTCCGCCCTCGACGCGCACGGCCTGTACGACGAGTCGGCGATCATCTTCACCGGCGACCATGGCGAGATGAACACCGAGCGCGCGCTCGTGGACAAGGGCGTCTACGGCCACCCGAAGGTGGCCCTCGCGCCGCTGGCGGTGAAGCTCCCGCGGGGTGACCGCGCCGGCGAGGAGGTCGCCGACCTCGTCTCCCTACTCGACCTCGCGCCGACGGTCCTGGGCCTCGCCGGGGTCGAGCCCACCGAACGGCTGGACGGGGAGTCGTTACTGGGACCGCGGGCTTCCAGCCCGCGAAAGCCGTTCATCTTCGAGGCCGGCTGGCATGTCTGCCCCAACCCCGCCGTTGCCCTCTTCGCCGACCTCGCCGGCCGCCGCTTCATGTATACCTACAACCTCTGCGACCCGCGCGACGAACTCTATGACATGGACGACCGCCAGTACCGCGACCTGTCGGACGACCCGGCACTCGCCGATGTGAAGCTTGAGATGATCCGCCGCCTGGGCGCGTTCCTGGAGGCCGACCCGCGCTGGACATGCTACTGGCACACGTTCCGGCTCGACAAGTTCGAGCAACTCGGCCGCCCCGGCGGCGATTTCCAGATGTACAAGCCACACTGACGACCGGAGGCGCTATGCGCATCACTATGTCTCTGTTGTCCCTCGCCCTCTGTCTCGCCGCCTTTGCGGCACCCACCAACCTCGTCACCAACGGGAGCTTCGAGGACGGCCCCGGCGCCTGGAAGCTCGGCGACGGCGTCACCATCGAGCAGGGCGAGGCCGCTGAGGGCGAAGCTGTCCTGCGCTGCGGCTGCGTCAAGCCCGAAGCGGCCTCGGCCGCGACCCTCGCCGGCATCGCCGTCAAGCCCCGTACAGGCTACGTGGCCCGGTGCAAGCTGCGCTTCGAGGGCGGGGCCCACTACACGTTCGGCGTGCTCAACCCCAACGGCACGTTTTTCGTCTGCCGCGATGTCTACGGCGGCCCCACCCCGCAGTGGGACGAGTCCATTCTCCCCTTCCGCACCGAGGACCAGACGCAGATCGGCCTGTACGTCGGGCGGCGCTATGGCCCCAACGCCATTCGCTTTGACGCCGTTGAACTCGTCGAGGACGACAGCGTGAAGATCGGCGACGTGTCGCCCCAGCCGAACCCCTTCCCCGAGCTGACCGCCGAGGAGCAGGCGTGCGGCTTCGTCGTCGCGCCCCAGCCGTGGCTGAAGCTCGTCTACCCGACGACCTACCCGACGCGCGCGGAGATC
>CAZZDO010000134.1:9164-12354 GCA_964653205.1 uncultured Armatimonadia bacterium | reverse complement strand
CTCGCCCTCACCCCCTACAACGACTACTTCATCCGCGGCAGCTACATGGCCAACCACCATGTGCCGGTGGCTGCCAGTTTCGTGCTGCTGCTCCTGTGTCTGATCATCAACCCGGTACTAACGGCCATCGGCCGGCGCGGTGTGAAGGCTGCTTTCTCGACCCGTGAACTGGCCGTCGTCTGGGGCATGATGGCCGTCTCCTCGGGTCTCGCCTCCGCCGGGTTCCTGCGCTTCCTCTTCCCCACCCTCGCCGCCCTGCACGGCCTGGCCACGCCGGAGAACAAGTGGGAGCAGGTGCTCTTCCCGCTGATCCCCTCGTGGCTGGCCCCGAGCACGCCGCGCGGCCTGCGCTGGTTCTACGATGGCGGGACGAGCTTCGGCGCGATCCCGTGGGGGGATTGGTTGCCGCCGATCCTGGCCTGGTCGCTGGTCGGCGTGCTCCTGTGGAGCGTGATGCTCTGCCTGGCCACGATCCTGCGGGCGCAGTGGGTCGAGCATGAGCGCATGACATTCATCCACGTGCAACTGCCGATGGCGCTGGTCGAGGCGCCGGAGCCGGGGCGCGTGCTCAACAAGTTCCTGCGCGACCGGCTGATGTGGATCGGCTTTCTCGTGCCGGTCGTACTCTATGGCGTGATGGGCCTGGGCAGTTACTTCCCGGCCATGCCCAAGTTCTCGATCATCTACCCGAACTTCTACTCCAAGGCGGTGCACTTTGAGGCGCGGCCGTGGAACGCCGCCGGGCCGATCTACTTCGCCTTCATGCCCTCGGTCCTGGGCTTCGGCTTCCTGCTGACCACGGAGGTGTCGCTCTCGACCTGGGTCTTCTTCATTCTCTTCCGGCTGCAGGCGGTGATGCTGGCCGCTGCCGGACTGCAACTGAAGACGATGGCCTCCAGCTATGGCGCGAAGGCCTTCATGGCGTACCAGGACATGGGCGGCTACCTGGCGCTGGCGGGGATCACGGCGTATGTGGCGCGGGGGCACTTGCGGCGGGTGTGGGAGCACGCGAGGCGCGGCGCGCCCGACGCGGACGAGGCGATGCCGCCGCGCCTGGCCGTCTTCGGGGGGCTGGCCGCGCTGGGGGCGCTGGTGGTGCTGGCCAACCTCGTGGGCATCCGCGTGCCGGTGGCGCTGGGCTTCTTCGGCGCGTTCTTCGTCGTCTGCATCGGCGTGAGCTGGCTGACCTCAACGACGGGGGTGCTGCAACTGCCGGTCTCGTTCCGGGCCGAGGACTTCCTGTACTCGATGGCGGGGACGCGGGCGCTCCTGCCGGTCGAGTTGGCCAACCTCGCCATCCCCTCCCGCTCCTTCACGTTCTACTACAACGAACTGCAGATGCCGCACTACCTCAATCTCTTCAAGCTCGCGGGGGAGACGAAGGTGCCGCTGCGCACGATGACGCGCTCGATTGCCGTGGCGGTGCTGCTGGGGCTGGGTGTCGCCTGGGTGGCGCACCTCGCGCTCGTGAACCAGAAGGGCGCCTACGCGCTGCAGCAGATGTCGTACCTCAGTTGGCCGCGCACGCCCTTCGAGGTCGCGACGGCCACGATCCGCAACCCGCAGGGCCCGGACCCGATGAGCTACCTGTTCGTCACGCTGGGCGGGCTGGCGTTCGTGGCGATGATGGCACTGAGGGCCAATCTCATGTGGTGGCCGCTGCACCCGGCGGGCCTGCTGATGGGCGGCACCATGCAGGAGATGTGGTTCTCGCTGTTGATCGCGTGGCTGTGCAAGACGGTTATCATGCGCTACAGCGGGGCGCGGGGCTATCAGCGGGCGCGAGGGTTCTTCCTGGGGCTGGCCATGGGCGAGGCGGCGATTGCCTGCATCTGGATCGCCATCGGGTTCGTGACGGGCACGGGGGTGCGGCTGCTGCCGTAGGTGAGGGGCGGGCTTACGGCTTCGTGCGAGCGGCTTCCGGCCGCGAGGCCTCGCGGCTGGAAGCCGCTCGTACGACTCAATGCGGCGCCCTGCTAGCGCAGCGCCGCCCCCGCCGCCGACACCCGCGCCTGCGCCTGGGTGCGGTAAGCGTTCCTCACGTCGGCCAGTCGGGTCGTGCTCAAGTACGTGCGCATCTGCTCGTTCACGGACTTGATCAGATCCCCCAACATGCAGGCCTCGCCTGTGCACGTGGGCGTCCCCAGCAGACACTCGTCACACCCCAGCGGCCCGTCAATCGTCTCGTACACATCCAGCAGCGAGATTTCGCCGGGCTCTTTGGCCAGCTCAAAGCCTCCCCCCGGCCCGCGCGTCGCCGCCACGAGACCAGCCTTCGATAGCCGCTGGAGCACCTTGGACAGGTGCGCCTCGGAGACGCGCAGTTCGGTAGCCATCTCATGGGTTGCCAGCAGCCCGCCGGGACGGGCCGCGAGTAGTGCCATGCTGTGCAGAGCAAGGGTAGCGGCTTCGGAGATGCGGAGGGCCTGGCTCACGGTAGTCACTCCCTACATATATTCTGGTACGATTATACCAGAGAATCCGTGCCAGTCAAGAAGCCCTGTATCCGTGGCAGGTCTGTGCGCCACCGTCGGCGAAAATCAACTTGCCAAGCGCCCGTCACATCCCCCGGGAGGTCGTCGTCATGTCCGGCCGCTTGACGCGTCTCGCTGTGCTTCTGGCTGTGATGACGGTATGGCTGTGTGCCGCCCCGTATGCCCATGCGGGGCCGTGTGTGCGGATCGAGCTGTCGCCCTCCGCGGTGAACGGCGTGGTGGGGGCTCAGCACAACTTCGTGGCCCGTGGCTTCGACGCTTCGGGGAACGACGCGTCCATCAATAACCCGCGCTGGTCCACCAGCGGTGGTGGCACTCTCGATCCCCTGAGTGACATCTGCAGCTACACCGCCACGCAGGCGGGGGACTTCACGATCACCTGCACCCAGCAGGGGACAACGATCCGGGGGACGGCGAACATCCACACCGACCCCGTCTCGCCGGTGCTGACCAACATCGTCGTCACCCCGACGAGCGTCAACCTGCTGGTGGGGCAGGTCCAGTCCTTCACCGCCACCGGCAAGGACCAGTACAACGCGAACTTCCCGATCACGAACCCCGTCTGGAGCACCAGCGGCGGCGGGACGCTGTTGACCAGCGGGAACATCTGCGCCTACCGGGCGACGGCGACCGGGGACTTCACCATCACCTGCCGGCAGCAGGGCCTCACGCTCCCCCAGGGCACCGCCACCATC
>CAZZDO010000134.1:0-9064 GCA_964653205.1 uncultured Armatimonadia bacterium | reverse complement strand
GTGCGCATCATCATCACGCCCAGCCTCGCGCGGCTGCGGCCGGGGCAAACGCAGACCTTCCAGGCGTTCGGCCTGACCCGGGGCCTGCGGGCGCAGCTGGTGCCGCTGACCGACGTGCAGTGGCGCGCGTCGGGTGGGACGCTGACCCCCACTGGAGGGACCTGCGACTTCTCCAGCACGCGCCGCGGGATGTACACCATCACGGCCGCCCTGGGGCGGCTGCGCGGGAGCGCGCTCGTGTTCGTGCTGTGGCGGTGAGCGCGCCGCCCGCCGACGTGGGCCACGTGCGCGCGGCCTGACGGCCATCAGCACGTCCAGATGACCCCCCCGGCACACACCCCGGCACACGGTATTGACAAGTTCGGGTTTATGTAGTATTGTAGTTCCTGTATACTATTATACTGACAGCGTGCGTCAGCCATGCCCAAGTGCCCCGGTCAGGACAAGTACTACTGGACCCCCGATGACGTCTACGACGTCGCGTGCCCGGCGTGCGGCGACCCAGTCGAGTTCTTCAAGACCGACCCCATGCGGCGCTGCCCGAGTTGTGGCTATGCCTCCCCCAACCCGCGCCTGGACGCCGGGTGCGCCCAGTGGTGCCCCCATGCCGAGTTGTGCGTGGGCGTGAAGCTGGCGGGCGCGGCCGAGGACGAGGCGGGCACGGTGCGGCTGGTGGACCGCCTCCTCGCCGCCGCGCGGGACCGCCTCGGGCGAGACCGCGGCCAGATCGTCCGCTCGTTGCAGACCCTGCAGCAGGCCCAGCAGGCGCTCGCCGGCGAGCCCGAAGCCGACCCGCGCGTGGTGCTGGCGGCGGCCGTGCTGCTCGACGCCAGCGAGGACACGGCGGCGCACGCCGACGTCATGCGCGGAGCCGGCTTTGACGATGCGACCATTCAGCGGGTGGCGGCGCTCCTGGGCCCGGGCGGCCTGGAGGGCTCTTCCCCCGAGGCGCGGGTGCTGAGGCAGGTGGCTCTGTCTCTCTCCGCGCCGGGCCCTGCCGCGCCGCACGCCCTCCAGTAACGCAGGAGAACGCCGGCCGCTCGCGCAATCATGCGGCATCCTATCCCACAGGAGACCCGCGATGCGCACCCGCAAGCTCCTCCCGCTGCTCGGCCTCCTCAGCCTGGCCCTCCCGCTGTTCGCCCAGACTGCGCCCCCCAATCTCCTTCCCAATGGCTCGTTCGAGTTCTGGTCCCGCTACGCCCCCGAACGCCTGGCGCACTTGCGCCAGTACGGGCCGCAAGTGGAGGGCGAGGACCCGTCGCTGCCGGTGCGGTGGAACTGGGCTACGGATCGGGGCGCGAGGCTGGCGCCGAGCCCCGACGCCCACGGCGGTAAGGCCGCGCTGGCCTTGAGCGCCGCCAAAGGCGCGGCCCCGGCAAGCCTCATGATGGACTTCATCGAGGTCGCGCCCGGCGGCACGTACGAGTTCGGCGCATGGGTGAAGGGATCGGGCGGCCTCACGATCACCGTCCAGGGGCAGGCCATCGAGGGCTTGCAGGCACTGGCGCAGGCAAGCGGCGAGGCCGGGCTTGAGTGGCAGCACGTCACCGGCAAGGTCGAGATCCCCGGTCACATCCGCCTGGTGCGCTTCACGTTGCAGGCCAGACCGGGAGCGGAGTTGCTCCTGGATGACGCGCACTTCGGCGCCCCGCTCAACCAGCCCTACGACCCCGATGCCGTGTTGTCGCAGAAGCCGGCGCGGGATGAACATACGCTCCTCTTCGCCGACTTCGACGCAGACCAGCCCGACCTCAAGACTGGCGCGAAGAACCGCCTCACGGACGCGGGCGGCGGGCGCTTCGGCCGCGGCCTGCGCTTGCAGAAGCCCGAGAACGCGACCCTTACCTGGAAGATCGCGCACATGCCGCCCGAGGGCACCATCGAGTGCTGGCTCTCCCCCGACGCCATGCCGATGCTGGCCAAGGAGACCTGGGAGACGATCTACCACTTCCTGGAGGTGCGGTCGCCGACGCTGGACCTGGCCACGCTGCAGGCCGACACGAGCGTGTCGCTGCGCTGGACGTGGCGCATCGCCGAGGCGCTGTACGGCAAGCAGAACTCGCTGGTGGCGCCCTCCGCCATCAGCCTGGCACGGATGCGGCGGGGCCAGTGGACTCATGTGGCAATCCAGTGGGCCCCGGATGCCGTGCGCCTGTACGTGGACGGGGCCCTGGCCGCGAAACAGACTGAGCCCCCGCTGGGCTGGTGGGATACGCCCGTCAACATCACCATCGGCTCGGTGCACTCGTGCTACGGCTGGGATGGGGTGATTGACGAACTGCGGGTGTCGGACATCCAGCGCTACGGCCCCTTCGCGCCGAAGGGGATGAAGCTGGAGGCCCCGGCGCCGGTAGCAGCCGTGGCGCAGGCCGCCGAGGCGACCGAGCGCCCGGTGCCGAAGCTGGATGTGCCCGCGCTCAGGAAGGCGATGGTCGGGCCATGGCCGGCGCCGGGACCGAACGACGTGGCGCTGGAGGCCACTGAGGCCAAGCCGTTCGTCACCGGCGCCAAGTTCGGCCTGGGTGGCACACAGGCCCCCGCCCCGCCAACGGTGAGCGTCGGCTTCTCCGGCTATCTCATCGGCGATCCGTGGAACGAGGGGCTGGTCTGGAAACTGGCGGGTTCGGGGACGAACCCGCCTACGCGCGGCGTGGCACCGGGGAAGTACTGGCTTGGCGTCGTGTATGAGTCGAACCTCAAGGACATCGAGGCCCCGCAGAACTGGTGGGGGCGCCTGGGAGTCTACGTCAACGGCCGCGTCGTGCAGTGCGCCACGACGAGCAACCCCGTCCAGGTCGCCCCCGGCGTCTGGTTCGTCGAGACACAGGCCGCCGGCGCCGAGACGCTCAAGCCCGGCGATGAGATCACCGTCATGCCGCAGGTCGGGCAGACCTTGCGCGTGGCACGGCTGGTGCTGCATCGCGACGAGCCCGTGCGCGGGGCCTGGCGGGTGGGTACGCAGTGGGGCGGGAACTGGTGGAACCTGTACTCGTCTCTGCGAGTGAACGTGCAGACGCGCTTCCTGCAGGCCGACGGCAAGCCCGCGCCGTCGGGGAACATCTGGTGGGGACAGGAGCAGCAGCTCCCCTCGCCGCAGGACCTCAAGCGTGACGCGCAGGGCCGGGCCCTCGCCGAGGCGCTACTCGCCAATCCCCTGCCCGTGCCGGTGACGCTGGACTACCGCTGCGAAGTGCGCGGCTATTACCGTCAGCTCGCCGGTGAGGACAAGGCGCGAGTGACGCTGCAGCCCCACGAGCGCATGACGCGGGAGGTCCCCTTCGCCACGACGCCGGACGATCCGGGCTACACGATCTCGGCCAGCTTCACCGCCGTCAACCCGCCGCCGCTCGACCGGCCCGAGACCGAGACGATCACCTTCTTCCCCGGCCTGCGGCAGAAGCTGCCGTGGCCGGAGACGCTGTCGGGCCAGCACGGGCGGCGGCTCTACTTCCTGGACCCCGTGGCGGGCGAGCGCTGCGTGCTGCGGCTCGATGGGCGCTGGGAGATGGCCTTCACGACCTCGCTCAACCCACCGGCCACGCCGCCGGCGGACGCCAAGTTCCAGCCCCGCGACGTGCCCTTCAGCTACTGGATGGTGAAGTTCGACAAGATCGAGCCCCGCCCGCACGGGGCGTATCTGCGCCGCACCTTCGAGCTGCCCGCTAACCTGGGCAACCGTTCGGCGCGGCTGGTCATCGCCGAAGTGTGTGATGAGGCCACGGCTTATGTCAACGGCCAGCTCGTGGGCAACGTGCGCGGCGGCAACACGCCATTGGTGGCGGATGCGACGGCGGCGCTGCGGCCGGGCACCAACGAGATCATCGTCGTCGTCCGCGACCTGCTGGCGATCATGGACCCGGACTACGTCAACAAGGACAACCCGACCCCGAGCGCGCTGTATCTCGATGCGCCCGGCCTCTTTGGCAGCGGCGGCGTCGCGATGAGCAACGTCTCCCTGGAGATCGCGCCCCGGGTCGCCGCCGAGGACGTGCTGGCCATTCCGTCGGTGCGAAAGGGAGCGCTGGGCGCGAAGTTCACGCTGGCCAACCACACGACCGCGCCGCTGCAAGCCACGGTGAAAGCGACCGTGTTGGACGAGGGCCGGCCCGTCTTCGAGTTGGGCACGCAAGAGGTGGACCTGAAGGCCGGCGAGTCCGCGCCGCTGACCTTCGACAAGCCCTGGGCCAAGCCCCGGTTGTGGAGCCCGGATGACCCGCACCTGTACGTGCTGGCCATCGAGACGACCGACAGGGCGACGGGGAAGCGACTCGACCTCGCGCGCGAGCGCTTCGGCTTCCGCGAGTCGTGGATCGCCGGCAACCAGATCATGCTCAACGGCCTGCCGGTGAAGCTCAAGGGCACGAGCACGCCGTACGGCTTCGGGGCGGACTGCGGCTTTCAGCTCACGCGCGGGGCCCCGTGCCCGGACTGGATGGATGAGTTCGGCTGGCCGGCCAGCCAGCCCATCACCGGGGTCTTCAACAGCTCCAGCAAGCACAACGTGGAGCGCGACGTGTTCTGGCAGGCGGCCGAGGGGAACATGTTGGCCGCCGCCCGGCGCGACCTCAACCACCCCTGTATCCTGGCCTGGGACCTGTCGAACGAGTGGCTGTGCTTCCTCGACTACGGCGGGGGCAGCGGCGACCTGGGGGCCCGGCGGCTGCGCGGCTTGTCCGAGGCGCTCTGGAAGCTCGACCCCACGCGCTGGACCTTCTACAACGGCGATGAGGACCTCAATGGCCTGCATGACAACGTGTCGCTGCACTACGCCCTGGAGGCCACGCACCCGCACCCCGTGATGGGCTTCGGCCTGAACGGGCACTCCGTGTTCTTCCCTGATGGGGCGTTCTTCCGCCCGCTCGATCGGCTCTTCACGCCCGGCGAAGAGATCATGGTCAACTCCCACCGCAACGTGAAGATCCGCTGGGGCGAGAAGGTCGTGATGAACACCGAGAACCTGTGGAAGGTCGGGGGCTACATGCCACCGGGACTGACCAAGTTCACCGGCGAGGAGGATGTGCTGTCACCGGCTGTGGACAGCGGCTCCGGCCCGGTGGCGTGGATGTGGAAGCAGAACCTCGACGGCCACCGCGACCTGGGGTGCAACTCAGTCAGCTTCTACGGCAGCGTCCCGGGCACGTGGCGCGGCGGGTGGGTCCACCAGACCTTCATCATGCCCGACACGGTGCACCACGCCTTCGGCGGGCGCACGATCAGCCGTGACTATTCGCTCCACAACGATGTCTTCCACGCGGCGACGCTGGCGCTGAAGTGGCGGCTGCTCGGCCCGGACGGCAAGCCCGTGGCGCAGGGGCAGGACGTCCGCAAGATGCTGTCCGGCGACTTGCAGCGGGGGAAGCTCACGCTGAAGCTGCCGCCGGTCACGCAGCGCACGACGTACACACTCGACTTGCGGCTGGAGGCGGACGGGCAGTTCGCCTACGGCGAGGAGCGGGATGTCGAGCTATGGAGCGCGGGTCTCCAGGCCCGCACGCCGGGGGTCTCCTGCCACGTCTACGACCCTCCCGGCAAGACGCTGGCGGTCCTCAAGCAAGCCGGCGTCACGGCGCAGAAGCTGGACAGCCTCGCCACCCCCACCGACGCGAACAGCCTGCTGGTGATCGGCGAAGACACCCTCGACGAGGCCACGGCACCCCAGTGTGCGGCCCTGGGCGACTTCGTCAGCAAGGGCGGGCGCGTGCTGATTCTGGCGCAGACGGTCACGCCGGGCGGATTGCCCGCCAAGACGCGGTTGGAGCCGCGCGAGTGGAGCAGCATGCCCTTCGTGCGCGTGCCGAACCACCCCGTCTGCCAGGGCGTCTCGTCGTGGGACCTGCACTTCTGGGCGCCCGACCGCGTGTCGGCCCGCGGGGCGTACGCCAAGCCCGAGGGCGGCCCGGCCGTGCCGCTCGTGGACAGCGGCACCGACATCGGCCTGGAGTGGGTACAGCTCATGGAGATGCACCGCGGGGTCGGGCGGTATCTGCTGTGTCAGTTGCCGGTCGTGGCCGCCAGCGGCGAGGAGCCCATGGCGCGGGAGATGCTGGCGCGGATGCTGGCCTACATGACGAGCGACATGCCCTACGAGAAGCCAACCCAGCGCCTGCAGGCCGTCGTCCCGCCGGACAGCAAGATCGAGGCGCAGTTGCGCGAGTTGAACGCCGCCTACACGCCGACACTGCCGGAGACGAGGCTGGCCTCGGACGGCGTGGCGCTCATTGACGCCGGTGTCGCTGCCACCGACACCCAGCGCACGGCGTGGGCGCAGGCCCTCAAGGAGGGGGCCACCGTCGTCGTCTGCGGCGCGCAGCCGGATGACGCGCCATGGCTGTCGCAACTGGCGGGCGTGCCTGTCAGTATTACCGTGCCGCCCTACCGCATGTGGGAAGGCCGCGCCTACCGCGCGCGGGTCGAGCCCGTCACGGCGGGGATCAGCCAGTGCGACCTGTACTGGCGCGACTACCGCACCGAGGAGTCGGCCGGCTGCCAAGCCGAGGACCCGTCCACGACCATCGAGCCGCTGCAGAACTTCGCCGTCAGCGTCGCCGGCGCGAAGGAGCTGGTGTTCCCCGGCGCGCTGGTGGAACTGCAGGTCGGGCAGGGACGCCTCCTGCTGGACCAGCGCCGCTGGTGGACGCGCCACGAGAAGCTCACGCGCTATTCCACGCGCCTGGCGTCGGCGTTGCTGCTGGGCCTGGGTGTGGAGCTTGAGCCGGTTGTGCCGATGCGTGCTCTGCCCAAGGGCATCGCCTACCAGCCGGTGGACCTGACGCCGCTGTGCAACCGCGCCCTCGCCGACGAGACGCCCGACGACGGGCAGGGCGGGTGGAGCGACCAGGGCCCAACGGCCGACCTGCGGACCTTCCCGACCGGCCGGCAGTCGTTCCAGGGCGTGCCCTTCAGCATCGGGGCGCCGCCGCGCTGCTGCCTCGTGCTCAAGAGCGCCCTGCGCCCCAGGCAGGAGGGGATGCCGCAGGAAGTCACGATCCCGCTGGGCTACAAGATCGAGGGGCTCTACTTCCTGCACACGTCCACGTACACCGGGCCCGGGCTGGCCGCCGCGTACGACATCCAGTACGCCGACGGCACGAGCTTCTCCATCCCCCTCAAGACTGAGGAGAACATCCGCGACTGGATCTCGCCACCGGGGCCGTTCCCGCGCGAGAAGGGCACCGTCACCAACGTCGCGTGGACGGGCAGCACGCCCCTGTTCAAGCTCGTAGCCGTGTACCGCATGTTGTGGGTGAACCCGCGACCGGAGACGCCCGTGGCGGCAGTGCGCTTCGCCAACCCGGCGGGGCAGGCGCAGCCGATCCTGCTCGGGCTGACCGCCATGACCTCGGGCGGGGCCCCGCAAGTGGCCGTCGAGACCGCGAAGGCGCAGGACCTCCTCAAGCAGGGCCTGGCCGCGGCACAGCAGGGCGACGCGAGGCAGGCGCAGGAGCTGTTCCGGCAGGCGCTCGCGGCGGACGCGAGCCTGGGGGCGGCCCACCAGGCGCTGGCGGAGTCGCTCGAACGCGCGGGCGACACGCAGGCTGCGTCCGAGGCCTACCGGGCCTGGATTGCGGCCGGCGCCCGCACACCGATGCCGTACAACCGCCTCGGGCAGATCCTGGAGCAGCGCAGGGACCACCGCGGGGCGCTGGACGCCTACACACAGTCGCTGAAGCTGGAGTGGAACCAACCGCCGATCATCGAGGCCAAGGCGCGAGTGGAGAAGGCCCTGCGGGGGGAGTAGGTGCGGCAGGAGCGTGGGAGCGTGGGAGCGTGGGAGCGTGGGAGCGTGGGTGTGGGTGGGGGGACTCGTACGAGCGGCTTCTGGCCGCGAGAGGCTGATGGCAAGCGCCTCGCGGCTGGAAGCCGCTCGTACGATCCAGCAAGGTCTAACGTCCGCTATAGATGCGCACCTTCGCGAACGCCCCGGCCTGGCCCCATGTCCACAGCCCCGGGTGCTTGGGCGCACCCGGCGCCGGGCCCTTGAAGTCCAGCGACAGTTGGTCGTCCACGATGAGCTGCGCGTGGCCGTCGGCCAGCACCTGGGCGATGACATGGTGCCACCTGCCCGGCGTCACCAGCGGTCGCGCCGCCGTGATGACCTCATTACCCTCGACCAGCAGCTTGTTGCAGACATTGCCGTTAGACCCGAAGCCGAACAGATAGCCGGCGCCGTAGTTGACCGGATCAGTCAACCAGAAGGCGGACAGGTCGCCACCGGTATCGCCGATGACGCGCGTGTCGTACTCGATGCGCACCGGCGCCGGCAGCTTCTCGGCGTAGGCCAGGAAGCAGCGGTCGCCGCCGGACTGCACGAAGCCGTTGTGCGGCGTCCACTTTCCCACGGCCGCGCGCCAGCGCCCCGCCAGCGCCTCGCCCGGGAAGTCATCCGCATGGGCCAACTGCCAGTTCACGCCGGCCGGGAACTTGATCTCTCCAGTCTGGGGCACGACGCGTGGCTGGGGCGGCGCGAAGGCTTCGCGCGCGGCGAACTGACCGGCCGGGATGACGGCGACCGCGCCCGGGAAGCTCTGCCCGACGGGCGTCAACTCGGCTGTCAGCCGCCACTGGTTTGAGACCGTGCAGGTCTTGATGAGCAGCACGTTGTCGCCGGCGCGGAGCGTCAGGGGCACACGATCCTGCCCCGGCGCGGCGTTGCGGCTCTGGCTCGACGACCACACGTAGCCGCCGTTGAGCATGACGCTCAGCCCGCCGGAACTCCCCACTTGCAGCACCGCCGGCGTCTCCACCGCGGCGTTCAGGCACGCCACCGCGTAGGCCACGCCGGACTCCTTGGTCTTGAGCAGCGCCGCCAGGTCGAGCCACTCGTTGCCCAACTTGGCGGGCTGCCACTTCAGGCCGTCCACGTCGGCGTGGATGTTCAGCGCGTCCTCCGGCGGGTAGAGCGTCAGGTCCAGCGGCTGGCCGGACTTGTTGGGGAGCGGGCCCAGCACGAGCCAGTCGCGAATCTGCCCGCTGCCCACACTGAGCGTCGGGCTCAGCCACAGTTGCGTATGCGGCAGGATGACGCCGACATGCAGGCACACCTGCCGCCGACCCCACGTCC
>CAZZDO010000133.1:0-12368 GCA_964653205.1 uncultured Armatimonadia bacterium | reverse complement strand
GCCTTCTCGCGGGCCTTGGCGAAGACGGGAAACAGGATCGCCGCCAGGATGGCGATGATCGCGATGACGACCAACAACTCGATCAGTGTGAAGCCACGTCTCTGCATCGTACTACCTCCTTGCCGCGGAGCGGCAGTGAATTGGGGTGGTTACGGCGCCGTGGGGTTCCATTCGCCCTTCTGGAGCCGGCCGTAGATGTCCTGATCGCGGAGCCACTTGACGTGTCCGTCGGCGAACCCCACATTGTCCCCGTCGTTGTGGATGCACTCCCAGATATGCGTGGTGTTGACGTTCCGCCCGCAGGTCCAGTGGCCACAGGCCTTGGCGGTCAGCCAGGGCCGGTAGGGCGGGGCATCAGAGAGGGCCGGGTGATTGCCGTCGGCAATCATCATCTTCTCCGCCGGCCGCTGGATGTCCGCCATGCCGGGCGGACTCCCAGTGCGCTGCCAGTACCAGCCGACCATCATGTAGCTGGGCAGAAACGGCCAGGTTTCGCCCTGGTAGCCACTCGGGCCGAACGGGTTGCTCGGGCACTGATAGACTTGCCAGTTCTTGATGTACGGCTGCAACTGGTGGGGCCAGAAGGTCCAGATGGCCCCGCAATTGTAGTACCCTCGGGCGTAGGACAGCATCTTCTCGTCATAGTCCTGCACGTACTGGAGAAAGCCCAACGTGAGTTGCTTCAGGTTCGACATGCAACTCGCCTGCCGGGCCTTCTCGCGCGCTTTGGCAAACACGGGGAACAGGATCGCCGCCAGGATGGCGATGATCGCGATGACGACCAACAACTCGATCAGCGTAAAGCCGCGTCTCATAGCTGCACCTCCGTGGGTAATCTACATAGCTACTTTCGCCGTCGTTGCCAAGACTCCTGCCGGTCAGGGGGCAGGCGGGGTCGTCACCAACTCCTCGTGCTCCGTGCTGACCGCGCAGTTGCGTTCGTCGTAGACGTTCAGGTAGTACACGGTGACACCCTCGGGCAGTGTTGCCGTCACCTTACCCGCGGCCAATTCCGCCGGGACGGCCTCCCACTTGCGATCCGGCCACTTGCCCAGATCCTTGGTGTAGAGCAGTTCGGCCTTGGCGATGGCGACCGGGCACTCGAAGGTGGCCCAGACGTTGGCGCCGTCGCGGCCCTGGCCGGTGATTCTCGCCAGCGGCTGGCCGCCCTTGAGGATGCTGTCGGCGAAGACGTAGATCTCCCTCGGCCCCTCGCCGGCGTCGCCGTGGCCGTGGGGCATGCGCAGGCGAATGGCCAGCGTGCGCGGCGTCTGCGGCAGGCGGTAGGACTTCTGCAGGGCGTTGAAGGTGTAGGCGAAGTCGTTGGTGCCCGTGACCCACAGCATCGGGAACTTCACGTCGGCGAGATAGGCCGAGGGGTCCCACCAGCGCATCCAGCGGGCCGCCTTCTCGGGCCCGAGCCCGTTGACACTGCCCGCGAAGCTATGCTCGTTGGTGAAGCCGCAGCCGTAGACGGGCACGGCCAGCTTGTAGCGGGGGTCCACGCCGGCGATGAGGCAGGTGAGATAGCCGCCCCAGGAGATACCGGTGACACCGATGCGGTCGGGGTCCACTGGCGGTTGGGCGCGCAGCAGAGAATGGGCCAGCAGCGCGGCCGCGACCGCATGGAAGGCCCACTGGTCTTCGCGCGGCTCGTCAATCTGCCCGTAGCCGCCCCAGCCCGGCGGGCCCCCGAACTCGTGTGTCTCCCACTTGCCGTAGGTGCCCTTCGGGACGCAGCCGCAGGTGTCCATGGCGATAGCGGCATAGCCCTGGGAGGTCCAGCGCCGCACCCACTGGGCGAAGGCCGTGCCCCCGCCGCCGTGGACGAGCACCATGCCGGGGACCTTCTCGCCGGGCTTCACGTCGGGCGGGAAGCCCATCCAGGCGAAGACGCGGGTGGGCTGGCCCTGATAGGGCGGGCCGTCGAAGAAGAGCGCCTGGACGCCCTCCTGCTCGAAGCCTTCAGCGGGGTAGGTCTTGGGCGGGGCGCTGAAGCGCTGCAGGTCCCACATCGGGCCTACCGGGTCGGTCGGCGGCGGGATCACCCGCTCGGCGGTCTCCCGGGCCCGCTGCTGTTCGGCGTCACTGGCCATGCCGGTCTCCATCGTGATCGTCATCTTGGCGTTGGGGGCGCAGTCGAAGGTCGCTACCTGGTGTTTGGCGTTGCCCCAGGGGCCCCACTGGCGCCCTGGTCCCAGGAAGCGGAGCTTGCCGGGCCCAAGATACCAGGTGCAGTCAGACCACCCCGCGTTCGCCGGGACCTTGCGGAACTTGCCCTTCGGGTCAACGACGGCCTGCAGTTTGGGGTCGAAGACGACCACGAAGGTCAGTGGCTTGGGGGACTTGTTCTCGACGTCCACGACGAGGCGGGAGTCTTCGAAGGTGTAGCGCCAGTGGCCCAGTTCGGTGTCGGCCTCGCAGACGTTGTCGCCGGCGAGAGTCACGCTCTGGGCCTGGTGGAGTTTGCCCTGGTACATGTACATGCCGCGCGGCAGCGCGGGGGTGCTGAAGACGAACTCCTGGCCCGCGATCTTGAGGCTGGTGAGGGAGCCGTCCTGGCCCACGGCGGCCGCGTAGGCCGGTGTCTGCACCGCGAAGCCGGCGCCATCGGGGGTGAGGGTCGCAGCGAGAGCCGCCACGGGGACCACCAACAGACAGAGGTAGAGGGGCAGCCGGCGCATGGGAGCCTCGCTTCAGTTGCGGCGCAGGATCGGGTATCCGGGGGCAGGCCCCGGCCGACCGGTGGGCGCCGGTCGGCCAGGGCGGAAGTCCACAGCAGACGGCCTGGGGCTCACTACAGGCCCAGCACGTTGCGCAGGGCGCTGGCCGTGAACAGCGCGTCGCGGATCTGCATCCACAGACCGGGCTTGGACGGGCCCTTGGCCTCGATGTAGACCACGTCGCCGGGCAGGACCTTGATCGGCTCGGGGATTTGCCCCTTGATGATCTTGGACGCGTCGAAGGTCACCGTCTCGTAGGTGCCGTCGGAGCGGGTGCGGATGACGACGCCCTTGTCCAGGTGGGCCGCCGTCGGCGGCGGCAGACCGGCGGCGGTCAGTAGCTGCAGGAAGCTGAGCTTCGGGTCGTAGTCTATCAGGCCCGGCCGCGCGAACGCCCCGAGCAGCGCCACCTTGCCGGTCTCGGGCACGTAGATGACGTCGCCGGGCTGGACGGGCGGGTTGCCGCGCATGTCGCCCTGCTCCAGCGCCGCCTGGACGTTGGCGACGACATGCTCGTCCGCACGGTAGATGCTGACGCGGGAGAAGTCGCCGTTGGGGGCCTTCCCGGCCTGCGCCAGGATTCTGAGCAGCGGCCGGCTCTCCGGCTCGCGAACGTCCACGGTGCCGGCTCGCATCACCGCGCCGATCACCAGCGCCTCCTCGATGGGCGCCTTGGGCACGATCACGATGTCGCCGGGCTGCAGCGGGATGTTGTCGGCGAGATTGCCCCGGCGCCACACATCCTCGAGGTTGACGACACACACCTGGGTGGCGCGCCGGAGCTGGGCGTTCTTCAGGTCGGCGTTGGGCGTAAAGCCCCCGGCCCGCACGATGGCCTCGAGGATGTTCATGCCCGTGCCCGGGTAGAAGGACGCGGGCTGGCCCACTTCGCCGGCAACGGTGATGCGATCCGCTTCCGGAATGATGACGGTATCCCCGGCGTGCAGATCGAAGTTCTGGCTCATGTCGCCCTGGTTGAGCAGCCGGCGGAGGTCTATCTGCTCGGCTTTGTCGCCGCCGCGGACGAGCAGGGCCGTCTGGGCCGCCTGGCTGGTGAGGCCGCCGGCGACCTGGGTGACGAGGTCCAGCACGGTCAAGCGCCGCCCCAGGGGCACCGTGTAGGAGCCCGGCTTCATGACTTGCCCGACGATGGTCAGGCGCGTGTCGCGCTCGGGCACGTAGACGCGGTCATCCCACTGCAGCACGATGTTCGTGGCCAGCGGTTCGGCGGTGCGCAAGCCCGACAGGTCCACCACGGAGGCGTTGCCGTCGGTGCGCCGGAGCGTGACGCGCGCGAGGTCGGATTCATCGGTGAAGCCGGCGCCGACGACGGCGTCGGGCAGCGTGGCGCCAAAGGGCAGCATCTGACTGCCCGGCCTCTCGACGCGGCCGGTGACGTAGACGCGGCGCTTGGAGGCCGTCTCATCGAGGGCCACCGTGATGAAGGGGCGCCGCATCACGTCCTTGTAGTACTTGGTGACCAGGGCGGTGATTTCGCGCAGACTCTTGCCGACGACCGGAACGCTGCCGACCAGCGGCAGCGCGATGGAGCCACCGGCGCCGACCTGGCGGGGGCCGCTGAGGCCCTCCTCGCCCAGGACTTCGAGCAGAATCACGTCGCCGGCCTGGACCCGGTACTGCTCGTCCACGACGAGCGGCTCCTGGGCGAGCGCCAGGGCCGGGAGCAGGCAGAGCGCGGCAAGTGTTGAACAGAGGAAAGCGCGGGGCGTCAGGGCGGATCGTTTGGTCATGGGCAGCATCTTCCGCCAGTCAGATTGAGGGCCGCACAGCCCGCGCCCATCCTGATGGAACGCCACGGGCTGTGCGGGCATTGTATGTAGTGGGCTAGACCGCTGTCAAGAAGCGGCACTCGCATCGCCCGCCCGAATCCTGTATAATCCATCGCCGGTATCCTCGCCATGGGCAGTCCAATCACAACCTCACGCCTGCGCCGGTTCTTCCGGGCCGTCAATGCCGGCCTGCTGATGCTGGCCCTGACGGGTCTGGGCATCATGGGCGGCACCTATGTCGAGGTCCGCAAGGACCTGCCCGACCCCGAGAACATCGAGGCCTACCGGCCGCGCCTGACCACGCAGATCTTCTCGACGGAAGCATACCCCGACAAGACCGAGAAGCACACGCTGCTGGCCCGCATCTTCCGCGAGGACCGCGAGCCCGAGGAGCTGCGGAACATCCCCGAGGCGCTCCAGCACGCCACTGTGGCCATCGAGGACCGGCCGTTCTACCGGCACCGGGGCATTGACCCCAAAGGCATCATGCGGGCCGTGGTCGTCAACCTGCGGTCGCGGAGCATGGCGCAGGGGGGCAGCACGATCACGCAGCAGCTCGCCCGGAACATGTGGCTGACGCGGGAGAAGACGATCCCGCGGAAGCTCAAGGAGATGCTGCTGGCGGCCGAACTCGAGCGCCGGTTCTCCAAGGACGAGATCCTGGAGATGTACCTGAACGAGGTGTACTACGGACACGGGGCGTGGGGGATCAAGCGGGCAGCGCGCCTGTACTTCAACACGACCCCCAAGGACCTGAGCGTGGCGCAGTGCGCGCTGTTGGCCGGCCTGCCACGGTCGCCAATCTACTATTCGCCGTATGACTACCCCAAGAATGCCCGCGCCCGGCGCCACCAGGTGCTGTCGGCCATGGTGGAGCAGGGCTACATCACCGCCAAGGAGCTGAAGGAAGCAGACGAGGAGCAGATTGGGGCCAATCTGGCCCCCCTGCGCAAGGAAGGCCAGACGGTGCTGCGCGCCCAGTGGTTCACGCACATGGTCATCCGCCACCTGTGCGACCAGTACGGCGAGGAAGCAGTCTACGCCGGCGGGCTGCAGGTCTACACGACGCTGGACTACCGCCTGCAGAAGATCGCCGAGGAGGAGCTGACGCGCGGCATCACCTCACTGCGTAGCAACGGCTCCATTCGCGGCGGGCTGGTCGGCCAGGGGGCGCTGGCGTGCGTGGAGGTCAAGACCGGCAATGTGATGGCGATGGTCGGCGGCGTGGGGCCGTATGGGAAGGTGCAGTTCAACCGCGCCCATCCCGGACCGCCGACCTATGGGCGGCAGCCGGGCTCCTCGATGAAGCCGTACATCTGGGCGACGGCCCTGGAGTACGGCTACGGCCCGGAGTCGGTCTTCAGCGCCAACCCGATCAGCATCCCGCTGGGGGGCGGGCGCTACTACTCCCCCAAGAACTACTCCCCGCGCCAGGGCGGCTCGTATTCGCTGCGCCGGGCGCTGGCCGACTCGGTCAACCTCGTCTCGGTGCGGATCGTCAAGAAGCTCGGGGTCGAGACGGTGCAGAAGAAGGCCTCGGAGATCCTGAACATTCCTGCGGATCGCCTGCGGCCGTACTACTCGCTGGCCCTGGGGGCCTCGGAGCTGTCGCCGCTGGAGCAGGCCACCGGCTACGCCACGTTCGCCAACGGCGGCCTGCGGCCCACGCGCAACTTCATCCGCGCCATCACCACCTGGAGCGGCGAGCAGGTGTATGAAGCGCAGCCGGTGCTGACGCGGGTCATCCGGGACGACACGGCCATCAGCATGATCTCGATGCTGCGCACGGTCGTGACCTCCGGGACGGGCACGCGGGCCAACCTGTCCGGCTACGCCGCTTGCGGCAAGACCGGCACGACCAACAGCGGGCGTGACGTCTGGTGGGTCGGCTTCACCCCGGACCTGTGCACCGCTGTGTGGGTGGGCAACGACGACAACGCGCCGATGCCGCGGGGCACCGGCGGAGGCTTCTGCGCGCCGATCTGGTCGCGCTTCATGAAGCGTTCGCTCGATCTGCTCGAGGCGCACGGCGAATACCCCCAGGGCAGCGGCGTGAAGGCGACGAAGCGGGGCGAGGGCGCCGAGGAGAAGAAGGACGAGGAGAAGACGACGCGTACTGTGACCGTGTGCGCGGCGAGCGGCGGGCTGGCGACGCCATACTGTCCGGCCACGATTGAGAAGGTACTGCCTCCCGGGACGCCCACGCCGGGCCGCTGCACGTCGCACGGCCCCCGCGGTGGCGAGCACGGCCCGACGGAGGCTGGCCCGGAGACTCCCCCCGCCGGGGCCCCGCCCGGCGGCGGCAAGACCTACACCGTTTGCGTCCGCAGCGGCATGCGCGCCGGGCCGTACTGTGCCCAGACGCGGGAGAGCACAGCCGACCCGGGCGGCATCTGCACCACGTGTGGTGGCGGCGGCAAGAGTGCGCCCCCGGAGCCCAAGGCCGAACCGAAGCCGGAGCCGACCAAGCCGGCCCCCAAGGCCGAACCCAAACCTGAGCCGAAGCCTGAACCCAAGCCGCCGCCGGCTCCCAAACCGGACAAAGGATAGCTGCGCGCGTGACTGGCTCTTCCCAGATGCGTCTGCATGTCCTGGCGCTGGCCTGCCTGTCCGTCCTGCTGGTCCTCGTCGGTCGTCTGTGGATGCTGCAACTGACCCAGTGGGGGCAATACGTACGGCAAGCGGCCGGGAACCGCACCAGCGTGACCTACGCCCCGGCGCCCCGCGGCCTGATCTACGACCGCAAGGGCATCGTGCTGGCCGAGAACCGCCCCGTCTGGAACCTCAGCATTGTCCCTTCCAGGTTCCCCGCTCGTGAGGATGAAGCCGAGAAGGTGGTCGTGCGGCTGGCCGGCATCCTGAAGGTGCCGACGCCGGAGCTGCGCCCCAAGCTGGAGGCCGCCGCCCGGCAGACGGGACGCGAGTCCGTGGCGCTGGACGACGATGCGGGCGCTGACCTGAGCTTCAAGCTAGTGGCCCAGATCGAGGAGCAGGCCCTTCCGGGCGTCATCATCACCGAGTCCTCGGTGCGCACATACCCGCGCGGCCAACTGGCGGCCCACGTGCTGGGCTACGCGCGGTCCATCACCGAGGAGCAACTGGACGCCAGCAAGGGGCTCGAGTACCCGGATTTCCAGCCGGCAGGCAGCAGGCCAACGACCGCTGACCTGCCCCGTGACCCGCTCTACAGCCCCGACTCCATCTACGGCCAGGCGGGCCTGGAGAGCCGCTATGAGCTGAACCGCAACACGGCCCCGGCCATGCCCGTTCTGTGTGGCCGCAAGGGGCGGACCGTCTACGAGGTGGACGCGGCGCTCAAGCCCGTGCGGCTGATCGAGCACCGGTTGCCGGTGGTGGGGGCCTCGGTACACCTGTGTCTTGACGCGGCGGCGCAGAAGGCAGCGGAGGACGGCCTGCGCGCCGCCCTGGCCGGCCACCCCAACCGCACCGGCGCGGCGGTCGTGATGAATGTCAACGACGGCAGCATCGTCGTCATGGCCAGTGAGCCCGCCTTCGACCCGAACGACTGGGTGGGCCGCATGCCGCCGAAGCTGTGGCAGCGCCTGAGCCAGGACCCGCGCAAGCCCCTCCTCAACAAGGCGACCGCCGGCGGCTACGCCCCGGCCTCCACCTTCAAGCTGGTCAGCATGACGGCGGCCCTGGATCTGGCCAAGGCGACCTCGAAGACGCGGTACCACTGCTCGGGCCAGATCACCGAGGGGCCGCGGCGCTTCAAGTGCTGGAAGCCCAAGGGCCACGGCACGCTCGACTTCCGGGCGGCTCTCGCTAACTCGTGCGACGTGTACTTCTACGAAGTGGTGCGCAAGTCCGGGGTGACCGTGAGCGATCTGGACGAGTATGCGCGGATGTTTGGCCTGGGGGAGAAGACGCGGATTGACCTGCCCGAAGAGATCGCCGGCCTGGTGCCCAACGCGCAGTGGAAGCAGCAGAGCTACGGTGAGCGGTGGTGGACGGGGGACAGCCTCAACATGGTCATCGGGCAGGGCTGGACGACGGTCACGCCCCTACAGATGGTTCGCGTCTGCGCCGCGGTGGCCAACGGCGGCTTTCTGCTGCGCCCGCACGTCGTCAGCCACATTGACTGGCCGGAGCACTTCGGCTTCTCGGGGCCCACGGTGGTAACGCGCGTGGTGGACCGGACGCTAGCGGTGCGGCCCGGGACGCTGCAGACCGTCCGCGAGGGCATGCGGCTGGCCGTCCTGCACGGCACGGCCGGCGAGCTACGCAACTTCCCCATGGCGGTCGCCGGCAAGACCGGCTCCGCCGAGCACCTGAGCAACCGCCCGCCGCACGCCTGGTTCATCTGCTTTGCGCCGTATCAGAACCCCAAGTATGCGGTCGCTGTGTTCGTGGCCGAGGGAGGGCACGGCGGCTCCACCGCCGCGCCCATCGCCCGGCGCATTCTGGCGGCCCTTTTCGGCATACAGGGCGGCGGCGCCGGGGCCTCGGTGCCTTCGGACTGATCACGATGCTGCTGACACAAGACTACAAGACCGCGTGGAACGACTTCGTCGCCGGCTGCCCCGCCGGGGACTTCATGCAGGCCTGGGAATGGGGCGACCTGAAGGCCCGGACCGGCTGGACGCCGCTCCGCCTGGCGGTCGAGGAGGGCGGGGCTCTCGTGGCCGGACTGCAGACCCTGCAGCGCCACGCCCCCGGCGGCCGCTCCCTCTTCTACGCCCCGCGCGGGCCCCTGGTGCCCCCGAATCGGCTGGAGCTGCTCGACGCCATTTTGGCCGAGGCCCGGCAACTGGCCCGCGAGCGGCGCGCGCTGGCGCTCAAGATGGACCCCGCCCTGCCCGAGCCCAACGATGCGTTCGTGGCGGGCCTGCGCCAGCGGGGCTTCCGCCCGGCGCCGAACATGACGAACTTCGGGGGCGTGCAACCGCGCCATGTCATGAAGGTGGACATCGCGCCGGAACCCGACGAACTCCTGGCCTCCTTCCACCCCAAGTGGCGCTACAACATCCGTCTGGCCGAGCGCAAGGGCGTCGTCATCCGGACCGGGAGGCGCGAGGACCTGCCCGCGTTCTACGAGGTCCTGCAAGAGACATGCCGCCGCGACGGCTTCTCGGTGCGGGCGCTGAGCTACTATGAGGACCTGTGGGACGTGCTGATCGCGCCGGGGCTCGGGGGCCTGTTCCTGGGGTCAGTCGAGGACGAACTGATTTGCGGGGCCATCACGTTGGCGCTGGGGCCGCAGGCGTGGTATGTCTACGGGGCTTCGAGCAACCGCCGGCGCAACACCATGCCCAACCACCTGCTGCAGTGGGAGATGATGCAGTGGGCGAAGGCGCGGGGCTGCACCGTGTATGACATGCGCGGCGTGGCGCGGGAGACGGGCGGCGAGGGCGATGAGGGCGGACTGCACGGCCTGAACCGCTTCAAGAGAGGGTTCGGGGCCGCATACATCGAATATGTGGGGGAGTTCGACCTGGTCTACTCGCCCGTGTGGTATGCGGCCTACAACCAGGCGCTACGGCTGCGGAGCGCCCTGCGCCGGACGCACCACCGGGAGGCCGAGACGGCCGACTGAGGAGTGTTGCCCATGGCGGAGGAGAAGTCCCTCTCGGAGTTGATGAAGGAGTTCGTGGAGCAGCTCATGCTCTACGTGCGCGAGCGCGGCAAGGAGAGCGTCACTTACATCTTGCTCCAGCCGCTGCAGAAGGTCGGGATCAAGGCCGCGCTGCTGGTGGCGGCGACCGCGATGGTTGTGCTGGGGGCCGTGTTCCTGGGCATCTTTGCCGTCCTGGGCTTCGCCGAGCTGTTTGGCGGCGACCTCCTGTGGGGCTATCTGTGCGGGGGCCTGCTCGTCATCATCGTGGCGGCGGTGCTGGCGCTGGTCATGTCGCGCGTGGGGAAGGAGGCGCGGAAGGATGGCGGAGGCAGAGACGGCCGTGACAGCTCAGGATCTGGCAAGTAAGTGGGATGAGATCAAGCAGGCGGCGCGAGGCCGGGCGGAGCGGCGGGTGCTGGGGGTGACGATCCTGACCGCCGGGGGGATTGCGCTGGGCCTCGGCGCTCTGGCGACGGCGTTCGTGCTCGGCCGCCGCAGTGCGGCGCCCCGGCGCGAGATGGTGCCGGCAGAGCCGGCACCGGCGCCTGCAGAGCCGCACCAGCCGCGCTCAGAGGTCGTGCGGTCGCTGCAGCCGGCTCTGAACAGCGCGCTGACCGCGCTCATCAACGCCGGCGCCAAGGCGGCCGTCGGCGCGCTGACGAGGCGGCTGGAGGGCGACGAGAGCAAGTGACGGTCGCGGTCGGTGACCGCTCGTACACATCATCCCCCTGGGGACAGGTGTAGGAGCGGTCACCGACCGCGACCGCTGTTCTGGCGACGAACCATGGGCGAAGCCCCTTTGGGAGCACTGCATGCGTGAGTTGATCGAGGACGTCCTGGCCGCCGCCCAGCGGGCGGGGGCTGTTTTTGCGGACCTGCGCACCACCGAGGGTGCCGGCACGACCGTTCTCGTGCAGGACGGCCGGGCCGACAAGGTCGGCGCCGGGCAGTCGCGCGGGGCGGGCGTGCGGGTGCTCGTGGACGGCGCCTGGGGCTTCGCGCCCACGAACGACCCGAGCCGCGAGGAGTTGCTGCGCTGCGTGGACGACGCCATCCGCATGGCCCGGGCTGCCGCCCCGGCCGTGACGGACCCGGGCATGGTGGCCGAGGTCGAGCCGGTCGTGGCGAGAGTTGTCGGGGAGGTCCAGACGGACCCGCGCGGCGTGCCACTGGCCGAGCGTGTCCGGCGGGTGCACGAGATTGAGCGGGTGGCCGGCGCGCGGGACCAGATCGTCAACTCGGTAGTGCAGTACTCCGATGCGGTGGGTAGCAGTGTTATCGCCAACACCTTCGGGACGTACATCGAGAGCGAAGGGGCACGGTGCCAGGTGGGCGTGCGCGTGACGGCGGCCGACGGCACGGAACGCCAGAGCACCGGGAAGGGCCGCGCGGCCCGGGGCGGCTTTGAGCTGGTCGAGCGCCTGGACCCCGAGGACTTCGCGGGAGGCACGGCCGACCGCGCGGTGGCGCTGCTCAGCGCCCAGCAAGCCCCCGCCGGCAAGTTCAGCGTCATCATTGATCCCCTCATCTGCGGGCTGCTCGTGCACGAGGCCTTCGGGCACAACTCCGAGGCTGACGCGGTATGGACGGGGAACTCGATCCTGGAGGGCAAGCTCGGGCAGCAGGTCGCCGCAAAGAGCGTCACGATCATTGACGACCCGACGCTGCCGGGGCTGAACGGCTCGTTCGAGTACGACCATGAGGGCGTGCCGGCCCGGCGGCACGTCATCGTCGAGAATGGCGTACTGGTGGGGTATCTGCACAGCCTGGAGACGGCCGCCCGCCTGGGCATGGAGCCCAACGGCGCGGCGCGGACGCAGGGCCACCAGGACGTGCCCATCGTCCGCATGAGCAACACGGCCATCGAGCCGGGGGACTGCAGCTTCGAGACGATGCTGGCCGAGGTGGGGGACGGGCTGTACCTGTCCGGCGGGGCGTGGGGCTATGTCTACACGGCGGCCGGGCAGTTCACGTGCAATGTCGAGCAGGCGTTCCGGATCGAGAAGGGCGAGTTGACGACGCGGTACCGGAACGTGTGCATTTCGGGGATGACGCTGGAGACGCTGGGGAACGTCATCGCGGTCGGGAACAATCCGAAATTCGAACTGGGCGGGACCTGCGGCAAGGACGGGCAGGCGGCGCCGGTGGACAGCGGCGGCCCGCATGTGGCGATTGTAGGAGTGGTGGTCGGGGGACAAGGGGAACTGTAGTGGGAAGTGAAGAGTGAAGAGTGAAGAGTGAAGAGTGAAGAGTGAAGAGTGAAGAGTGAAGAGTGAA
>CAZZDO010000132.1:0-12372 GCA_964653205.1 uncultured Armatimonadia bacterium | reverse complement strand
CGATGTTGCCCCGGGCGTTGCCGATGCCGCAGTAGACCCATCCGGCGCTGTCGGTGGCCATGAAGCGCACATACTGCTCCTTCGGGTCGAGCTGGCCGTGGTCCACGGCCTGGCGGGTTGCGGGGTCATAGCCGATCAGGTGGCAGTCGGGGTAGGTGCCCGTGTAGATGCGACCGTCAGGGGTCTCGGCGAAGGCGTAGTCGGCGAAGATCTGCGCCTTGGGGTCGGGCCGCCCGTGGTAAAGCCACGTCTCGGTCGCAGGCTCGTACTCCATGAGCACCCCGCCGATGCCCGTGTAGAAGCGCCCGCGGGTGCTGACATAGGAGGCAAAGGGGGCGGCGAGTGCGAACGAAGCATCCACGTCCTCCGGGAAGAGGACCTGCTTCGTCTCGCCGGTGTCAATGTCGGTCTGCAGGAGCCAGCCGCGCTTGGCCCGATCGTTGCTCAGGCCGATGACGAGGTCGCGCCCGCGGCTGTCGCGCAGGGCCGCGACGCCGCGGCTCTCGACCGCCTGCGAGCCGAGGCCGTGGTCCACGAACTCCCGGGCCCCGGCCGCCGGAAGCACGGCCAGCGCCAACAGCAGTATGGCGACAACCCTCATGTTGCGCCTCACCAGAAACTGTCTGAAAGCCCAGTTGCGGGGTGTCATGCCCGTGGACCGCAAAGCGGTCCCAAAGGGCATGACGGAGGCCCCGCAGGGGGTGATGGGACGCCGTTGCGGGGCCCCCGTCACGCCGATACGGCCGGCGCGCCACCCCGCAACTAGTGAGATCGCTTCTAGCCCTGCCAGGTGCCCAGCCCCAGCCCGCGCAGGTCCGCCAGCGCCTGGCGCTCCTCGGCCTCGTACAGCGCCCAGATCACTTGCAGGCCCTCCAGCGAGCCGACACCGTCCGTCAGCGGCTTGGCCCCGGTGCGGATGCACTCGATGAAGTGGGCCATCTCGATCTCAGTGGACTTGGCGGCCGGGGCTTCGAGCAGGATCTCCTCGCCCGACCGCTCCGGTTCGCCCGGCACGTGGGGGCGCATCTGGGAGTGCAGGATGAGCTGCCCTTGCGTGAAGGCTACCTCCAGCATCCCGTCCTCGCAGTGGGCGTGGAAGGAGTAGCGCAGACGGCTGCCGCGCGCGCCCCAGGTGCCCTGGTGGTAGCCGATCGCCCCGTTGTCGAACTCGATCGTGACGTGGCTGGTCCCCTCGCGCTCCATCCACGGGGTGCAGAAGTTCGTCCCGAAGTGCGTGCCGCTCACGGGCTGGCCCATCATCCACAGCATCAGGTCAATGTAATGGCAGCCGTGGCTGAAGAGCTGCCCGCCGCCGAGGGTTTTGGCGCTGCTGGCCCAATGGTCCTCCGGGTACTTGGTGAGCTGCTCGGTCCACAGCGAGAACTGGAAGCACTCGCCGTAGGTCTTGTCGGCGAGCAGCTCCTTGAGCTTCACGACCAGCGGGTGGAAGCGCATGCAGTAGGCGACCATGAGGACGCGGTCGGCCTCACGCGCGGCGTTGATCATCTCCACGCATTCCTGCTCGCTGTTGGCCATGGGCTTCTCGACCAGCACATGCTTGCCGTGGGCGAGGCAGTCCATCGTCACCGGGTGGTGCAGGTGATGCGGCAGCACCAGCAAGGCGGCGTCAATGTCGTCGAGGACATCGCGGTAGTCCTCGGTGACCTTGACGTCCCCGGGCAGCAAGTCCGCGACCGCCTGCGCCTTCTCGCGGACGACATCCACGGCGGCGACGACCTCGACCTGGTCGAGGATCATGTCAAACCGGCTGGCATGGCCCCGGGCCATGCCGCCACAGCCAACAATCGCGATCTTGGTCTTGTCCATGTGTTTGTTCTTCTCCAAATGCCGTGTAGTGGCGCGATTCATCGCGCCGTCGTTCTCGTTCGTCTTCCGGGCGCGATGAATCGCGCCACTACTGCCACTGTCCCAGGCTCTCCTCAAACGGCGCCCTGGCCACCCCGTGTTCCGTGATGATCGCCGCCACCAGCTCCGCCGGCGTGACATCGAAGGCCGGGTTATGGATGTCCGCCTCCGCCGGCACGACCGGGCAGCGGGCAAAATGGCCCAACTCCGAGACTTCCTTCGGATCGCGCTGCTCGATGGGGATGCCCGCGCCCGAGGACAGAGAGTAGTCCACCGTCGAGATCGGCGCGGCGACATAGAACGGAATGTTGTGATGCTTCGCCAGCACCGCCACCCCGTACGTCCCGATCTTGTTGGCGAAATCGCCGTTGGCGGCGATGCGGTCGGCCCCGACGACGACGCAATCAATCTCCCCGCGCGCCATCAAGCTGGCGGACATGTTGTCACAGATGACCGTGCACGGGATGCCCGCGCGGCACAGTTCCCACGCCGTCAGCCGCGCGCCCTGCAACAACGGCCGCGTCTCGTCGGCATAGACCCGCGCGACCTTGCCCTGCTCGGCGGCGGCGCGGATCACGCCCAGCGCCGTGCCGTAGCCCGCCGTGGCCAACGCCCCGGCGTTGCAGTGGGTCAGGATGCGCGCGCCCTCCGGGATCAACTCCGCCCCGTGCCGGCCCATGCGGTGACAGCGGTCGAGATCGTCGGCGACGATGGCGCGGGCTTCGCAGGCCAACTGCGCCTTGAGCGCCTGCGCGTCCTCCCCCGCGTCCACGAGCCTGCGCATCCGCTCTAACGCCCAGAAGAGGTTCACGGCCGTGGGCCGGGTGGCGGCGAGATCGTCAATGGCCTGCCGCACCTCGGCCTGCAGGGCCGGCAGGTCGGGAGCGTCACTCCGCCCGGCCGCCATCGCTACGCCGCACGCCGCCGCGCAGCCGATGGCCGGGGCCCCGCGCACCCGCAACATGCGGATCGCCTCGCACAGGGCGGGGACGGTCGTCAGGTCAATGATCTGCTCGCAGGTGGGCAGCAGCGTCTGGTCAATCATCCGCACGGCCAGGCCGTCGGGCCGGCTCTCAAGGGTCACGGTATCCGGGATGGGTTGCATGGCGGGGTATTCGCCGCGTGCGGGCAGGAGGCCTGCACGGTCGAGGCGAAGTGGGTCTGCCGGCAGCAGACATGCCGAATGGGCGAGCACACGCAGGGAGGGACTCCGGATGGAACTCTGGCAGCGGTTCACGCCCGAGGCACGGCGAGCGATACTGGCCGCCCATGAGGCGGCCGTCAGCCGGCAGCGAACGGCCATCGGGTCGGCCCACATCGCGCTGGCGTTGCTGAGCACGTGCCCCCCGGCTGTCCCACCGCCCGAGACCGTCGTGGCCGTACTCGAGCGACAAGCGGCCGAGGGCCCGGCGGGTGAGGGCAACGAGCCCATGTTCTCCGAGGAGGCCCAGCGCGCGCTGTTGCGGGCGCTCAAGGTCTGCAACGAGGGCGGCGGCGGGCCGATCACGGCGACCCATGTGATGATGGGCCTACTCCGCGAGGCGCCGGGCCTGCCGCGGGAGCTGGCCGCCTCCTACGACCTCCCTGAATAGGGCCCATTCCCACGATGGCAAGGAGACTCACATGGACATCCCCCTGAACAGTGGCCTCACCCTTCGCGTCCAGCCCGTCACCGCGAACGCCTTCCGCATCCGCCTGAGCCACGATGGCAGCTTCCCCGAGCCTGGCCTCGTGCGCTATGGCATCGTGCAGGGCGAGGGCGAAGTCGCCTGCGAGACGGCGGACGAGGGGGACGTCATCTGTTTCGCGACTGGCGCGGCGTCCCTGGCGGTCAACCGTGCGGACGGGACGGTGCACCTGTTCGACAAGCAGGGAAAGCCGCTGGTGGCACAAGCGCCCGCGTCGGCCGACCGCGGCTTCGACCTGCGCCTCTCCCTGCAGCCGGACGAGCAGCTCTACGGCCACGGTGACGAGACCCGCGACCGCCTCGACAAGCGCGGCCACAAGGGCCTGATGATGGTCCGCAACGTCACGAGCTACACGCCCATTCCGTTCCTGATGAGCACCGGCGGCTGGGCGGTTTTCGTCAACAGCACATGGTTCCACCAGTTCGACGCCGGGGCGACCAAGGAGGACGAACTGCGCCTCTGGGCGGACGAGGGCGAACTAGACTTCGTGCTCATCGCCGGTGAGAGCCTGCCCAACCTGCTCGACCAGTACACGCAGATCACCGGCCGGCCGCACGTGCTGCCCCTGTTCGGCTACGGGCTGACCTTCGTGTGCGACGACCGCGGCGTGCGCGCGCGGGATGTGCTCTACGAGGGCCACACCTTCCGCAAGGAGGGTATCCCGTGTGATGTGATCGGGCTCGAGCCCAACTGGATGGAGAGCCTGTACGATTACTCGCTGGACAAGAAGTGGAGCGAGGAGCGGTTCCACTTTCCGTTCTGGCTGCCCGGCATGAAGGCCGGGGGCTTCCCGGCGGCGCTGAGGAACATGGGCTTCAAGCTGAGCCTGTGGCTGTGCTGTGACTATGATTTGACGGAGTTCGAGGAGATGCAGCTTACGGGCCAGCTGGAAGCTGGCGCTCCTACAGAGACGACCGACGGCTGCCGGCTGGAAGCCGGCGCTCCCAGGAACGACGACGACCTGTTCCAGGACCCGCACTTCCAGAAGGACCGGCGCATGTTCGACACGCAGCACCGCGCCGGCGAAGGGTGGTTCGAGCACCTGAAAAAGTTCGTGGATGACGGGGCCCAGTGCTTCAAGATGGACGGGGCCAACCAGGTGCTGTTCCACCCCGACCGCCGGTGGCGCAACGGCATGACCGATGCCGAGATGCACAACCTGTACCCGGTGCTGCTCGCCAAGCAGATGAGCCGGGGCTATGGCGACTACACGGGCAAGCGCGCGATGATCTACACCGCCTGCGGCTATGCCGGGACGCAGCAGTATGCCGCTACGTGGGCCGGCGACACCGGCGGGGGCGAGAAGCCCCTCGTGTCGCTGCTCAACCACGGGCTGTCGGGGCACTCGAACACGAGCTGCGACATGCAGGTGTGGAACCCGCAGGGCGTGCACTTCGGCTTCCTGCAGCCGTGGTGCCAGATCCTCTCGTGGCACCAGTACAACCAGCCGTTCTTCCTCGGCGACGCGATGGAGCCGATCTTCAAGTGGTACGCCGCGTGGCGCTACCGGCACCTGCCGTACTTCTACAGCGCGGCGCACCAGGCGGCGCGGACGGGCCTGCCGATCATGCGCGCCATGCCGCTGGTCGCGCCCGATGACCCCAAGTCACCCGACCTGATCCACCAGTACATGCTCGGCGACTGGTTCCTGACGGCAGCCTTCACCGACACGATCCACCTGCCGAAGGGGCGGTGGGTGGACTACTGGACGGGGAAGGTGCATGTCGGACCGAAGGACCTGCCGTGCGAGTACCCGGAGGATCGCGGCGGACCGCTGTTCGTCAAGGAAGGCGCCATCATCCCGCAATACCCGGAGATGCAGTATGTCGGCCAGAAGCCGCTGGAGTGCGTGACCATCGAGGTGTTCCCCGGCAAGGAATCCACCTTCACGATGATCGAGGATGACGGGATCAGCTACGCCTATCTCGACGGCGCGGTGGCGACGACCGAGATGTCCTGCGCGACGAAGGGCAAGGAAATCACGGTCACCATCGGCCCACGCCAGGGGAAGTACGAGGGGATGTCGGAGCAGCGGCGCTATGAGGTCGTCATGCACGTGGCCAAGAAGCCCGAGGCCGTCACCGTGAACGGCAAGGCCGCCGGCAAGGGGGCGTGGAGTCACGACGCGGCGGCGCGGACCGTTCGGGTCAGCGCCGCCGAAGACAAGGGCCGGAAGAAGGCCCTGACGATCAAGCTCTCGGGCTAGATGCTCAGCTCGCAGATGTCCTCCCGGGTCTTCTTGACCGTCCGGTTATCTATGAACTCCCACCCGCCGTCCAGGTAGCCCTGGATGCTCACACCCTCCAGCACCCGCACTTCCTGGGTGTACGGGCCGGGGAAGTAGTACGGGGGGATAGCCTCGCACTTGGCGCACGCCTCGGCGGCCTTCTCGCGGATGAGACCGCACGCCGCCTCGTGGGACAGGTGGATCGCCAACTCCCGCGCCAGCGCCTGCTTGACCGCCGCGCCGACGATCTCGGGCACGAGGTCCTGCGCTTCCTCGACGGCCGCGTCATCGCCGGCGACGAAGATTGTCGGCACGCCCATCGTCCCGGCCATCAGCGCCCGGCAGCCGAACTCCCCCATCTCGATCCCGTTGATCTTGTAGTACTGAATGCTCTTGGAGGAGTACGTGTGGCACAGCACGCCCCGGTCGCCCATCATCGCGTGCTGACCGACGAACATCAGGCCGTCGAAGGTCTCGTCGAGATAGTACGGCGCGCGGATCGGCCCGCGGGCGATCAGCTTGGCCCCCCTGTGGAAGCGCTGGCGATCAATCCCGCCGCCGCCGTGCCCGTCCCACACGATCACCTCCGCCTGCGGGTCGAAGTCGAGAATGCCGTCCACACACGCATTGACTTCGCCCGTCAGGAACCACTCGGAGCGCTGCTTCTCTTCAGGCGTCACATCCCGCGTCTGGGTGAACTGGTTGATCATGGCCGGACCCTCAAGGTCCGTGATGATGTGGATCTTCATCGGTGTCTCCTGGCTCCTTGCCGCGTGGGCCCGCCGGTCCTCCGGCGGGCATGGCCGCCGGATTGTGCGCCGGGGGACCGGCGCACCTACGCGGGATGTTGATTGTGCGCCGGGGACCGGCGCACCTACGCGCCTACTTGGCGAACCCCTTATACAACTCTCCAATCGCCGCCAGGTCCTCACTGTCCTTGCCCTTGTCCAGGCAGTACATCACCGTGCCGATGACGCGGCCGTCGCCGACCAGCGCCAGCGCCTCGCGCGTGCGGGCAGCGATGTTCTCGGGCGTCGCGTCCTCGTGGTAGCGCTGCTTGTATTCGCCCCGGCTGCCGGCGGGCATGACGATCAGCGGCAGCTTGTACGCGTGCTTGCCCTGCTGCTCGGGGCGGCACTCCATGCGGAAGCTCCCGCGACTTTCGAGCAGCCAGCCGGGCGCGGAGCCCAGGTCCACGTTGTGCATCTCCAGCCCGGTCACCCGCAGGTCGCGGAAGGCCACCTCGACTCCGTACTGCGAGACGCCCTTGAGGTCGAACACGCCCAGCGTGATCCTCACCTGCGGCTTGTTGCCGACGTACTCCCGCAGGTTCACCAGCGCGGTCCCGTCGTCGTGGCCCGCTACGTCCTCCGACCACGCCAGCTTCCCGTCCACCAGTAGCTGCATCACGTGATAGCCGGCGGTGGGGCCGTCGTAGTCGTCCTCGTAGTGGAAGCTGATCGTGACGCCATTGGGGTTCAGCACCTTCGCGCTCTGGCTCAGCGAGGCGAAGTCGCCTGGGCGCGAGGGTGTCGCGTACGGGAACACGGTCCAGCAGCCCGCCGGCTTGAGCACATCATCGTTCAGGACCTTGACGGCCGCCTCAATCTCGGCCGGGCCCTGGTGGTACGCCGCCACCACGCCATCCACCAGCGGCGCGAGCGCCTGGGCAAACAGCGGGCCGAACTGGTTGAAGTACATCAGCGGGTAGAAGCGCAGGTCCGGGTTGATGGCCTTGGCGGTGCTCTGCATGTGCTTGACGGTCGTCGCCGGGATCGCCTTGTCGTTGAAGTTGGCCCAGAAGTCGTCAATCACCCACCCGACGAGGTTGGGGTGCTGGAGCGACAGCTTCGCGATCTCCTCGGCCCACTTCACGAAGTCGGTGCGGAAGGGTTCGGAGAACGGCCACTTCCCTTCCGGCCCTTGTTCGCTGTGGGGACACAGATAGGCCCAGACCTGGATCTTCGCCTTCTGCGCCTCCGGCAGGAAGCGCTGCAGGTCCTCCCAGTCCGTCGGCGCGTGCCAGATGAGCCAGAAGTACGTGTTGGCGCCCATGTCCTGCAGGCGCTGGATCATCCGCGGGATGTCCACATGCCCTTCGGCCCCGCGCAGTTCGGCGTCGTAGTCACCGAGGACGACCTGCGGCAGGTCGGTGGCATGGGCGACGCCGCCCAACAGCAGCACCAGCGCCAGCAGCAGCGCGTGCTTGCGTATCATCACTTCGCCTCCGTGGGGATGGCTTGCGGCGGGGGCCCAATGGCGCCCGTGGACGCCGTGGGTATTCCCAGCGCCACCAACGCCCTCAGCACCTCAATCCGCACCTGGTCCTGCACCGCGCGGTCCTTCGGCACATCCCAGCGGTAGTTGCTGCCCTGCTCGCCGGCCATGACACGCTGTGGCCCTTCGGCGAGCAGCTTCTCCGCCGCCGCCAGCGCCGGGCTGTTGACGCCCTTCTGCTTCAACACTGCCACCCGCGCCTGGAGCATCGTCAAGTACTCGAAGTCCTCCGCGCTCTCGCGGACGGCCTCCATGTACTTCGAGGTCGTGACACTCGTCTGGTCCAGATACGACGGGCAGTACGGGCCGTTGCCCTCGGCGGGGTACTCGTTCCAACACGACACGCGCCCGTTGTCGCCGAAGGCCCAGAAGTGCGAGCCCTTCCCGCCGATGGCGAAGGCGTGCCAGGCCTGCACGAGATAGAACGAGAACGGGTCGAACGTGCGTGCCGGGCCGGAGGCGTCGTAGAACCACAACTCCTTGCCCTGCTTCCCGGCGTTCAGGAACATGTCGCGGTACTTCTGGTCGCGGTCGAGATAGGGCGCCCGGTAGGGGCAGAGCAGATCCACCGCCTCGAACATCACCGGGGCGTCCACGTATTCGGTCGGCTGCGGGTCCTCGAAGGTCGTCAACTCCGGCGCGGCGGCCTCGATGGCCTTGGCCCACGCCACGATGAGATCATATTGCCTCTTGTTGCTCGGCTCGTCGTAGATCAGCACCCCGAGTTGGCTCGGGTCCTTGCCCAGCTCCCGCATGTGTTGGGCCCAGAAGCGCGCCCACACTCCGACCTTCAGCCCGAAGCCCTGCTCGCCGATCTTCGACCCACCAAACTCCTGGCCGCAGTTCAGGAAGACCATGTAGCGCCGCGCATCCGGCCACAGCTTCACCCAGTTGTCGAAGCGCGTCGTGTCCACGGGCTCCTTGATCTGCCCGTTGTCATCCACTTGCACCGCCCACATCACGCCGCCGCCGGCCCACGGGGTGTTGACGAGGTGATCCTGCAGGTGCTCGACCACCGCGGCCTTGTTCTCGACCGTGATGCCGTACGTCGCGTCCGCGTCGGTGTAGTCCCATCCGCCCAGGCACAGCGTCGTCTGGTCCGGGAAGCGCAGCGGGTACACCACCAGCTTCAGCGGCACAGTCTGCTTGTTCCCGACGGCCGGGGTGATCTCGATCTGCCCGGCGTACGTACTGGGCCGCAGGTCCTCGGGCTTGAAGCTCAGCCACACCTGTCGCGTCATGCCGCACGGCACGGTGACGATCGCGTCTTTGCCCTCGCGTTTCGCTTCGGGCAGCGCCGAGGAGACCGGCACGAACCAGCGCGTGCCGACTGTCAGCACCTCGTGGACTTGCAGATATGGCGGCGTGTCCCCGCCGGGCAGGCCCGTCACCCTCAGCCGCACCCGCAGGTCGCTGTCGCCGGCGTTCGTGAGGTTCACGACCCCGGCGCGGGTCTCGTTGTTCATCAGGTGGACTTCGACGGGCCGGATACCGGCGGTGCGACCACCGGTATTCGGCCCCTCCGCAGGCTCGGAGAAGGAATCGAGCATCTCCCAGCGGTGCAGGTTCCACACGCGTAGCGTGGGCTTCTTGGCCGCACGCCAGACGGCCGCCTGGAGCTTGAAGATGTCGGCCTCGAGTGGGCACACGGGCAGCACCGCCCGGAAGCCCTCCATGTCCGGGGCCTCGTAGGGGTCAATGCGCCCGGCCAGCCCGTCCGCCGCGGCCGTCGGCCTCGCCTGCGCGTCTTTGGGCAGCGCCGCGATGTCCTCCCGCACGGCCTCCAGCGCGCGGCGGAACTGCGCCCGCAGCAGGTCGTCAATGATGGACCGGCGCATCCGCTCCTGCGGGTTGGCAAAGGCCTTGCCCGGGTAGGCCAACTGCGCGAAGTCCGCCGGGCCGCCGAACACCTCGATCTCGTCCACGAACACGTAGCCGCCGTACTCCGGCTCGACGCACAGGCACACATAGCGGCCGTGCGTCTTGAGCTGGTCGGTCCACAGGTGGCGGATCGCGTACTGACCGTACTCCGGCAGGTTGTTGTGGGGGGCGTTGAACGTGACCAAATTGCCGACGTCATACCACTGCTGGCCGTCGGGGCTGACGAAGATGAGGATGCGAGCGGGCCACTGCACCTGCGCGACCCCCGCGGCCGTGTTGTACGACACGCCCTTGATCGGCTGGTCCTGCCCGAGGTCAACCGTGATGAACACCATGCGGCTGCCCCACCCAACGGTCGTCGGCCGCGTCCAGAAATGCCCCTGTGTGTAGACGCCGTCGGTCAACTGCGTGGCATCGCCGGGGTCCTTGCACAGCGAGTAGCTCGGGGCCGGGCTCATTGTGTACGGCTTGTTCAGCGCGAGGTTCGGGCCGATGTCCGGGAGCTTCTCGGGCGGCTCGGAACCGGTGGCGAACACCGTCACCCCCGTGACCCGTAGCGTCCCCGCCGGGCCCTCCTTGCCGTCCATGTGGGCCGCGTCGGCGTAGATCTCGATGCCGACATCCGCGCTGATTGCCCCGAAGCTCAGGCCCATCTTCTGCGGCCCGGCTTTGCGGTTGCCGGTGGCCTGCCCCAGCGCCCTGCCGTCCGGCAGGTCCATCACGCGCACCGCCGGTGTGAGCTTGCCGTCGCCCTCGTAGCTGACCTCGATAGTGTAGCTGCTCTTGGGCGACATGAAGTCGCAACTACCGCGGGCGGGGCCCACGACTCCGGCTTTGGCCTGGCACTGCAGGGCCGCTTTGCCGTCCGCGCCCGCGACGCGCTGCCACGAGCCGTCGGCCGGAAGCGTCCAGTCGGCCGCCTGTGCGGGCTGGCCCGCCACTTCCTTCGCGAAGTCGCCATTCTTGACCAGATCGGCGCCCCAAGCGCACACACACAGCATGACCACCACGACGGACCATAGCCTTCGCATACTCATCACCTGCCCAACGGGTTGTGCCCTACTTCCCTCCGTGGCCCCGGCGGACCTCTGCCCACACATGCGCGAGGCGCGGGTTCCCCTGAGCCGGGCAACCTGCTATAGTGGGCGCATGTCTGCCCTGAAGCTGGGAGGGAGTCGTCACGACGCCTGGGCCGCGCTGCTGGTGTGCACCAGCGCGCTCGTCCTGGCCGCCCTGCTCCAGCCCAGCCCGAGCGGCTACGGGACGCACCGCGAGCTCTTCCTGCCGCCCTGTGCTTTCCGCTTGCTTACCCACCTCCCATGTCCGTTCTGCGGCATGACGACCGGCTTTGCGTGGATGGCGCAGGGGGAAGTGCGCGCGGCGGCCAACGCCAATCTCATGGCCCCCGCGGGTTTCGTCGCGACCTGTGTGCTGGCCCTGCTGGGGCTCTTCGGGGTCGTGACGGGCCGGGGTTGGCTGCCGGCGGCCCTGGCCCACCCCCGCTTCCCTAAATGGCTTCTGGCGGCGATACTGGCCTTCTGGGCGGTCAACCTGACCCTGCACTTCGGGGGTTGGCATGTCTAGCCTATCCGACAAGCTCAAGGCGCTCTTCAGCGGCATCCCGGCCCGGCGCCTGCCGCTGTTCGCGGGGCTGACCGTCTTCGTGCTGGTCGCCGTCCTGCTGATGCGCTCGCTGCCCGACCCGGCCCCGGCGGGACCGCCCACCGCGACTTCGCCGACCGGAGCCGCGGCTGAGGC
Organism: uncultured Armatimonadia bacterium; assembly: GCA_964653205.1. Taxonomy (GTDB): domain Bacteria; phylum Armatimonadota; class Zipacnadia; order Zipacnadales; family UBA11051; genus JAJFUB01. The sequence goes on along the minus strand of CAZZDO010000132.1, from coordinate 675 downwards.
CCCCCTCTTCCTCCCCGCCCCGCCGGCGACGACACCAACCGTGACCGGCCAGGTCGCGCTCGACGACTTCCGCCTCGTCATCCCACCCGGCTGGCAGCGCCGCCCGGACCTTGAGGAGCAGGGCCCCGGCACCAAGCTCTTCCTGGCCGGCCCGATGGTCGGCGACGGGCAGCTCTACATCGGCATTGATGTCTACACGCTCCCCCACGGCATGAAGCTGCAGGACTTCATCGAGCGCTACAGCGCCCAGTGGACGGGGGTCGCGGGCTTCCAGGACAAGTCCGCGGGGCTGTGCGGCCAGCCCGCGCGTATGCTGGCCCTGAGCGACGGCAAGGTGGACAAGCTCTTCCTGGTGGCGGTACATGCCGACCGGGGCTACGTGATCGGCATGTTCGGCCCGACCGCCCAGGGCGAGGCGAACGTCAAGGCCTTCAAGGCGGTCGTGGACAGCTTCCAGTTCTACGGCTGACCCCTCACCCCTGCCCCCTCTCCCAGAGGGAGAGGGGAACAACTCCCGTCAACGAAGCGGCTCTCCCGCTGAGTAGTCCTCGTGCAGTACCTCTCGCAGCCACCACGCGCGCTTGGAAGCCACCACGCACTGCCAGTTACTCCCCTCTCCCCCCTGGGAGAGGGGGCAGGGGGTGAGGGCCCTGTCAAGCAGCCCCACCGCTGCAG
>CAZZDO010000131.1:3606-12375 GCA_964653205.1 uncultured Armatimonadia bacterium | reverse complement strand
GCCGCCCCCGCCTCGTGCTACGACTGGATTCTGCGCGACAGGATCCGCGGTGGGTACCTATCCTCGGCCGATCTCGGCGACGGGCAGGCGCGCATGAAGGCCGTCGGCATGAACCTGCTCATGCCCAAGTTCGGCGGCCTGCAGGCCCCGCCCACCGAGGGCACCATCGCCCTGCTGCGCCGCTGGGGTGAGAGCGCGCAAGCCAACGGCCTGCACCTCATGCCCGTCTACAACTTCCGCGGCGGCTCGACCGAGGCGCTGCTGTCCGACCGGCGCGAAGTCACCATCGCCGGGAGCACGATGCCCAATACCCCCTGCCCGCTCGACGAGGCCTTCTGGAGCAAGTACATCATCGGCCGCGCGGTGTGGCTGGCCGAGCATTCGCGCGAGTTGCACCTGGACGGCTGCATCATTGACCCGGAGATGTATGGGGCCGACCACACGTGCTTTGCGGGGGCGTGCTATTGCGCGGATTGTCTGAAGGAGTTCGCAGCCGGATTGCCCGCCGGGGGACCGGCGGGCCTACGCGACCTCGCCCCCGCCGAGCGGGCGCCGTGGCTCAAAGACAACGGCCTGGAAGAGAAGTTCCAGCAGCACTTCGTGGACCGCATCATCGGGTTCAGCCAGCGCCTCGAGCGCGAATGCCATGCGCAGAACCCCGACTTCCTGCTTGGCGTGCTGCTGCTCGATTACCCGCTGCCCGCGCACCGCGCCATGGCGATGGGGCTGGGGACCGCGACCCACCCGGTGCTCGGCTTCTCGGAGAGCACCTACAGCCCCGGCTATACCGACTACGTGGATCAGCAGCAGCAGACGTTCGCGGCAATGCCGGCGCACGTGCTGTTCGTGCCCGGCCTGTGGCAGCAGCAGTTCCCCAGCGAGAACCTCGCCGAGCAGTACTATACGTGCGCGGCGCACTCGGCGGGCTACTGGATCTACACCTTCGAGAGCCTGCTGGAGGATGTGAGCAAGCTGCCGGGGTACCAACTGCGCGAGCCGCATGAGAAGTACTGGGAGGCCTGCCGCGTGGCGAACGCGGAGTTGGACAAGCTCGCGGCCGACAAGGCGTACGTGTCGGCGCTGAAGATCCGCCCCTACGACCCGCCGCTGCCGGTGATGAGCGTCGGGGACATCACGATCGAGGCGCTGATGCCTGTAGCGGCGCAATTCACTGCGCCCGAGGGCGCGATGAATCGCGCCACTACGCCGCGGCTGCGCTACCGCAACCCGCTGTTCATCCTCGGCAAGGCGGGGGAAGCGGTGACGGTCAAGGTCACCAACTTGCAGCTTGCCAACTACCGGCCGGGGACGCAGTGGGTGGCCGTGGGGCCGGACCGCAAGCTGATCGCCGAGGGGCACATGAAGGTCCGCGAGAGCCAGGACGCGACCTTCACTCCCGACCGCGACGGGGTCTACCTGCTGGTGGCGCAGTCGGGGCAGAACAGCCACAGCCTGGTCGTCACGACCGGGCAGCACCACGCGTTCATCGCTGCGGACGCAAGCGTCCGCCGCGAGAAGCAGAAGCTCACGGTGAACGGGCAGTTCGGGCGGATGTACTTCTACGTGCCGAAGGGCGTCGAGGGGTTCTCGATCTTCGCGAAGGCGGAGGGGCAGGCGGCGGGGCGCGGGGGAAGCTGACGGTATTCGGACCGGACGGGAAGGCGGCCGCGCACCTCGAGGGCGACCTGGGGAGCGAGACGGAGATGCCGGTGACAGTGCCGGCGGGGATGGACGGGCGGGTGTGGTGCCTCGAGGCGCTGGACCTCACCAACGACCTGACGGTCGGCTTCAAGGGTGACGTGTCGCCCTACCTCACGCCGGACCCGACGAAGGTGCTGACGCCGAAGCTGTAGCGACACCCACCCCCGCGCCTTCGGCGCGACCCCTCTCCCACGGGGGAGGACGATAGGCGGGTTCTCCTGAGGGCTTGTGTGAGGCCTTCACTTGTCCGCTCCCCAGACCTCCGCCTCCACCAGCGTCAGCTTCTGGTCCGGCTGCCGGGCTGCGAACGTCGCGCGCAGGTAGCGGCACGGCGTCTTTTGATTGAACGCCACCACCACGTCCTTCACGTCCGCCCCCGCTGCCTCGGCCTTCGCCGCGCCGAGGGGGAGCCACTTCTGCCCGTCGGCGCTGCCCTCTACCGTGACCGCGGGGAGGCTGTCGCGGAACCACAGCTTGAGTTGCAGGAGCTTCCAGGGCTGGCGCAGGTCGAAGGTGACGGTGACGGGATCGGTCTGCGCCCAAGACACGAGCCAGCGGGCGGCGGGCAGTTCGTACGGGGCGTACCACTTGGCCGCGGTCTTCTTGGCCATGATCGAGTCGCGGCGGTCGGTCAGATGGCCCGTGCGGCAGGGGACGGCTTCGCCCTCGGCTGGTTCGTCGGGCGCGGCATCCGGCGGCAGCGAGTAGCGGTAGGTCGCCCCGATCTCGCGGTTCTGGGGGGTGCTGGGCTTCTCTTCCTGCCACACCATGTGGTTGTTCGTCAGGCAGAAGCCGGGCTGCTTCGGCTCCTGCCAGATGACCGACGGCGGGAACTGGAAGCGCCAGATGTCCAGGCCGGTCGGCGCGCCGGTCCACTGGACGAAGCGAGTGAAGAACGCGCGCCACTGCGGGTCGGCCACGTTGCCGAAGCCGAAGGGGTTGCGGGCGAACAGGATGGCCCGGCCCTGCCCCAGCGCGTGGCTGGTGATCGCCGGATCGCCGTTGTGGAAGGTCGCCAGGACCGTGAGCTTGCTCTGGGGTGTGGGTTGCAGAAGCGGCACATCCGAAGAGAAGGTGATGGGCTCGCCCAGTTCCTTGAGGGCCGGAGTGAGCGTGTTGACGGTGTGCACCGGGCCATCGGTGACACCGAAGATCTCGACCCGCGAGGCCGCGGTGTCGTTGCCCACATCGTCGTTCCGGAAGGCCGTGCGGTCGCCGCACACGAGCGTACCGCCCTCGGCGACGAAGTCTTTCAGCTTCGCCACGATCGCCGTCCGCAGGAAGGGCGCGCTCGGCACGTAGACGACATCGAAGCGCTGCTTGAGCGAGGGCAGGGCCATGACTTGCGCGCAGTCAATGAACTTGAACCACGAGCGCGCCACGGGCCCGAGGAGGGTGTAGCAGGCCTCGATGGTGGCGCAATAGCCCGGCCCCCCCAGCGCCGGGTCCGCCCCCATCGTGTCATCATTGAACAGGATGGCCGTGCGGTCGTAGGTGGGGTACTTCGGCCTGGGCATGGTGCGCGTCAGGTCCAGGACGTTGTTGACCGTGTGGTAGCGTCGCGGGGAGCCGAAGTAGCAGACGCGGGTGTCGCCGACAAGCTTGTCCCCGTTGGCCGTGTCGGGCATGTACAGGTGGATGCCGGTGCCGCCGTTGCGGAAGATCTGGCTCAGTTCCTCGACGGCCTCCGCGGGCGTCGGGGCCATGCTGTAGTTCTCGACATGGGCGCAGGGCCAGGCGTCCTTGCCGGTCAGGTCAGAGAGCGCTTTGCTGATGGCGCCGAGTTGCTGGCGCCAGCGCGTCTGGGCCGGCGTCCACTGGTGAGTGAAGATGTCGAAGATGTCCGACTGGCTGCTCCACTCATAGGGCCACAGGCGCCCGCCCTGCGCGTCCATCCCGAGCATCAGGATCTTGGGGTCGTAGCGCTTGACGAGGTCGCGCAGGCGCTGGTTGCGGTCGCGCAGCCTCGCGCAGCACCAGCGGCGATAGGCGATCCAGCGATAAGGACTGGGGTCGCGGCGGCCCTCGGGAATGCCATACTTCCCGCCGCCGTAGTCGCGCTTGACTTCCGCGTCGGCCTGCTGGAGGTACGGGAAGTTCGCCGGCGGGTTGGCCATCAGGTCCGCGCCCTCCCACTGAGCGATCTCATCCATCTCGTCGCCGGCGGAGACGGCCCAGAGGAACGGGTGCGGCTCCTTGAGGACTGCTTCGACGGACTTGAGCATGTTGTCTACGCTGGCGGGGTCGAGAATCCAGGGGGAGTCCTTGGCGCGGGTGGCGCCTTCAAGCACGATCTGCACGCCGTGGCGGGCCATCATTTCGGCCCGCTCCCCGGTAGGCTTGCCCGTACTGATGATCTTGCTCCGGTGTTGGCCGTATGCCCCGTAGGCTTCGTCGAGCACGTACCGCGCGCCGAGGCGGACGGCCGCTTCGCGGTTCTGCGGAACGAGAACGAGGTGGGACCACATGAGATGGCCCTGGCTGCGCAGGCCCGGCGGCTCCTGGCTCAGCAACTCCTGGTAGAGCGGGTCTTCGGTGAGCCATTCACGCGCCATTTTCCCGGCGGGCTTGAGGGCGGTGAGGCTGCTGCCATAGATGGCCTTGCCGTTGACCAGCACGGCGAAGTCGAGTTGGGGCTGGCCCTGGGGAGGCACGTTGTAGGGCGCCTTGAGGTCGAGGGTCTTGCCGGCGGGGATCTGGGCCTGCTTCGCAGCGAGCGTCGCGCGCCCCGCGGAGACCGTGGCCCTCAGACTGATGGCCTTCGCGCCGCGGTTGGCCGCCGCGACGGTGAAGACGTTCAGCCCGCGGTCGTTGGCGTCGGCGGTGACCGCGCCGCGCGAGAGGATGCGCACGGCGACGGGGCCCGGCTTCGGTGGGACGGCAAGCGCGCCCAGGTAGCTCGGGTCAGTGAAGTTGCCGTACGAGGGCGCCCAGGAAGTCACTTCCTCCGTGCCGCCCTTGCGCTCGCGGCAGAAGTTCAGGCCCCAGACTTCGCCGGGCTGCGGTGGCCCGCCCGCGCCCGCCCACGGGAGGCGCAACTCGCAGGTCCAGCGGTCGGGGCCGACGGCGGCCTTGGCCGTCACCTGCGGGCAGTCGTAGCCCGCGTCGGTGCCGGCCGGGGTGTGCAGCCCGTCCCAGATGGTCCCCTTCGAGTTGACGATGAAGTGGAGCATCCACGCATCGGAGTTGCTCGGGTCGAGCAGGAACTCGATGCAGTCATCGCCCCACACGGTGCCGTCGCGCTCGGTGACATTCGCCACCAGCTCGCCGATCTTTGGCTCGTGGCAGACGAAGCCGACGCAAAGCGCCTCCGCGTCCGCGAGCAAATAGCCCTCCGTCGCGGCCTGCGGGGCGCTGATCCCGTCGGCGGCGACGAAGGCCGGGGCCTTCGCGGCCTGCTGCCACAGCGGGTCGGACAGGTCGCCGGTAAGCGCGGGGCCGCGGGGGACGGTGACGACGGCAAGTTGGTGGTTCGCGGCGAGGGAGGCGGTGAGGCTGGCCCACAGCAACAAGGCGACAGCAACGCCATGTAGCGACACAGTGCGAGTCATGTGACGAACCTCCGATTGAGAACACCAGTGACCGCAGCGGCTACTTGCGCAGTTGCAGCGCGCCGCCGCTGACCTGCGAGCCATCCGGCAGTGTGAAGGACCGCTGGATGTCCAGGCCGGGCGGCCGCCGCATGACGACCGGCTCGCGGAACGATACTGTGCCGGTCATGTTGTAGCAGCGCAACAGGACGCGGCAGTGGGCGAATTGCGCGCGGACGGCCGCGTCCGGGAAGGGCAAGGTCGCCGTGACCCAACCCTTCGTGCTGCCCTCGCCATGCACGGCCAGCCAGGTGTGCTTGTTGTCCATGCCGTACATGTAGATCCGCACGCCCGCGGGGCGGCCGTACCAGTCGCCGGTGAAGTGCATGTTCTCGACCTGCAGCGGCACGACCAGCATGTAGTCCCCGGCCGGGTCGAGGGCCATGGGCCGGTCGAGGTCCAGGTGCACGCTTCCCTCCGCCGGCATCTCGAGCTTCACGACCATCGCCCCGGTCTCGTCTGGCGCCGCCGTGGCCCGGGCCCCGTCGCCGGTGGCCGTCACCTTCCAGCCGACAGGCAGGCCCTGGTCGCTGAGCTTCCCGAAGCCGCAGGGCAGCACATTGGCCTGCTCCTTCACCTCCGCCGGTTCCTCCCCCAGGGCCGCGCGCAGCTTCTCCGGCGTGGCGTCGGGCATGGCCGTCACGCTGAAGCGCAGCGTCTCCGTGGCGCCGGCGCCCAACGACAGCGGCCGGGACATCCACTCGCTGCCGCACATGGGCTTGCCGTAGTGGCTCCAGCGGTAGACGTTCATGAAGCTGTCCGGCAGCCGCACGACGAGCCCGGACTTCGTCTGCGGGAGGAACTCGGCGTACACCGGCCCGGTGGCGCCGATGATCCTCTCGGGCATGAAGACGTCGCGCCGAAGCTCGGCCGGCAGTCCCTCGGCGGTCAGGATCGTCGTCACCCCCCTGGCGGTCTCGTCGGTCATCTGCGTCCCGACGAAGTGCGTGGTCTCGGCCTTCAGCACGTTGTGGGACCAGTAGGCCAGCTTGAGCGGCTCGGCGTCCACGCGCTCGTTGCGGAAGGTGACTTCGACGCCGAGCGAACTGCCGGCGGCCGGCACGCGGTAGGCCTTGCGCAGCCGCACACCCGGCAGGCCCTTCTTCAGCGCGCCCTCGTAGGTGAGCCGCGCCTCGCGGCCGTCGTTGGTGCAGGACACGAGGGTCATCTCCGCCACCTCGTCGCCGCTCCAGCGCGCGCTGGCGGGCAGCCACAGCATGTCCATGAAGAGGCCGTCGGTGCCCAGGTTGTCCCCGGCCACGAAGGGCGCCATGCCCCGGACTTGCCAGTCGTAGACGCGCCCGCCGCTTTGGCCGAAGGCGATCGTCTGAGTCGGGGTCTTGACCTGCAGCGTGACCCGTTCCTGGCCGCCGAAGGGCGTCATGGCGTAGGCGACGGTGAGGTCGCCCTTCGTGCCCAGTTGCACCTCGCTCTTGGCGCTGGAGGCCAGGAAGGCCTCGCGGGCGGACGCGAACTCCTGCGCCACCGTGGCCGCCTCGAGCTTGTGCAGCGCCGCCACCCGGGCCTTGTTGGCCGTCACGATCCACAGCGCCGGGGTCTCCTTGCCCACGCGCACCAGCGCCTGGCCCTTCGCGTCGAGCACCTGGTAGACCCCGGCCTCGGTGTTCATCAGGTAGCGGCCCTTGAGGGCCGGGGCCGTCACGCGCACGAAGCAGTCCTCGGTCTGGTGGTAGTTCAGCAGCGTCAGCAGTTGCTCGCCTTTGTACTCATGGGCGAAGGTGATGAGCGTCGCGCGCCAGTCCGGGGCGGACTGGTCGAGTGTCTGGGTGCCGAGGGTGATCTTCTCTTCGCGGTAGGGGACTCCGACGAGGGTGACCTCAGCAGTGCGCTTGCCGTCCAGGTAGAAGCTCTCGACCGGGGCGATGCGGCACAGGCCCTCGTGGATGCCGAACCAGGTGGCGTCACTGTAGTGAATGCCGGGCCAGTGGGAGACGCTGCCGCAGCCGGCGGCCGCCGTCACGATCGTGTCGAGCAGGAACTCGCGCGGCGTCTGGCGGTGGACCGGCACGAGGGGCCAGCCGATGGTCATGTCCGGCCAGAATTTGCTCGCGGGCACCTTCGTGTTCGCCAGCATCTCCAGCAGGTTCCGCGCGTAGGCCAGCGGGCTGGGCTGGTAGATCATGGGCGTGAGGGAGGGGAAGTCCTGCCCGTAGATGTCGTAGTCCACATGGGCGCTCGCACCGGAGCCTTGCTCGACGCGCAGGGGGATCGGCTGGACGGCATTGATCGTCTGCTGGAGGGCATAGAGGGGGCGAGAGATCTGCTCCATGCGGAAGCGGGCATAGGCTTCGCGGTGGTCCTTCTCGATCTGCGCGGGCGTGACGTCCACCGGCAGGCCCTGCTTCGCGGCGAAGGCGGCGATGGTGGCGGGGTCGTCGTAGCCGGGCCAGATGTGCGGGCCGGTGGGCTCCCAGTCCCACAGCGCGAGGTCGAAGAAGCCGTGGGCGGCCTGCCAGTCGGCGCGCGCCGCGTCGCTGGTCAGCCCCGCCACGCTCTCGTCCATGGCCTTGACCAGTCCGCCGCGCTTCATGACTTCGCTCTTCACTCCGCCATAGGCCCCGCCGTACTTGCCGGTCAGGAGCGTCATGTTGGCGATGTTCTTGACCCCATGGCGGCGATTGGCCGCGAGGGTGAGGTGGTAGGCCGTGGGTTCATCGGCCGGGAGGCCGTAGGTCCAGTGGGCCTCAATCCCGGAGACGCCGAGGCGGTGCAGGAAGTCAGCGCGGCGATCGTAGTCCCGGTTGGGGAGGTTGGTCTGAATGCCGTAGGGGTAGAAGCCGAAGCGTTTGGGGAGCGCTCGCCGGCCGGTCACGACGCCCGCCGTCAGCAGCCGGCTCCCGCCGGCGGCCAGCTTCCGGTCGCCGTAGGACAGCTCGTAGGAGACGGCATCATCCAGCTTCTCGGGAGCGGCGAACCAGACGAAGACATGGTAGTACCACTTGCCCTTCAGCAGCCGCGCGGTGAGGGCCTCGGGCGGGAGCGTCATGCGGATCCGCTGGTAGGCCTTGCCGTCCTGCGTCACCGGCTCGGTCGGGAAGTCCTTGCTGACCACCCCGGGGAGGCCCATGAGGTCCGCGCCGAGGAACTCCACGGCCGCCGGGAGCGTGACCGTCAGCACCGTGGGCCCGGCGAACTGCGCCGGCAGTTCGAGGCGCTGCTTGCCGTAGTCCTCGGGGTAGATGGCAACGAGCATGGAGTTCCAGTCATTGCCGTAGCAGTAGAAGGTGTTGTTGGCCCGGCGCTCGGACGGCCAGATCTCCATGGAAGCGGCACGGGCTGCCACCGGCACGGCGACACATAGCGCCAGCAGGATGGTCCGGCAGGTGCGTCTCAGGTCCGTTGCCATGGTGTCTCCCGGTGAGGCCGTCACAAGGGCGCGATGAATCACGCCGCTACTTGGGCGCGATGAATCACGCCGCTACTTGGGCGTGATGAATCACGCCGCTACCTGGGGGCG
>CAZZDO010000131.1:0-3506 GCA_964653205.1 uncultured Armatimonadia bacterium | reverse complement strand
GCGATGAATCACGCCGCTACTTGGGCGTGATGAATCACGCCGCTACCTGGGGGCGATGAATCGCCCCACTACTTGGGCTCGATGATCCACGCCCGGACGCCGAAGGGCTCGATCGTGTCCTTGATCTGACCGTCGGCAAGGGGTGTGCGCGCGTATTGGAGGGTCTCCAGCGCCGTCTCAGGCAGCTCGCCGAGGCCCTGCAGCGTGAAGCTGACGGTGAGGGGCTCGCGGCGGTTGCTGACGGCGAGCAGCAGGTAGGTGTTGTCCGGCCGGCGGCGCAGGCAGTGGCTGCAGTCGGCCACGCCCGGCGTCTCGACCTTCTCGATGGTCTCCCCCGCCACCGTCCGCACCCGCACCGGGAACTTCTTCAGGTAGTCCACGGTCGGCGCGTCGGCGTCGCTGGTGACGCGGTCGTCGCAGCGTTCGCCCAGGAGCCACGGCAGCAGCGGCTTGATCTGCCGGAACACGGGGTAGATGACCGCGTGGCGGTAGGGCTGCGTGGCGCGGCCCAGCCGCCACGGCAACAGGCCCTGCGCGCCCTGCGTCAGCGGCCCGAAGCACAGGTAGCGGAACTCGGCGAGGGTGGCTGCGCGCCACGGCGCCTCGATGATGTCGAAGCACGGGGGCATGTAGACGAAGCCGGTGCGCCCCTTAGCTTTCGCGGCGTCGGCGGCTTTGGCCGCGTCGTAGACGGCATTGTACAGGTCGCCCGACAGCGGCGCGCCCTGCTGCGGGTATTCGTTGGGCACGTTCACATCATAGATGGAGGCCGTGGCCTCGTACGTCGTCCACCAGGCGATGATCGGCATGACGTAGGCGTCGGGGTCGCCGGCCTTGAGCGTGTCGTATAGCCACTTGAAGCCGGCGCCGATCCACTCGCCGAGACCCACATCCTTGCGGTTCTCCCAATCCTTGTACGAGGGGTACAGGACGTTCTCGGGCTCGTCGAAGGTGCAGTAGCCCAGCGTCTGCGGGTCCTGGCCGGTGAGCGCGAGCATCTCCTTGAGCGCGGCGATCTTGGGCACGGTCTGTTCGGGCGTGGGGACCGTGGGCTTGTCGCCGACGCGGGCGTAGAAGTCAATGGTGGGGAAGTAGATGAGCGCCGTGTTGTGGGGTCTGGCCCAGGCGATGGCCTGCTCGATCTGCTCTCGGCGTTGGGCCGGCGTGGCTTTCGCATCGGCGCAGTAGAACGTGGCGGTGTTGCAGCCGGCTTCGAGCCATTCGGCCAGGTCGGCCTCGCCGGGGGCCTCGTAGGTGCCCAGCACGAAGAAGGGGCGGCCCTGGAAGGTGAGCGGGCGGAGTTGGCCCTTCGTGTCCACGGCCGTTGCCGGCCCGGCCACGACTTCGGCCACCACGAAATCATCGAACGTGCCGATGGAGTAGTAGCCCCCGAAGCCGACGCAGCCGGCGCCCGTGCGTCCTCCCGTCGACTCCCAGAAGTCAATGACAAGCTGGTCGTCCAAGCGCACCTGGTGGTGATCGCCGAGGAAGAGCACCTGGAGGCGGTGCGGCTCCTGAAGCTCGCGCTTGTCGGCGATGTCCGCGACGGCCAGCCGCTCCTTGCCGTAGCGCAGGACGACATCGCGGCTGCCGGACCAGTCGGGTGCGACCTCGACGTGGTAGGCGCCGTCCATCTGGCCGCCGGCGGCCGCCTGCACGCTTGCGGCGCGGTAGCTGATGATGCCGGTGTGGCCCCGGCCCGCCATGTGCGAGGGCCCGACGGTCAGGCTGATGGCCCCGTCGGCGAGGGTGAAGCCGTCCACGGCGAGGCCGGTGTCGCAGAGGTTCGCCCCGGAACTGTAGCCGATGCCGACAGCGCCCTGCGCCGCCGTGATGTGCCCGTCGGCCAGCTTGCCGTCAAGCGTCGGCACGCGCTTGACCCAGGGGTGGTCGGTTCCGGGGAGCTTCCCCAGGTCCGGCGTGGCGGCGGTGAAGCGGTCGAAGTTGTCGGCCAGCAGTGGCTGGCCCGGCCGGAGGTCCTGCGCGTGCAGGAGCGAGGCGACCCCGAGCAGCAGCAGGGCGCGGGCCGCGGGCTTCATTCGGCCTTCACTTCCTCGAGGTACTCCCGGATGGCGGGGAGGGCCGTCAGCTTGTCATAGAAGAAGTTGTTGACCAGGTTGATGACTTCGGCGCGGGCCGTTTCCGCCTCGGGGATGAGCGCCTCGCCGGCGCGCTGCCGACTGAGGGTGTCGCGCAGGCGGAGCAGGCGACGCACGATCTCCGTCTCGTGCTCGCCCTCGAGGGTGGCCGTCACCGCCAGGATCAACTCATCGGCCTGGTTCAGCACATGCTCCATGGCGATGGCCGACCCCGGCTGGGTGGCGTCGTCCATCGTGCGGATGAGCGACCAGACTTGATACAGCATCGTCGCGGGCTCATCGAACAGCTCGCGCAAGAAGGCGGCCTCCGGGTAGCGCCCCGTCAGGCGGAAGATGTTGTACAGACGCTTGGCGACCTTGCCGTAGTTGAGGTCCTTGGTGAGGTACTTCTCGACTTCGTGCCGCAGCCCCGCGACGTACTCGTCCATCGCGTCGGCCGACACGTGCTTGGCCAGCTTGGCGAAGATCGGGACGGAGGTCGCGTCTAGATATACTTCCTGGAAGTACGGGTCGAGGTACGAATCCAGCGGCGTAATCGTGCCGTCGGGGGCTTCCCAGGTCACATCCAGCATGTTGCTGGCGTTAGCCAGTTGATGCCGGCCGGGATCGGCCACGACCCAGTCCAGCTTGCACCACCCGGGGTCCATCGCTACTTCCTCCCACCGGACTGTCGCCGGCTGGCCGTCGGGGGTGAAGCCCTCGATCTGCCCGGCCTCGATGTCGGCGGGCTTCCAGGCGATGGGCGAGCCGGCGGCAAAGGTGCGCGTGTCGCGGACGAGGTCCAGCGGATAGGAGCCGAACTTGACCTCGATGAGCTGGTAGGTCCCGCCCTGGACGGTGCTGAGCGCCTTCTGGCGCATGATATCGGCGAGGATGCGGCAGGCCTCCTCGCGGGTAGGGGCGAGGATGTTGACGCGCTCGAAGTAGTCGGCATCGCCCGGGTGGGCCTGGATCTTGGACTGCGCGGCGGACCCCGACAGCGCCAGCGCCGTCTCGACCAGGCCCGGGGTGTCGGTGAACTCCACGAGGCGGCCGATCTCGCGGAAGTGCGCCAGGTCGTCGGGCGAGAAGTCCAGCATCACAATGGCGCTGCCGAAGACCCCGTCCCGCTCATTCATCACCACCTCTTGCTGCGCCTCCGTCTTCGCCATGGCCGTCAGCCACTGCATCGCCTCGGCTTCGTCCAACTCGATGCCCAGACGCTTGGCGGACTCGATGATCTGGGCCATGTCGGCCTGCGGTGATTGTGCGCTCTCGTCAGTCATGCGGTGCTCCTCCCTTGATTTGGTGTTGTGTCAGGTGTGGAACCTGGTCTGAGCCAGTGGCACGCCTCCGCCAGTGGCACGCCTCCGCCAGTTGCGGGGTGGACCCGCCACAGCCGTATCGTGGCGGGGACGGGGGCCCCGC
>CAZZDO010000130.1:0-12475 GCA_964653205.1 uncultured Armatimonadia bacterium | reverse complement strand
GATGCGACCGACGCGCCCGAGCCGCTGGCCTCGCGCCTGCGGGCGGCCGCCCGCAACTTGGCCATCCGCCTGCAGGCCCGGGAGCACGCCGCCTTCTGGCATTGCGAAGGCTCACCGGAAGCCACCGGCCTCGCACCCGTGCGCCCGCCCGCCGGCCCGACCCGCTGGGACGACTGCCCGGCCCTGCAGGTCGTGTGCCTGCAGGACACCGACACAGACTGCCGCCTGGCCGGGACGGACGTCGCGGTGCCGTCGCCCTCCTCTGGCGATGGCCCGCTGCCGGACGCGGCGGTGCTGGCGCTCGCGCGGCATGCCGTCGCTCTGCGCGGCCATGAAGTCGTGGACGACCTGTGGCGGACGCCCGAGGCCGCGCGCTCCCGCCAGTCCGGCAGTTGGCGCCGCCACGCCGCCCTGCGCGGCCTCACGCCGCTCTTTCTCGACGAGAATCTGACTGCCCGGTTCGACCGCGCCGCAGTGCGGCTCAGTCGCGACCTCGGGCTCATGCTGGAGTAGGGGGGAGCCATGACCCTGTCCTTCAACCTGTTGTACGAGCCCTGGATTCCGGTCCTGCTGTCAGCGGACGCCGGCGCCGGCTCTGGCGGCCAGCGGGAGATGGGGCTGGCCGAAGTGCTCACCCGCGCCCACGAGATACGTGAGATCGCCGACCCCTCGCCCCTGGTAACTGTCGCCCTGCACCGCCTGCTGCTCGCTGTCCTGCACCGCGTCTTTGCCCCGACCGATGAACACGCCTGGGAGCAACTCTGGCGCGCCGGCCGCCTCCCCGAAGCGCCTGTGGTCGCGTATCTCGACGACGTGGCTGACCGCTTCGACCTCTTCCACGCCCGCCGCCCTTGCGGCCAAACGCCCGGTCTGCCCGAGCGCCTGGCCGACCCGGTCGCCCGCCTCGCCGTCGAGCAGGCCACCGGCCGCCAGGCCACGGTCTGGGATCATCACTGCGATGCCGAGCGCGGGCCCGTCAGCGCCGCCCAGGCCGCCCGCTGGCTCTTTGCCCACCATGCCTTCTGCCTGAGCGGGTGCTGCGGCGATGGGCAGGGCCTGCGCGGCGTGGCCGCCGGCCCCCTGGCTCACACGGCCGTCTTCATGGCCTGCGGGGGGAATCTCTGGGAGACTCTGCTGCTGAACCTCGCGCCCGCCGACACCGCCGCCGTGCCGGGCGCCTCGGCCGCCCCGCCGGACCTGCCCGCCTGGGAACGCGATGCTCCCCCCGATCCGGACGCCCCGCCCACCGGCATGCTCGACCTGCTGACGTGGCAGCCGCGCTCGATTCTCCTCCTGCCCGGCCCCCAGTTTGGCCCGTCGCCCACCGTGGACCGCGCCATCGTCATGCCCGGCCGCCAGTTCAGTTGCCGCCATCTGCCCTGCGACCCCATGCTCGCCTACTGCGGACACGAGCGCCGCCCCGGCGCTTGGGGGCCGCTGCGGCTACAACCCGGCGACAGTTGGTGGAGCCACCTCGCCCGGATGGCCCGCCCCTCCTGCGACCGCTGGCGTCGCCCGCTCGTGCTCGAACTGCTGGCTCACCGCGCCGCCCGCGGCGTCCTGCCCGCCGCCGCGAGCGCCGATGTAGCGGTCATGGGCCTGGCCGGCGACCGCGCCCGGGTGGACCTCTGGCGGCGTGACTTCTGCCGCTTACCGGCCGTCTGTCTGACCGATGAGAACCGCCTGGCCGACCTCGAGATGGCCCTCGAGGTCGCCCATCGCACGCACCGGATCCTGGGCGAGCACCTCATCGCCGCCGGCCTGCGCCCCACGGCGACCGAGGGCCTTTCCAGCCGCGAGTGTGGGCACTTCTGGAGCGGGCTGCAGCACGACCTGGCGCTCCTGCCCGGGCGGCTCGCCGGCTCGGTGGGCGAGCGCACCGACGCGCTGCACTGGTGGAGCCGCTCATGCTTCCGGCAAGCCTTCCGCATCTGGTCGGCGGGTACGGACCGTCTGGGCCGTCGCGGCGGCGCCTGGCGGCGTCAGGCCCAACTGCAGGACCGCCTGGCCGTCGCCCTGCGCCGCGCACTGTCCGACCCGCTGGGGGTGGGGGAGAGCGTTGACGCCCTCTAGGCACGACGCCAAGTTCATCTCATACCTGGAGCGCCTGGCTGAACGCGACCACCGGGCGGCCCTGTCCGATCTGGCCGCCGAACTGGGGCGCCCACCCGGCAGCACCATCCGCAGCCTCCGCTGGCTGTCCCGGTGGACGTCTCACGCGAGCCCCGCCGAACAGGCGCGCCGCCACCTGGTCGCCGCGCTGTTCGCCGTCCACCCGCAGAGCGCGACCCATGGCAACGTCGGCCACACCGTGGCCCGCGTCGCCCGGGCCCGGGGCCTGACGCCCAGCCTGGAGCGCCGTTTCGTCGCGCTGTTGGAGGCCGACGCCCAGGACGTGGGCCATCACCTGCGCTCCCTGGTCGGTCTGGCCCGCGCCGCAGGAGTGCCCGTGGCGTGGGCGCAGCTCCTGGCCGACCTCCGCCGCTGGGACGACCCGCTACGCCGCGTCCAGTCCGAATGGGCCCGGGGGCTATGGGCCTCCGAGGCTCTGCGCGGTGCGGACGAAGAGAACGACATGCCCTCCGAGCAGCAACAGGCGGCAGCTCTGCAGCCGGAGGGGGAGATGGGCGATGGTACTGGAACTGCATCTGCTGCAGAGCTTTGCGCCCTCCTGTCTGAACCGTGATGACACGAACGCGCCCAAGGACTGTCTTTTCGGCGGCGTGCGCCGCGCCCGCATCTCCAGCCAATGCCTCAAGCGGGCCATCCGCTGGCACCCGACCTTTCTGGCCCACGCCGCGGCCGGCAGCGTCCGGACCAAGCGCCTCGTGGACAAAGTGGGCGCCGACCTCGAGCGCCTCGGCCCCCCCGCCGCGGACGCCCGGCCGTTCGTGGCGCCCGTCCTGCAGGAACTGCTCGGCCAACTCGGCCCCCACGAACGGACGCGTGCCCTGATGCACCTCGGCGACGACGAAGTGCGGCGTCTGACTGAACTCATCGCCACGCACGGCGCGGACCTCGTGGCCGCCGGCAGGGGCGCCGCCTCGGGCAAGTCCGCCGCCCGCAAGCGCGATCCCCTCCAACACCTCGCCCGCCGTCTCGCCGACCAGTTCGAGCCGGGGACGGTCGCCCCGGATGTCGCCCTCTTCGGCCGCATGATCGCCGAGAACGCCCACTTCAATGTCCCGGCGGCCTGCCAGGTCGCCCATGCCATCTCCACCCACCGCACCGTCATGGAGATGGACTTCTTCAGCGCCGTGGACGACTTGCGGCGGGGCAACGGTCCCGGCGATCACGAGGCCGCGGCCGCCGAGATGATCGGCACCATCGAGTTCAACAGCGCCTGCTTCTACCGCTACTCGGCCGTCTCGCTCGAGCAGCTCGTCACGAACCTGCGCGGCGACACCGACCTCGCCGCGGACGCCCTGGCCGGCTTCCTGTACGCCTCCGTCGCCGCCCTACCGGCCGGCCGGCAACATGGCATGGCCGCGGCCAACCCACCCAGCTTCGTCATGGTCGTCGTGCGCCAATGCGGCATGGGCTGGTCGCTCGTCAACGCCTTCGAGCGCCCCGTGACGGTGGACGCGCAGGACCGCTTCGGCTTCGTCGGCAAGAGCCTCCTTGCCGCCGACGCCTACTGGGGGAAGCTGGCTGACATGTACGGGGAAGAGGGCATCGTGGCCCGACCTGCTTGCTGGCTGGAAGAGGCGCCCTTGCGCCACCTGAACGACCAGCGCGTCCGGCAGGTGCAGGAGGTCATCGGGCTCGCTCTCGCCGCCGCCGGTTTCGAGGAGGCCCTGCCATGCCGGTTCTGCTGATCCGCCTCGCCGGGCCGATGCAATCCTGGGGCATTGTCAGCCGCTTCAGCCATCGCGACACCGCGTGCGAGCCCTCCAAGAGCGGGGTCATCGGCCTGCTGTGCGCGGCCCTCGGCGCCCCACGTGACGACGACGACACCGTCGCCCGGCTGGCCGCTCTGCCCATGGGCGTGCGCGTCAACCGCGAGGGCGTGCCGGGCACGGACTTCCAGACCATCGGCGGCGGCACGATCGCCGGCGCGGCCTACGGCGTCGCCCGCGCCCAGGGCGCCTCGGGGGGAACGCTCCTGTCCTATCGCGACTACCTCGCCGACGCCGACTTCCTGGTAGGCTTCGAGAGCGCCGACGACCGCTGGCTGCGCCGCCTCGACGCGGCCTTGCGCCGCCCGCGCTGGCCGCTGTATCTCGGGCGCCGCAGCTACGTCCCCGCCGTCGCCCCGGCGGCCGGTGTGACGATGGTTAGCCTCGGCGAGGCCCTGCGCGACACTTCGGTCCCGCCCGCACCCGCCGCCCTCCGCCTCGTCCTCGAAGGCCCGCCCGGCCGCGGCGAGCCGCGCTACGACGTGCCCCTGAGCTTCCACCCGCAGCGCCGCGCCTTCGGCCTGCGGTATGTCACGACATCGTGGGTTCCCGTCCATGCACCCGCCCGAGTCGCTCGTCCTGTCCCGTCTGCGTCTGAACCTGCAGTCAGCCCCGGCCCGCCGGGACATCTTTGACCCGTACCAACTGCACCGCACGCTGCTGCGCGCCTTCGACACCGACCGCGCCACCGCCGGCCTGCTCTCCCGCCTGGACCTCGGCGCGACCGAGGCGACCGTGCTGGTGCAATCCCGCCAGTCGCCGGACTGGTCACAGTTGCCCGACGACTACCTCGCCGGGGGCCTCGCCACGCCTAACCCGGCCGTCCGCGACTGGCAGCCGCGGTTTGCGGCCGGGCAAATCCTGCGCTTCCGGTTGCGCGCCAACCCGACGTTCAAGCGCGGCCGCCGCCGCCTCGCCTGGCTCCACGAAAGCGAGCAGCAATCCTGGCTCCAGCGCCAGGGCGACCGCGGCGGCTTCGGCGTCCTGCAGGCGTGGGGGGTGGGGGAGGGCTTCGTCACGATGAACGGCCGGGGCTTCCGCAAGCCGCCGCTGACCTGCTACTCGGTGCTGCTCGACGGCTTCCTGGCCGTCACCGACCCGGCGCTACTGGTGCAGACGGTGGCGGCCGGCCTCGGCAGTGGCAAGGCCTTCGGCTTCGGGTTGCTGTCCCTGGCTCCCGCCGAAGTCCCGCTCTCCACACCGGGTTGCGCGTAGGTGGGTTCGTCCTCGAACCCACGCGCCTTGCGGGTTCGTCCTCGAACCCGCCTACGCAACTGCCGCAACGAGCTTTGTCCCGCCATGGGGGTGAACCGAAGAAAACGCGACCTTCGAAGATCGCGCCGTCATGTGTTCCCTTTGGCGGGACACACATCTTTGCGAACGGGGCTACACTACCCGTACACCCGCACCTCGTCCACTTCCACCCACCCCGCCCCGTTCGTCGCCGGCACCTCGATCACGATGGCGGTCACGGGGCCGCCCAGGCCCTCCGGCCGCTCGTGCCGGCACAGCCGCTGATAGTTCCCCGCGACCTCCGCCCACACGCGCTCCGTCCCGTCGGGAGCGATGGCAAGGATGCGGTAGTCCCGCGCACACTCCGGGGCGCGGAAAGATGCGGGCATCTGGAAGAACGAACGGTGGAAATCGAGGCCCCAGGCGATCTGGATGAGGCTGAGGGCAGCCGGCGCGGCCAGGTCGAGCCGCAGCCACTGCGGCGCGGGTCCATCCGACAGCCACACATTCGGCCACTGCTCGGGCCGAGCCACCCCGTTGATGACGTTACCCGGCTCATACGCCCGCGCCGCCGGCAGTACATCGGCCGCGAAGGGCCGCCACGTCGAGAACTGCCCGGGCGCAAAGAACCACTTGCCCTGCTCCATGTGCGCCGACGTGATCCCCGGCGGCGACCACGCTTGCTGCAGCCATGTGACGCCCTCCGCCGCCTCCAACCGCAGCCACGCCAGCCGCGTAGGCGGGCGCGTCCTCGCGCCCGCAACCAGTGGCCCCACATGCCCCGCCGGCACGCCGAACTCCACTAGCCCCACCGCCTCCCGCTCCAGCCCCGGCAAGTCCCAGATGTCCTCCGCCGCGTGCAGCGCCCCGGTCAGCGTCACGTCCGCCGCCGTCTCATTCCGCACGAACACCCGCACCTGCTCCGCCGCGCCGTCCAGAGGCAGCAGGCACGCCAGCGGCGCCGCCAGCGCCATCCCGCCCTCCGCCGGCCGCGCCTCATAGCCCCACGCCGACGAAGCCGTCACCGTCGCCGTCCGCGCGAGGTCGCCCTCGTCCTCATTGCGCACGCGCGGGATCCAGCAGTCCTGCCGCAGGAGCGACTGCTGCACCGCGTGGATGTCCTCGGCCTCCAGCTGCCCCGGTGCCTTCTGCGCCCGCGCGCACCGCGCCGCCGCTGTTCCCACCGCCTGCCCGCCCACCGCCAGCGTCCGCTGCACCCGCAGCGAGTTGAACGCCAGCCGCGAGGCGCTCATGCAGCGCCCCGCGAAGAACAGGTTGCTCACGTTCGCCGCGTGCAGGCTCCGCAGGGGCACGCTGTACGGCGCGACATAGAACGGGGCGTAGCCCGTGCCGTGGAACGAAGGCGACTGGTCGGCCGCGAGAATGCCGCCCTTCGTGTGGTCGTCAATGATCCACCCGCCATACGCGACGCGGTCGGCGAACACCTCGCGCCGGCTGATCTCCACCTGCGTCAACACATGCGCCCCGATGAAGCGCCGCGACTCGCGCTTGGCCGGCAGCATCCCGACCCACTCCAGCGCGTGGTTCGCGGCCTTCTCCTTGTGCGCGCAGTGGTTCTTGATGTGGTCCCACACGCCGAGCAGGTGGCGCAGCAGCTCGTCGCGGATGGCGTCATTGTCCTTGATGCTGTCGAACGGGTGGCCGATCTCGATCCACCAGTACCCGCTCTCGATGCGCCCGTGCGGCCGGTCCTTCAGGCTGGCCTCATCGGGGTAGCACGCGGCCCACGGCGGCGGCGTGTACGGCATTGGCCGCCCGCAATCGCGCGAGCGGAAGATGAGCGAACTGCCCAGCGTCCACGTCTCGGCCTCCGGCGGCGCGAGCGGCTCGCCGTACTCGCCCTGCGCTTCCTGGCCGATGCGGAACGGCACCCCCGCCGCTACGCCGACCGTGCCGTCGCCGGTCGCGTCGCAGAACAGCGTGGCCTCAATCTCCCACACACGCTCGGCGTCCGGCTGCGCGGCCGTCACGGACACGATCCGGTCCCCCGCCATCGCCACCCCGTACACGCGTGCATTCAGCAGCGCCGTCAGGTTCGGCTCGCGCCGCACCGTGTCATACAGGAGCAAGTCCCACCCGGCGTTGACGATGCCGTCGCTGGCGTTGTCGGGGCTCTGCGCGCGCTCGGCGGTGATGAGTTCGAGGATGATGCCCGTCTCGTTGGCGGACGGGTTGTGGCTCCCCGCCCCCGAATAGGGGATGCGCATCTCGGTGCTGCCGCACCCGCCCAACACCGGACGGTCATGCACGAGGACCGTCCGCGCGCCCTCGCGCGCGGCGGCCAGCGCAGCGCACAGCCCCGCCATCCCTCCCCCCACGACGCAGAAGTCGAAGCCGGAGCGACAGCCGGTGAGCTTATCGGTAGTGGGGAATGCCATGGGGTGCCTCACGTCGCTGTAGGGCGGGGGCTTGTACCCCGCCCCGCATGGCACTGACTGAACGGAGGGGCGGGGTACAAGCCCCCGCCCTACGGGACACGCGCTTAGCGCCATACCTCGTCGAACACGATCTCGCTCATCGGCAGCCGGCTCTTCTGCGGCGGCGTCGTGGCCGCATACCCCAGCGGCATCAACTCGATGACCTCCGCGTTCGCCGGCGCACCGATGATCCGCTTGACCGCCTCCTGGTCAAACGCCCCGATCCAGCACGTCCCCAGCCCCTCGGCCGTGGCTTGCAGCGCGATGTGTTCGAGCGCGATGGCGACATCCACCGGGTGGCACGCGACCCCGCAGCGCATGATGCGGCTGGTGTCGGCGGCGCAGGCCACGATGACGACGGGCGCCGTGCCCACGAACGCCTGCCCGGCCGCGCGCGCGAGGGCCTCGCGCCGCTCCGGGTCGCTCACGAGCACGAAGCGCCACTCCTGCTTGTTGTTGGCTGACGGCGCCAGCCGCGCCGCCTCCATGACGCGCTGCACCTTCTCCGGCTCCACGGGCTGGTCCAGATAGCCTCGCACGCTGTACCGCTTCTCAATCGCTTCCATGACGGTCATGGGTCTCGCCTCCTCATCTTCAGTTGTCGCAGGTGCCGGGACGAACGCTAACGAATCGCCTTCCCTCACGCCCCGAAGGAGTCGCTCTTGGCCTCGCCCATCCTGACCCTCGGCGCCCTCGCGTTCACCGGCTGGGACGTGCTCCTCATCGTCGCCGTCGCGGTGCACGCCACGGCGCTGGCCTACGTCCCTCAGCCCCGCTGGAAGGCCTTCCTGCTGACGCTCCCGGTGCCCTTCACACTCGCTTCGCTCTCGCTGGGCCTGTCGGTGAGCGCCAGCAACGTCCTCGGCCTGTTGCTTCTGTTCGGCTACGCGGTGGGCGTGTACGCCCTGCACAGTCGCCTGCGCGTGCCCATCGTGGCCGCCATCGTCCTGTGCGCCGCCGGCTACTGCCTGGCGGCCTCCGCCCTCGCGCCGCGCCTGTCCGGCGGGGACGCCGCCTTCTGGATCAGCGCCGCCGCGGTCTGTGTCTTCGCGGTTGTGCTCCTGCGCCTCATGCCCCACCGCGACGAGCCGTCGCACCGCAGCCCGTTGCCCGTCTACCTCAAGCTCCCCCTCATCGCCCTGGTCATCGTCGCGCTCGTGATCATCAAGAAGCACCTGCAGGGCTTCATGACGCTCTTCCCGATGGTCGGCGTCATCGCCTCCTACGAGGGCCGCTTCTGCCTGTGGACGCTCACGCGGCAGATGCCGGTCATCATGCTCACGCTGCTGCCGATGATGGCGGTCATGCGCGTCGCGTATCCCCTCGTCGGCCTCGGCTGGGCGCTGGCCGCCGGCTGGGTCGTGTTCGTGCTGATCCTCGCCCTCCTCACCCGCCGCCAATGGGCCGAGCAAGCCCTGGAAGAGGCCGCGGCGGTGGAATAGCGAGTCCCATCGCCTACCTCTCCGCCACCACCATTCCGCCCTCCGGCACCACTACCGCCAACGCCTCCCCCTTTGCCACCGTCACGTCCGCCTCCGCGTCCACCCTCGTCCCCGTCTTGTCATACCGGTACAGCTTCACCTTCCCGCCGCCCTCCGGCCAGTTGAAGCTCCGCGACACCGTCGTGATCAGCCGTTCCTTCCCGATCACGAACCCCGGGCCCAACTCGACGACCGTCAGCGGGTACTGCTTGCACACGAAGTTGTCGTCGCCTTCCAGCAGCAGGTTGCTCGCCATCGGCGAGATGATGCAGCCGTGCTGCAGGCACAGCTTGGCGCTGTTGAAGACCCCCTGCGTCGTCTTTTCGTCGCCCATGTTCCCCAGCACCAGCGGCACGGCCGACAGGTGCCCACCGGCCATGCGGGTCACGCCGTTGCCGCCCTCGATGAACCGCTGGATCGGCAGGCGGAAGATGCTCTTGAGCACATTCCCGCCGTTGCCCAGGAAGAACTTCCCGCGCTTGAGCACCTCGCCGGTGATTTGCAGTTGCGACGCCTCCGACGCCCAGCCGTTGTCGCACTTGAAGCGCACCAGCTTGCCGTTGTCGTCCAGGTCGGCCGAGTAGCCATCCTGCCGGCTGCAGTCATAGCGGCTGTAGCCCCGGCTGAACGCCCACGAGAACTCGTCGGAATAGATGCCGTCGAGCTTGCAGTCGTCCATCCCGCGCCGCACGCCATACAGGATGGCCTGCAGTTGCGGCCCGCCGTCATGGGGGCAGTAGTACAGCACGCCCCAGTCCTTCTGCGTCATGTCCCCGAGCCACGCGCGGCTGTAGCCGGCCGTCTCGAAAGTCGTGCCGTCCGCGTTCTTGATCGCATCCGGCGCAATCGGCCACTGGTCCTGCAGCGGCTTGTAGATCGTCTCCATCGAGGGGTGGATCATCTCGATGACCTTCGCTCCGGGCACGTGGTCATGGATCAGTTGCGTTAGCGACTTCACGTTGTCCCAGTACGGCTCCCGATGCTTCAAGGTCAGGAAGGCGTCCACATCGAGGTCGGGGCACAGGCCCGGCGTGCGTGGCGCGTCGGGCGGCAGCTTGGGGTACTTCCCGGCGGTCACGACTCGCGCGTCCGGCTCCAGCCGCTGCCACGGCCCGATGCACACGATGATCGGCCCCAGGTGCCCCAGCGACTTGCGGATCATCTCGGCGTCGTTGGCCCCCGGCGCCCGTGCGAAGCCCCAGAACATCGGCGCCGGCATCGTCGTATCATTCACGCCCCACCGCCGCCGCAGGCCGTTGATGAACGACCAGTACCCCCCACCGTCGGTGACCGGCGCGATGGACACCTCAAAGTCAATGCTCTTCCCCGCGGGCAGCGCCAGCCACCGGGTGTAGATCTCCCCCAGGTCGCCCATGCCGCGCCACGCGCCCAGCAGCCGCAGCCAATCGTCCTCGGCCGTGACGCCAAAGCCGTTGCCCTGCCCCAACGGCTGCATGTACAGCGTCGGGTTGGAGGCCGAGCAGTCCAGCGCGGTGTTGTCCGACGAGCCCCCGACGTAGAACTGCGTCGCTTGCTCGCGGAAGAAGAACCGGTACCGGAACGGCACCCCGCGCGCCTCCGTCCCCGTGTTCGTCCACCGGTCATGCCACCACAGCACTCCGTCGCGGACGTCGAGCGTGCGCTCCAGGCGCAGCCCCGGCCACTCGGCCACAACCCCCATCCGCTTGCCGGGGGGCGCGCTCGTCTTGACCGTCTCGTCGCGCGGCGAGGTCGTCTCATCCTCCGCCACCAGCCCCGCTGGCGTGTCCGACCTCATCCCCAGCGCCGTCTCGATCAGCAACTCCTGCTCGCCCACCGCGATGCTGAAGCCCCCGCCCTTCGCCTGCCCGATACGGAACGGCCCCTTCACCGTGCACTGCGCGATGCGGCCGCGCCTGGGCGCCAAGCTTGCCACCTTGGGCAGCTTGCTGCGGTCGAGATACCCCACCGCCAGGTCCGTCACCTGCAGGTGTCCGAACCCCTCGTCCATCTCGCCGGGCAGGATGTTGCGGAAGGTGAGCGTGTTGCCGTCCACCCCGCGCGCGCAATCCGAGACGTCCAGGTTGAACGTCGCGCCCAGCCCGTCGGTCGTCATCGTGTCGCCCTGGTCGGTGCTGGCGGCGAACATCATCATGAGCTTGTCACCGCTGAACACGGGGAACCCCTGCCCCCCGGATGTCAGCTCCAGCGCCGGCGACCGCCCGACCATGCGCTCGCTGCCCTCGGGCGTGAACCGGCTGGTCGGCTGCCCGTTGATCTGCAGCGCCAGGTTGTAGTTGCAGCCGCCCGGCCCGCGGCTGACGATGACCGCCCGGAACGTCAGCACCGTGATCTTCCCCGGCCGCGCGGGCAGCGCCGGGATTGTCGCCTCCCCGGCCTCCCCCTTGAGCACCTTCAGGTCCGGGGAGGCTTGACGATCCTCTAACTCCAGCGGCGCAGCGTGAGTCGCCCAGCCCACCAGCAAGCCGAGTGCGACCAGCAAGAGACGCATCATGGTTTCCTCCGGGGTCTATTCGCGTTGTGCCAGGCACACCAGCGGGTAGTGCCAGTTCACGGCGCCGAGGGTCGCATGACATGCAGCCCGCAGCGCCATCGCCCGCAGCCGGCTCTTCCACCCCTCGCTGCCGTCAGTGTGGGTCGTGGCGAAGTGCGTCACGCGCAGCCCGCACTGCCCCAGCACCCGCGCCAGAGTGCGCGGCGTGTAGTGGTAGATGTGTTCGTAGAGCATGTAGCGGTGCCCCGTCGAGTGCTTGGCTCCCGTCAGCCTCGCCAGAGCCAGGCGCAGCGCCATGTTGGGGACCTCGACCAGGACCAGGCCCCCGGGGGCCAACGCTTGCCGCACCGACCGCAGCAACTCCTGTGGCTGCTCCGCGTGCTCCAGGACGTTCCACAGCGTCGCGATCTGGAACGGCGGCAGATCGGCCGGCAGGCCGTTGGGCGGCGCCACGCGCAGGTCCAGGCCCCGGCTCAGGCCCGGCGTCAGGGCCGCCGGCGTGATGTCGCACCCCAGCGCCTCGTAGCCCTCGCCGGCCGCCAGCTCGACGAACCGGCCTCCCGCGCAGCCAACGTCCAGCAGCCGTCCGCCCGGCCTCCCGCGCTTGAGCAGTCGCAGCCCGCACCGGTAGTTGGCGTCGTAGTCGAGTTGCTTGTCGTAGTCGAAGACCGTCGCCGCCTCGCTGCGTCGCTGCTCCTCCAGGAGGCCGGCGTCCACCAGGCTGTTGCGCACCTCTGGACCCCGGAGCATCTGGATCAGGAGCAGCGACGGGCGCGGCGTCGTGTAGCAGAAGCCACAGGCCCGACAGCGTACGGCGCGCAGGCGGCAACCCGCGAAGTCCTCGCTGACCACGGGCCGGCACTCCTCACTGCCGCACAGTTGGCAGGTCGGACGAACGAACAGGTCCTCGGGGGGCCGGCCGATATGGTC
>CAZZDO010000129.1:0-12504 GCA_964653205.1 uncultured Armatimonadia bacterium | reverse complement strand
ACCCCCAACGCCGCCAGCCGCCGCACGTACGGCAGCGTCGCGTTCGTCAGCGCAAAGGTAGACGTGCGCGGCACCGCGGCCGGGATGTTGGGCACGGCGTAGTGCAGAACCTCGTGCTCCACGTAGATCGGCGCGGAGTGGCTGGTCGGCCGGATGGTCTGGACGCACCCCCCCTGATCAATGGCCACATCCACGATGACGGTGTTCGGTCGCATGGCCTTGACGGCTTCCTCGGACACGAGCTTGGGCGCCAGCGCCCCCGGGATGAGCACCGCGCCGACCAGCAGGTCCGCGGTGGCCGCGGCCTCGGTGATGGCATACGGGGTCGAGTAGCCCGTGCTCACCTGGCCCGGCAAGACGTCATCGAGGTACTTCAGACGGTCGTGGTTGATGTCCATGACCGTCACCTTGGCGCCCATGCCGGCGGCGACCTTGGCGGCGTTGGTGCCGACGGCGCCGCAGCCGATGATGACCACATGCGCCGGGGCCACGCCCGGCACACCCCCCAGCAGGATGCCAATGCCCCCCTGGTGCTTCTCCAGGCACCACGCGCCGACTTGCGTCGCCATCTTCCCGGCCACTTCGCTCATCGGCATGAGCAGCGGCAAGCGCCCGTCGGCGGTTTGGATCGTCTCATACCCCAGGGCGGTGACGCCGCTGCGCAGCAACGCCTCGGTGAGGTCCGCTGACGAGGCCAGGTGTAGATAGGTGAACAGCAGGTGCTCCGGCCGGAGAAGCGGATACTCCTGCGGCAGCGGCTCTTTGACCTTGAGGATCATCGCCGCGCGGCTGAAGACCTCAGCGGCGGTGTCCACAATCTCACCGCCGGCCTGGCGGAACTGCGCATCCGGGATGGCGCTGCCGAGGCCCGCGCCGCTCTGCACGACCACGCTGTGGCCGTCGCTGACAAGGGTGTGGACGCCCGCCGGCGTTGCCGCGACGCGGTTCTCGCCGTCCTTGATCTCGGTCAGCACGCCAATGATCATCTCGCTCAGCTCCCGGGGGACGGCCGTTGGTTGGGCACCTGCGCCGTGACCAGGCGGAGGGCCTGCGGCACGATCTCCACGGACACGGGCGTCATGCCACGCGGGTCCCCCTCGACCTGCCAGGGCACGGGCGGCTCGGCCTCGATGGTCAGGCGCCCCACCCGCATGACGCTCGCCGTGGGGTGCCCCACGGCCGTCTCGCCGGACACGAACATGCGCGCGGCCAGGTCAATCAGGTCGAGAAAGCCGTGGCGGTGGATGACGACGACATCGAGCAGGCCGTCGTCTTCGCGCGGGTCCGGGACGGGGCGCACGCGCCAGGTATACTCGTTGGTGTTGGTGATCAGCACCCCCCACATGAGGCCCTCCACCATCTCACCGTCCATGTCCAGGCGGAAGGTGTGCGGGTCTTGCATCAGGACGCTGCGCAGGAACTCGGCCATGAAGGCGACCTTGCCGATGCGCTGCTTCCACCACGGGTCGAGATTGAGGGTGATCTGAGCGTCCAGACCGGCGCCGGCGGTGGCGGCGAAGTAGCGGCCGCCCATCAGCCCCAGATCAATCTGCTTGACACACCCGCCGGCGGCCACGTGACATGCCGCCTGCAGATCGCTCTCATCCACCCCCACCGACCGGGCGATGACATTGCCTGTCCCCAGCGGCACAATGGCCAACTCGGTGTCGGTGCGTGCCAGCCCCTGGAGCACCTCATTGATGGTGCCGTCCCCCCCGGCGGCGATGACCCGGCGCGCCCCGGCCGCCACGGCCTCCCGCGCCAGACGCTCGCCGTCACCAGCCTGCTGCGTCAGGCGCACCTCGAACGGCAGGCTCGCCTCGGCCAGGCAGCGGCCCAACTCCTCGACGGGCACGACGTCGCCGACGAGGCGGGCTGCGGGATTGGCGATGACGACTACGTGGTCGCGCATGGGAGCGTCCTGGTGCGCCAGTCGGCCGCGCACCGCGGGCCAGGGGTCAGCGGCCCGCGCCAAAGAACAGCCACAGGTAGAGGTACACCGGCGGCATCGTGGCCATGATCGCATCGAAGCGGTCGAGCACCCCGCCATGGGCGCCGAAGGAATGGCCGAAATCCTTGATGCCCAGGTCACGCTTGAGCACCGATTTGCCCAGGTCGCCCAGCGGCCCCACGATCCCCTCGAACGCCCCGAGGATGACGGCATGATACCAGGGCAGCCCGATCCAGGAGCCGATGGCGACCGCGCCAATGATACAGGCGATGAAGCCGCCGACCGCACCCTCGATTGTCTTGCCGGGGCTGATGGTCGGCGCCAGCTTGTGTCGGCCCCACGCGGCGCCCACGGCCATGGCGGCCGTGTCGCAGAGCCACACGGGCACGATCACCAGCAGCGCTGCCGCCGTGCGGTGGACGAATTCGTAGTGGTAGGGCACGTGGAGCGCCGCCGGCAGGTCAATCTGCCGCATCCGCAGCAGGAAGGAGAGCATCAGGGGAATGTAGATGACCCCGAAGGCCGTGATGGCCGAGTTGTCCACCGCCGACTGCCCCGGCTTGTTGCCGAACTGCAGGATCAGCGTCCCGCCGACCATCAGGATGATGAAGGCCAGCAGCGTGCCCTCGCGCAGGCCCCCGGGGGCGAACTGCGTCACCCCCAGGATCATGATGCCGACAACGAAGCCCAGCGACTCGGCCGGGCGATGACCCTTGCGGCGGGTGGCGGCGTAATACTCGCCCATGCCGACCACCGCCACGGCAATGAGCGGCAGCAGCAGCCACCAGCCCCCCTGGTACAGAAGGAAGAGGAAGACAGGCATGGCAACAAGCGCCACCAGCGTCTTCTTGAGGAAGGTCGGCACAGTGAACCAGCCTCGCTATGAGGGAGGGATAGCCTGGCGTATGGCCCAGGGCTCTTCGCCGGGCGCGCCGCACTATCCTCCTTGGAACTCTCGGGGTTCCTGTGCTAAACTGCACCCGCCTCAGCAGCACTTTCGGGAGGACCCCATGAGTGACGCAGTACGTGATTGTCTGATCGTTGGCGGCGGCGTGTCCGGTTGCACGTCCGCCATCTACGCCAAACGCTACAGCCTGGACGTCGTTGTCCTGGACACCCTTGGCGGCGGGGGCGGCGCCACGGCCATGGCCTCGCTGGTCGAGAACTACCCCGGCTTCCCCGGCGGCATCACCGGCGTGGAGTTGGCCGGGCGCGTGCACCAGCAGGCCGCCGACCTCGGCGTGGACTTCCGCATCGCCACCGCCGAGCGCATCGCGCCGGCCGACGGCGGGTGGCGGGTCATCACCGGCGACGAGAGCTTCCTGGCCCGCACCGTCATCCTCACCATGGGCGCGTTCCCGCGTAGTCTCATGGTCCCCGGCGAAGTCGAGTTGCGCGGCAAGGGCGTCTCGTACTGCGCCACCTGCGACGGGTTCTTCTATCGCGGCAAGACGGTCGCCGTCGTCGGCGGGGGCAATGCCGCTGTGGACGAGGCGCTCTACCTGGCGGATCTGGCCGGCCACGTCTCGCTGATCCACCGCCGCAATGAACTGCGCGCCGAGAGCTACATGCAAGAGAAGATCCTGGGCCACGACAAGGTCCAGGTCATCTGGGATACGGTGGTCAAGCAGGTGCTGGGCGAAGACGAGATCACGGGGCTCGAACTGGAGAACGTGAAGACCGGTGAGGTCTCGCAACTCACGGTGGACGGCCTCTTCGTGGCCATCGGCCACATCGCCAAGACGGAGTGGCTGGCGGGGCTGCTGGACATGGAGGACGGGTTCATCCGCACCGACGAGTTCATGCGCACCAACCAGCCGGGCATCTTCGCGGCCGGCGACATCCGTGTCACGCCCCTGCGCCAGATCAGCACCGCCGTCGGCGACGCCACCATGGCCGCCTATTCGGCCTACCAGTACGTGTTGCGCGAGGGACGCTAGTGGTCTGTTAGCCGTGACTCTGGTACAGGGATGGAGAGACTCGCGGGCGGAAGTCGCGGGAGGGAGTCGCGGGGTGTCAGACGGCCGTATCGTCTGACGGGGCCCCGCGACCGTCGTGGGGCCCCGTCAGCTTCGCTGACACCCCACGACTCCTCTCCACTTCCACGACTCCTCGCCACTCCAGGGCTCACCATCAACACGGCACTTGCGCGCGGGCGCCCACTCTCACCGGAAAGCTGTCACACCGTCGTCTGGGGGGCCCGCGGAGGCGGCCGCAACCTGAGGTTGAGAGGGATGAGCAAGATCGGCATAGCGCTCGGGGCCATCGCCTGCGTTCTCATCGCCTGCGTTGCCTCCTGGGCCCAGGAGGGCGAGTACTACGAGTCGTTCGAGCAGGGGGTGCCGGCCTACTTCACCGCCACCCGGGCCGACAGCCTGAGCCTCAGCCCCCGGCACAGCAAGCAGGGCCAGCAGTCGCTGCGCTGGGACTGGCGGCAGGGCGAGGCGCTCGTCATCCGCCACGGCCTCGGCGATGTCACCCGCCGGGGCGGCCTGGGCGGCAGCAACCGTGCCGGCTTCGCCGTGTGGCTCTACATGGAACAGCCCGTAGATGAGGCCCTCCTCTTCGAGTTCCGTGAGGGCGACAAGGTCACCGGCTCGTTCCGCTTTCCGCTGCAGTTCACCGGCTGGCGGCAGGGGCGGCCGTACTACCAGAGCTTCCCCACCGGACAGCCGACGCCCGCCGTGGACAACATCCGCGTCCTCGCGCCGACCGGGACGCCGCAGGGCACGGTCTTCCTCGACTTCCTCAAGTACAACACCCTCACCTATTCAGGCCGCGGCATAGACCCGGAGAAGGAATCGCGGTGGCAACGCCCGGCGCCCGATGGGCAGCGCTTCCCCAAGCCCGACCACGTCACCGAGGCCGAACTCGCCGGCCTCCGCAAGCTGCTGGGTCCGGACGAGGGGGCGGGCCTGGACGCCGCGCAGGTCGAGCACCTGTGCGCCCAGGTCGCGGCCCTCGGCATCGTGCGGGACGAGCACGGCCTCCACGGCGGGCCGAGCATTGATCGGCACTACCAGTACTGCGGCACGGTCGGCGAGCACGGGGCCAAGGAGAGCGTCTACTGGCCCGACGAGCATGGCCCCGGCTGGCTGGACATGCAGACGCCCGGCGCCACGTGCTCTCTGGCCTACCAGGTCGCGCGCGCCTACCGCACCAGCAACGACGCCGGGCAGCGCCGCCGCCTGGCCGACGCCTTCCTACTGCTCGAGGACCACCTCTACGACCAGGGCGTGCAAGCGGGAGCCGGCTTCCACTGGAACTGGTGGGTCGGCGAGTCCTGGGCCACCGCCGTCTTCCTGATGCGGGATGTGCTGGCGGCGGCGGGGCATCTGCAGCGCGAGTGCGACACCATGCTGTGGAACTACGGCGGGGACGCGATCTTCGCGGAGACCGACCCGCCCTCCCACATGGACTACTACCACCTGTACGTGTTCTCCATCCTGCGGGCGTGCCTCGTGCAGGTCGAACCGGCCGAACAGGTGCGGTGGCTGCGGGCCTTCAAGGCCATGCTCGAGCGCTCG
This sequence comes from uncultured Armatimonadia bacterium, assembly GCA_964653205.1. GTDB lineage: Bacteria > Armatimonadota > Zipacnadia > Zipacnadales > UBA11051 > JAJFUB01. The sequence goes on along the minus strand of CAZZDO010000129.1, from coordinate 7,026 downwards.
ATGACGATGCCCACGAGCGCCCTGAAGATTGACGGCTGCGCCTACCACCACGGCGGCCACTATTTCGCCTACGCCCGGAATGCTTTCGGCACGCTGCCGACGTTGCTCCTGCAGCTCAGCGACACGCCGTGGCGGCTGGGCCCCGAGGCCCACGAGCGCTTCAAGCGCGCCATGCTCGCCCAGCGGATCTACTGCAACCAGCTCGACCTGCCGCTCTCGCTGAGCGGTCGGCGCCCGTTCTCCGGTGGCCAGGTCATCTCCCCCGCGGGCCTGGACACGCTGGCGCGCTGTGGCACTCCGGATGGCAAGGAGGCGGTGGACCGCGAGGTGGCGGCCGCCTACCTCAGGCTCGTCCCGTCTGCCGCCGACAAAGAGCCGTATCAGGGCCTGGGGATCAAGCCCGAGCCGGGGCCCAGCGGCGACTTCGTGATGCCCTACGCCGCGCTCCTGTGCCACCGCCGCGACGACTGGCTGGTGACCGTCCACGGCCAGAGCAAGTACATCTGGGGCACCGAACGCGAGGGGAACGTGAACTGCTTCGGGCTCTTCGAGGGAATCGGGAACCTGGAGGTCCTGGCCGGCGGCACGCCCGTGAACGCCACGGCCAGCGGGCGCGAGAAGGACGGCTGGGACTGGCGGCGCTTCGAGGGCACAACCGTCCCGCAGTTGCCGCTCAAGCAGATCAACGAGGGCTGGACGTCGGCCAAGTCGCCCGAGACGTTCGTGGGTGGCCTGTCGCATCGGGGCCGCCAGGGCCTGTTCGCGATGGCGCTGAACCAGCCCCTCCCCGGCCAGACGACGCTGACGGGCTGCAAGAGCTGGTTCTTCTGCGACGACCGCGTGCTGTGCCTCGGCTCGGACCTGTCCTGTGACGAGGCGCAGTGCCCCACGCAGACCACCCTCTGCCAGAAGCGCCTGCCGAAGGACGCGCAGGGGGCCTTCGCCTCTACGCTCCTCGACGGGACAGCGCTGACCGACTTCCCTGTCGAGCAAGCGCCCGACCCGAGCCGGTCCCACTGGTTCCTCGATGTCCAGCAGACCGGCTACGTCCTGCCGGCCGGGCAGAAGCTCACCGTGGCGCGCTGGCACCAGCAGAGCCGCGAGTATTCCGACCTCGGCGACACCGCGGGCGACTTCCTGACCGCGTGGCTCGACCACGGCCTCGCGCCGAGTGGGGCGAGCTACGAGTACCTGCTGGTCGTGCGGGCCACGCCTGAGACGTTGAAGCAGTTCGCCGCCGCGCCGCCCTACCGCGTCCTGCAGCGCGACCAGGCCGCGCACATCGTGCGCGACGTGGCCAGCGGCCTGTGGGCCTGCGCGCTCTTTGCCGCCGGGGAAGTCACCGCCCACGCGGACGGCGGCGACACGCTGCAAGTCAAGGCCGTGGACCGCCCCTGCCTCGTCATGGAGGGGCCCGTGCGTGACGGGCGTCTGGCGCTGAGCATCGCCGACCCTGACCTCAACCTGGACCAGGGCGTCAACCAGCCGCGCGCGTTGCGCGTGACGCTGCGCGGCGCCTGGCGCCTGCAACAGGCCAAAGCCACGGTCTGCGCCTGGCCGCTGGGCGACGACGACACGGGCGTCAAGATCGCATCGAGCAGCGAGACGGAGACCATGCTGGAGATCGTCTGCCGCCACGGCGCCAGCACCGACCTTGAGTTGACGCGATGACAACTCCATTCCGGGGAGGCACCCCCATGCTGTGGGTGATCGCCATGCTGGCACTACTGACCGGAGCCGGAGCTGTGGAAGCGGCTCCACGCACCCCCGCCGATGAACCCCTGCTCGACTGGTCGGCGTGGCAGAAGTACCGCGGGACCGTCACGCACCCCGCCGGCGTCGTCAAACCCGCCGATCTCGTTCGCGCCCGGGCCAACATCGAGCGCTATGCCTGGGCCCGCAGCCATGTGGCCTCTCTCAGCGCCGGTGCGGACGCGTGGCTGGCGAAGCTCAACGACGCGTACCTCCAGCAGATGATCCCCGCGGACACCCCCGGGGACACGCTCTTCACGCCCTGCCCCGCCTGCCGCGACCAGGGCAAGCCCGCCCACCCGCACGGCCAGTACTCGTGGAACGCCAACGATCCTGACCACCTGACCTGCAAGATCTGCGGGACCGTCTATCCCAACGACAAGTACCCCGAGGATCTCGTCTTCAAGACCAAGTACGGTGGCGGCCAGACGATCCGGTTCTACGGCGGCAAGGCGTTCACGCTCTTCGGCTACAGCGGCCGACCCAGCTTCACGGGCAACATCCGCGCCGCCAAGGTCGGGACGATGATGCGCATCTGCCGCCAGATGGCCGAAGCCTATGCCCTGACCGGTAAGGTCGAGTACGCCCGTGGGGCCCGGCTCATCCTCCTGCGTTTCGCGGACGTGTATCCGAACTGGCTCGTGCATGTCGGCTACGGCGAATACGCCGACATGGACCCGCACCTGGCGGCCCTGAACATCAACGAACTGCCCGAGGACGAGATCACCGCGAACCCGAAGGGGCCCGACCGCAAGCTGCACTCGGGCTACTGGCAGGGCGGTCGCGCCACCGGAACCGGCATGGAAGCCGGCTTCGTCCGCTCGGCCGTCGAGGCCTATGGCTTCGCCTGCACGGCCCAGGACAACGGCCAGCCGGTCTTCAGCGACGCCGAGCGCCTGAAGATCGAGAGGAACCTGCTGCTGGAGAGCACCGTGCTGCTCGTGGCCGACAAGGCCGTCAACAACAAGTCCGTCGGCAACGCGACGGCCGTGGCGCTGGTGGGGATGAGCATGGGGCACCCCGAGATGGTGCGCTTCGGCCTCGATGTCTTCCTGCGCACGGTGGACGGCTGGTTCCTGGCCGATGGCGGCACGTCGGAGTCGTACAGCTACGCCACGATGACCCTCAGCGGCATCGAGTCCCTGGGCCAGGCCTTCCGGGGCTATAGCGACCCGCCCGGCTACCAGGACGCCGAGGGCAAGCGGATTGACAACTTCGATCTGTATCACGACACGGCCTACAAGCGCGTCTGGCAGGCGATGTTTGACGGCCAGCAGGGCGACCTGCGCTACCCGCCGCTGGCCGACGGGCACGGCACGACGGCGTTGGGGGCCAACTTCGTCGAGTTGATGGCCGACAACTACCCCGAAAACCCGCACTACCTGGCACTGCTCAAGGAGGTTGCGGGTAAGGACCTCAGCGGCGGCGCGCGGGGGAGCGCCATCTACTACCGCGAGCCCGGCCTGGAAGAGAAGCCCTCGCCCCCGCTCACACTCCCGGACATCGTCTTCCCGGTGCTGCAGTTCGGCTATCTCCGCAGTGGAGAGACTGGGCGTGATAGCTGCCTCGTGCTCTCCGCGAGCGACTGGGGCGGCCACCACCATCTGGACAGCCTCAGTCTATACTACTGGCAGCAGGGTCGCGAGCTTCTCAGCGACCTGGGCTACCTGTGGGACCACCCCCAGAGCCACATGACTCGTCGCACCTTCGCCCACAACACGGTGATGGTGGACGGCGACGAGCAGATCACCACGGGCCGCGGCGGGAAGTTCGTGCTCCTCGCGCCTAACGGCCCAATCAAGGTCATGGAGGCAGAGTCGCAGGCCTACAAGCAGGCGACGCTGTACCGCCGGACGGTCGCCCAGATCGAGCACGAACCGGGGCGGCAGTACCTGCTCGACCTCTTCCGCGTCCAAGGCGGCAGGCAGCATGAGTACGTCTTCCACGGGCCCAACAACGACTACGAGTTGGCCATGCCGCCAGCCGGCGCCACAACCGCCGAGCAGAAGAAGAAGGTGCGCTTCTGCGTCCGCCTGGGGTTGCAGAAGGCCGGGACCGAGATCATGGTGGACGACCTGTCGCTCATCGGCCCGGACGGGGAGATGGCGCGGAACCCCTCCGCCGCCGAGGTGGACGACAAGGGCAAGCCGGTCGGCTGGGGCCTCTACCATGGCGACGGCACCGAGGAGTTCAGCCAGGCCAAGGTGGGCCACAGCGACGAGGCCTCCGCCCTGCTCAAGGCCCTCCAGGCCGGCAAGCAGATGATGAACGTCGCGCTGATCATCGGCGAGTCCGACGGCTACACTGGCGCCAAAGCCTACGAGGGCGTGTTGGGGGCCACGTACAAGATCAGCTTCTGGCTGCGGGGCAAGGCGCCCTCGGTGGGCGTCAGCGCGCTCTACTGGCCGGACAGCCCGACCGACCCAGGCCAGCGCGCGTACGCGCCGATCAAGGGCCTCGAAGCCGTGGAAGCCACCGACAAGTGGGTCAAGTGGGAGGGCGAGTTCGTGCTGGGCAAGCCCGACGAGCTGACGAACGTCAAGCGCTCCGACGCCGCCGCACCGTGGCGCGTGACGTGGCAGATCCCCGGCGGCCGCCGCTTCATCGCCCACTGGCTCAACGAGACGGGCTTCGAGAGCCTCATCGGCGACGGCTGGGGCCAGCGCGACTACCGCAACAGCGATCTCGGCGCGGTCCTGCCGTACATCGTCCGCCGCCACACGGCCGGGCCGGCGCCCACGGTCTACGTCACGACCTTCGAGGGGGCCCCGCCGGGGCAGGAACTGGCGCAGTCGCTGGAGCAACTCCCCGTGCTGGCCGACGAGCAGGCGAACACGGTCGCCATCCGTGTGCAGACCGCGCAGGGCAACGACTACTTCGTCTCCTGCCTGGAGGCGAAGCCGCTGGAGTTCGCGACGCCCGACGGCCCGCTGCGGGTCGAGGGGCGCTTCGCGGCGGTCTCGGTGCAGAGCGGCAAGGTCGCGTCGTTCGCGCTGGCCGAGGGGAAGCGGCTGCAACTCAACGGGAAGACACTGACGGGACAGTAGGTGACGCCATGCGATTGGCAGGCAAGTCGGCGCTCATCACGGGGGCCTCGCGCGGCATCGGGCGAGCCATCGCGCTGCGTTTCGCGCAGGAGGGCTGCGACCTCGCGCTCAACTATGTGGCCGAGGCGGGCCGCGACAACGCCGCCGAGGCGGCCGACGTGGCCCGCGAGGTCGAGGCCCTGGGCCGCCGCGCCGTGTGCCTGGAAGCCGACGTGACCGACGCCGCGGCCGTGCAGGCCATGGTCGAGCAAGCCGTCGCGGCCCTGGGCAAGCTGGACGTCCTCGTCAACAACGCCGGCATCACCCGCGACCGCACGCTCCGGAAGCTCAGCCCCGAGGACTGGGAGGCCGTGCTGCGGGTGAACCTGACCGGGGCGTTCAACTGCTGCCAGGCGGTGCTGCCGCACATGCTGGAGCAGGGCGGCGGGCGCATCGTCTCCATGGCCAGCGTCGTGGGCCTGACGGGCAACTTCGGCCAGACGAACTACGCCGCCAGCAAGGCCGGGCTGATCGGCTTCTCCAAGTCCCTGGCCCGCGAGGTTGCCCGCAAGGGCATCACGGTCAACTGCGTCGCCCCGGGGTTCATTGACACGGAGATGACGCAGGCCATCCCCGAGGACGTGAAGACAGGCATTCTGGCGCAGATCCCGCTGGGGAAGATGGGCACGGCCGAGGACGTGGCCAATGCGGCGCTGTTTCTGTCGTCGGATGAAGCGTCATACATTACCGGACATGTCATATCTATCAATGGTGGTATGTACATATGACATGCGTCATACGATGTATCCGTTGACATACATCATCACTTCTGTTATACTCCGAATAGCATGGATACCGACCACAATAGCGCCATTGAGCGACTGCGCGGGGCGTTGGCCGGTCCGGGCCTGGACCCGCTGGCCGCACTCACGCGCGAACATCGTGACGAGGTTCAGCGCGAGGCGGAGGAGGAGGCCCAGTATCGGAGGGAATTGGAGGCAGGAAGCGTGGCGCAGTATGCAAGCGTCGGCACGAAGGGGCAGGTAGTCATCCCGGTGCAGATGCGCCGGAAGCTCGGGATCAAGCCGGGGCAGCGCGTCAGGATCGAGATCGAGGAGGGCAGGGTCACGCTTAGGCCGGTTCCCGCGAACATCCTTGATCTCTGGCACGGTCGGTACGCCGACAGCCCAAATGATTTGCTGGCCGACTTGAGGCGTGATCACGAAGAGGAGATCGCACACGATGAGAGGCGTAATCTTCGACGCGCACGCCCTGCTGGCCTGGGTCCGGGCCGAACCGGAAGCTGACTTCGTTCACGATCTGCTCAACAAGGTCCAGGGCGGCGGGCGCTCAGGGGGAGTGTGCATAGTCAACATCGGCGAGGTGTACTACAGCCTGGCGCGCAAGGAAGGCGTCGGGGATGCCGAGGAATTCCTCGAGATGGCTCAAGGGCTGAAGTGGTCCCTTCACGACGTCAGCCGGGGAACCGTTGTCGCCGCCGCCCGCCTCAAGGCCCGCTTCCCGATCTCCTACGCCGACGCCTTCGCTCTCGCCTGCGCCCAGGAGCAGGGCGCGGCGCTGGTCAGCGGTGATCCGGAGATTCTCGCGGCCAAGCACGGCATTCCCATCCTCTGGCCTGGCGTCGGCGATACCCCGAAGGAGTAGCCCGTGTCCAGCAAGCTCATCTGTGTTGACGAAGCCGTCGCCCGCATCCCCGACGGCGCCACGATTGGCGTCGGGGGCTTCGTCGGGGCCGGCCACCCCGAGGCCCTGACGGCCGCCATCGAGCGGCGCTTTCTGGCCGAGGGCCAGCCGCGCGACCTGACCATCATGTACGCCGCCGGGCAGGGCGACGGCAAGACCCGCGGCATCAACCATCTGGCGCACGAGGGGCTCGTCAAGCGCATCATCGGGGGCCACTGGGGCCTGTGCCCGGGGCTGGGGAAGCTGGCGGTCGAGGGGAAGGTCGAGGCCTACAACTGGCCGCAGGGCGTTATCTGCCACCTCTACCGCGACATCGCCGCCGGGCGTCCCGGAGCCATCACCCATATTGGCCTGAAGACGTACGTGGACCCGCGCAACGGCGGCGGGAAGCTCAACGAAGCGACGACCGAGGACCTCGTCGAGCTGATCGAGTTGGCCGGGCGCGAGTGGCTCTTCTACCATGCCCTTCCCATCAACGTGGCGCTCATTCGCGGCACCACCGCCGACGAGCGCGGCAACATCACCATGGAGCACGAGGCGCTGT